>CAZVUN010000033.1:3187-23931 GCA_964629975.1 uncultured Acidiferrobacteraceae bacterium | reverse complement strand
CGACGGCACCGACACCCCGGTTTCACCGGCGCCCGACGAAGGGCCCGACACGCCTGCAGAGGCGTTCGCAACGGCACCCGAGCCGCCGGCCGCCGCTCTGGACATGCCCGAACCGATGCCGCTCGCCGTGGCCGAGGGGGCGGCGCCAACGGCCGCGAGCGCTGCGGTGCAAGCGGCACCCGGCATCAGCGCACCAGGCGCAAGCACCAGCGCGTTACGCTCCGCCGGCGACTGGGACGACATCCCGGTGCTGGAGGACGTGGTCGTCGATGAGCCGGAACCCGAGGCCGAGCCGCCGGCAGCGCAGGCAGCCGGTGTCGCCGCCGCGGCCGAGCCGCCGAGCGCACCGGCCGCACCCGCGACCGAGACCAACCTCGCCCTGCCCTTGCCCGCACCGAGCCGCGCGCACGACCTGGCGGTCAAGACCGTGGCCAAGCTCAACATCGAACTGCGCAAGAGCGGCAAGCGGCCGCTCGACCCCAAGGTGATCACGCGCCTGGCCATGATGCTGCGCGAGGCGCTGGAGTCAGAGGCGGCAAACGTGGACAATAGCCCGCAACCGTAAGCCCGAGCGCCGCGCCAGCGGCGTTTTTGTTGATCCTCCGATGACTCCAGAGACCCCGAAGGCGGCCGGCGAGGCGCTGAGCAAGGCCTACGAACCGCACGCGATCGAATCCCGCATCTATCGCGCCTGGGAGACGGCCGGTGACTTCGCGCCGAGCGGCCACGGCGCGCCTTACTGCATCATGATCCCGCCGCCCAACGTCACCGGCAGCCTGCACATGGGGCACGCGTTCCAGGACACGATCATGGACACGCTGATCCGCTACCACCGCATGCGCGGCGACAACACCCTGTGGCAGGCCGGCACCGATCACGCCGGCATCGCCACGCAGATGGTGGTCGAGCGCCAGCTCGAGGCCGAGGGCCGCACCCGCCACGACCTCGGGCGCGAGGCGTTCATCGCGCGCGTGTGGCAATGGAAGGCGCAGTCCGGCGGCACCATCACGCGCCAGCTGCGGCGCATGGGCGCCTCGCTCGACTGGTCACGCGAGCGCTTCACCATGGACGAAGGTCTGTCGCGCGCGGTGACCGAGGTGTTCGTGCGGCTGTATGACGAGGGCCTGATCTACCGCGGCAAGCGCCTGGTCAACTGGGACCCGGTGCTGCACACCGCGGTGTCCGATCTCGAGGTCCTGTCCGAGGAAGAGGCCGGCAGCCTCTGGCACATCCGCTACCCGATCGAGGACACGGACCAGTCCCTGGTCGTCGCTACCACCCGCCCCGAGACCATGCTCGGCGACGCCGCGGTCGCCGTGCACCCGGAGGATGAACGCTACCGGCAGCTGATCGGCAAGCGCGTGACGCTGCCGCTCACCGGCCGCCGCATCCCGGTCATTGCCGACACCTACGTCGACAGGGAATTCGGCTCGGGTTGTGTAAAGATCACCCCGGCACACGACTTCAACGACTACGAGGTCGGCCGGCGCCACGCGCTGCCGCTCATCAACATTTTCACCATCGACGCCCGGATCGATCTGCCCGGTTCCAAATACCACGGTCTGGATCGCTATGCCGCGCGCAAGAGAATCGTCGCCGACCTCGAGGCCGCGGGTCTGCTCGAGCGCGTGCAGGACCACAGGCTCATGGTGCCGCGCGGCGATCGCAGCGGCGCGGTGATCGAGCCGTACCTGACCGACCAGTGGTACGTGAAGGTCGCACCGCTCGCCGCCGAGGCCACGCGCGCGGTCGAGGACGGGCGCATTCGCTTCATCCCGGGCAACTGGGCCAAGACCTACTACGAGTGGATGCGCAACATCCAGGACTGGTGCATCTCGCGCCAGATCTGGTGGGGCCACCGCATCCCGGCGTGGTACGACGACGCCGGCAACGTGTACGTCGGGCGCACCGAGGCCGAGGCGCGTGCCAAGCACCAGCTGGCCGCGCACGTCGCACTCAAACAGGACGAGGACGTGCTCGACACCTGGTTCTCGTCGGCGCTGTGGCCGTTCTCCACGCTCGGCTGGCCGGAACAGACACCGGAACTCAGGACCTTCTACCCCACCCGCGTGCTGGTCACCGGCTTCGACATCATCTTCTTCTGGGTCGCGCGCATGATCATGATGGGCCTGAAGTTCGCGGGCGATGTGCCGTTTCGCGAGGTGTACGTGCACGGCCTGGTGCGCGACGCCGAGGGCCAGAAGATGTCGAAGTCCAAGGGCAACGTGCTCGACCCGCTGGACATCATCGACGGCATCGGACTGGAAGAGCTCGTCGCCAAGCGCACGCGCGAGGTCATGCAGCCGCACCTGCGCGAACGCATCGAACGCCAGACGCGCAAGAATTTTCCCAACGGCATCCCGGCCTTTGGCGCCGATACGCTGCGTTTCACCTTTGCCTCGGTCGCCACCCAGGGACGTGATGTGAAGCTCGACCTCGGGCGCATCGAAGGCTACCGCAACTTCTGCAACAAGCTGTGGAACGCGGCGCGTTACGTGCTGATGAACACCGAGGGCCAGGACTGCGGCGCGCACGGTGCCGCCGTCGAGCTGAACGCGGCCGACCGCTGGATCGTCTCGCGCCTGCAGGAGGTCGCGGCCGAGGTCGAGGCCGCGTTCAACGAATACCGCTTCGACATGGCTGCCCAGGCGCTCTACGGCTTCACCTGGGACGAGTACTGCAGCTGGTACCTCGAGCTGTCGAAGGTGGTGCTGACCGACGAGCGCTCGAGTGCCGACGCGCGTCGCGGCACGCGCCGTACGCTGGTGCAGGTGCTGGAGGCGCTGCTGCGCCTGCTGCACCCGATCATGCCGTTCATCACCGAGGAGATCTGGCAGCGCGTCGCACCGCTGGCCGGCGTGCACGGCCGCACGATCATGCGCCAGCCGTACCCGCAGGCGCGACCCGAGGCCATCGACCGCGATGCGATCGAGGAGCTGCGCTGGGTGATGGCGGTCGTCACCGGCATCCGCAACATCCGCGGCGAGATGGACATCGCACCGTCGAAGCCGCTGCCGGTGCTGTTCCAGGACGGGTGGCACACCGACCAGAAGTACTTCGAGCGCAATCGCCACTACGTGACGGCGCTCGCGCGCGCCGAGTCGCTCACCTGGCTCGGCGACGCCGAGGCGCCGGAATCGGCCACCGCACTGGTCGGCAACCTGAAGGTGCTGATTCCGCTCGGGCACCTCATCGACAAGCGGGCCGAGCTCGAGCGCCTCAGCCGGGAGCTCGACCGAATCGCCAAGGACCTGGCCAAGGCCAAGACCAAACTGGCCAATGCCGACTTCGTCGCGCGCGCGCCCAAGAACGTGGTCGAGCAGGAGCACGCGCGCGTGCAGGAGTTCGAGGCGGCTCTCGCCAGCCTGCGCACGCAGCAGGCCAAGGTGCAGGCGCTGCCCGGCTAGCGCCGCACGCGCCTCCCCGCGCATGCGCGTCCTCGTCATCGGCAGTGGCGTCGTCGGCGTCACCACCGCCTACCAGCTCAACCGCGCCGGGCACGAGGTCACGGTGCTCGACCGCCAGAGCGGCGCGGCGCTCGAGACGAGCTTCGCCAACGCCGGTCAGGTGTCGTGGACCTATGCCAGTCCGTGGGCCGCGCCGCACGTGCCGCGCAATGCGCTCGCGTGGATGGTGCAGAAGTACTCACCGCTCGTGCTGCGCCCGCGCTTCGATCCGGCCATGTGGCGCTGGCTGCTGGCCATGCTCGGCAACTGTCGCCCGGCACGCTACGCGCAGAACAAGGCCCACCTGCTGCGCCTGGCGCGCTACAGCTACGCCTGCCTGCAGGAGGTGCGCGCGCAGACCGGCATTCAGTACGATGGCCAGGCGCGCGGCATGCTGGCGCTGTATCGCAGCCCCCGGGCACTCGCGGCGGCGGCCGCGGAGGTGCCGCGCCTTGCGCAGCTCGGCATCGCGTGCCGGGTGCTCGATCGTGCGGCGGCGCTCGATGTCGAGCCGGGCCTGCGCCATTCGCCGGCGGCGCTCGCCGGCGCGGTGCATTTTCCCGACGACGAAACCGGCGACGCCCACCAGTTCACACGCGCACTGGCGGCGGTCGCCGAGCGCAACGGCGTGGCATTCCGTTACTCGACCGGCGTAACGGCGCTGGTGCGCGAGGCAGACCGCATCGCGTGCGTGCTGACCGAGCGCGGCGAAGTCACGGCCGACGCCTATGTGCTGGCGGCGGGCAGCTACTCGGCGCGACTGGCCAAACCGCTCGGGTTGCGCCTGCCGGTGTACCCGGTGAAGGGCTACTCGGTGACGCTTGCGATCCGCGACCGCGCCGCCGCGCCGCGCGCCACCCTCACCGATGAGCGTTACAAGGTCGCGGTCACGCGTCTCGGCGATCGCCTGCGTGCCGCCGGCATCGCCGAGCTCGCCGGCTACTCGCTCGATCTGCCGGCCGCGCGCCTGCGCGCACTCGACTTCGTGGTGCGCGATCTGTTCCCGCATGCCACCGACCCGGCGAGCGCGCAGTACTGGACCGGGCTGCGCCCCATGACGCCGGACAACCTGCCGATCCTCGGCGTAACGCCCGTGCGTAACCTCTATCTCAACACCGGCCACGGCACGCTCGGCTGGACGCTCAGCAACGGCTCGGCCTGCGTGCTCGCCGATATCATTTCCGGACGCGCGCCGCAGGTTGACGTGCGCGCGTTCTCGCTCGCGCGCGGCGAGGCCTGACGCGGCTTGGCCGGCGCGGGCAAAGCGCTCACAATAGCCGCCGCGATTCGACTCACGACACCCCCACCTCAAAAGGAGCACGCATGAAAGCAGTCTGGTTATTGGGCAGCGCCGCCCTGCTGTTCGCGGCCTCGGGTCATGCCAAGGACGCCGAACTCAAGAGCGAGAAGCAGAAATTCAGTTACTCGGTCGGCATCCAGGTTGGCAACAACCTCAAGCGGCAGAACTTCGACTACGACCCCAAGGCCGTCGCCCAGGGCATCCAGGACGCGCTCGCCGGCAGCACGCCGAAGCTGACGGAGGCGGAGATGCGCGCTGCGATCGAGGCCCAGCAGCGCCAGGAAATGGCCAAGCGCGAGGCCGCGGCCGGCAAGAATCTCGAGGCCGGCAAGGCATTCCTGGCCGAGAACAAGAAGAAGGCCGGCGTGGTCACGCGCGAATCGGGCCTGCAGTACAAGGTCCTGCAGGATGGCAAGGGCAAGCAACCGAAGGCGACCGACACGGTATCGGTGCACTACCGCGGCACGCTCATCAACGGCACCGAGTTCGACAGCTCGTTCAAGCGCGGCGCGCCGGCCACCTTCCCGGTCAACGGCGTGATCCAGGGCTGGCAGGAGGTGCTGCCGCTCATGAAGGAAGGCGCCAAGTGGCAGGTGTGGATCCCGTCCGACCTCGCCTATGGCGCGCGCGGTGCCGGCCACAACATCGGGCCGAACGAGACCCTGATCTTCGAGATCGAGCTGCTGGCCGTGAAGTAGCCACGCCCGCGGCCGCCGTCCCGGGGTGCCGCCGCCCCCGGGCGAGCGGTGCCTGGCACGGGCGTTGCAGCGCCTCCCTCGGGAAGACAGACGCCGGGGGACACGGCCATGCACGCACAACCCGTGGTCATCGCTGCCACGCTGCTGACGATGCTGTCGGCGCTCAGTTCCATCACCTGCGCTGCCGAAGCGGCCGGTTTGGCCGCGTCGGGGAATCCGCAGGCGAGCGTCGAAAACCCGACACCCGCCGCGCCGCGGGCCGCCCCGGGCGGCGCGGCCCCGACCGCAGCCAGCACCGGTTTGGTGCGACGTGACCCCACGGATGACAAGGGCCGCACCCCGCTGATGCTGGCAGCCGCGCTCGGCAATGTCGAGATCATCGAGCAACTGCTGGCAAGCGGCGCGGACGTTCACGCGCGCGATGCGCGCGGGCTCACGCCCCTGCATCACGCGGCGCGGCTCGGACGCACGCAGGCCACCCTGACGCTGCTCAGGGCCGGTGCGGATCATGCGGCCCGCACCGCAAGCGGGCTGACCGCGGTCATGGTGGCCGCCGCGCGTGGTCATGGCGATACCCTGGCAGTACTGCTGGCGCACGGCGCCGACGCCGACGCCCGTTCCGCCAAGGGCGATACGGCGCTCGGTCTCGCCACCATGTACGGACAGTACGAGGTGGTGGAGCAGCTACTGGCGCACGGCGTGGCCGTGAACGTGCGCGACCACAACGGCATCACGCCGCTCATGCACGCCTGCGACGAGGGTCACCTCGCGATCACCAAGCTGCTCATCGACCACGGCGCCGCGATCAACGTGAGCGCGCACAGCGGCGAGACCGCCGTCATGCTCGCGCTCGACAAGGGTCACCACGCGGTGGTGCGCCTGCTCAGGGACGCGGGCGCGCTGATGCCGCGCGACTATCTGCCGCGCCTCGACAGCGCCTGAGGCTCAACGCCGCCGCCCACGCCCGCCGCAGGGTGTGACACCCGGGCGTGGGTGCAAGCGCATTCCCCGCTGATCCGCGGCGCAGTTAACGCGCCCTTGTGCCCGTTCCCTATTCCGCCGCCTTGCGCCGGGCACGCGCGCTCGCGCGCCTGCCCTTGGCCCGCGCCGGGTGCATGGTCGTCGCGGGCACGCGCGGCAAACCGGTGTGCTGCGTGAGGAACGCCCGGGCGCCGCGCGCTGAGGCCGCGCCTGCCGTTGCCAGCGGCTGCCACGCCGGCACCAGCTGATGGCGGCCGCTGCCGATCAGATCGGCGCGCCCCATGCGCCTGAGCGCCGCGCGCAGCAGCGGCCAGTTGGCCGGATCGTGATAGCGCAAGAACGCCTTGTGCAGGCGCCGCACCTTGAGACCCTTCGGGACGATCACCTCTTCGCTCGTGCGCGTCACCTTGCGCAGCGGGTTCTTGCCGCTGTAGTACATGGCCGTGGCGCTGGCCATCGGGGCGGGCAGAAAGGTCTGCACCTGGTCGGCGCGAAAGCCGTGGCGCTTGAGCCATAAGGCGAGCGCCAGCATGTCCTCGTCGCGCGTGCCGGGGTGCGCGGCGATGAAATACGGGATCAGGTACTGCTCCTTGCCGGCCTCTTTCGAGTACTGGTCGAACAACTGCTTGAAGCGCTCGTAGGCGCCCATGCCGGGCTTCATCATCTTCGCCAGGGGACCCGGCTCGGTGTGCTCGGGCGCGATCTTGAGATAGCCGCCCACGTGGTGCTGCACCAGCTCCTTGACGTAGGCCGGCGAGCGGATGGCGAGGTCGTAGCGCACGCCGGAGGCGACCAGCACCTTCTTGATGCCGGGCAGCGCGCGCACCCGCCGGTACAGATGGATGAGCGCCGAGTGGTCGGTGTCGAGATTCGAGCAGATCACCGGGTACACGCACGAGGGCTTGCGGCAGGCGGCCTCGATTGCGCGGCTCTTGCAGGCAATGCGGTACATGTTGGCGGTCGGTCCGCCGACATCGGAGATCACGCCGGTGAAACCGGGCACCGTGTCGCGGATGGTCTCGATCTCGCGCACCACCGAGTCTTCCGAACGGCTCTGGATGATGCGGCCCTCGTGCTCGGTGATGGAACAGAAGGTGCAGCCGCCGAAGCAGCCGCGCATGATCGCCACCGAGAAGCGGATCATCTCGTAGGCCGGGATGCGCGCCTGCCCGTAGGCCGGATGCGGCACGCGCGCATACGGCAGCTCGTACACGGCGTCGAGCTCCTTGCTCGTGAGCGGGAGGGGCGGGGGATTGAGCCACACGTCGCGGCTGCCGTGGCGCTGCACCAGCGCGCGCGCATTGCCCGGGTTGGTCTCGAGGTGCAGCACGCGCGAGGCGTGCGCATACAGCACCCGATCGGCCGCAACCGCCTCGAACGACGGCAGCCGGATCACCGCGCGCGCCGCATCGATGCGCGCCGCGCGGCGCGATCGCGGCAGTGCGACCGGCCGCACGGCGCCGTCGGCTGCGCAGGGCGCGCCGCTCCCATACGGGTCGACCGGGTCCTCGACCTTCCCGGGGGCGTCGATGCGCGTGGAGTCGATCTCGGTCCAGTCTTGCGGTGTAGTGCGAACGAGCGCGGTGCCGCGAATATCGGTGAGCGCAGCGATCGGCTCGCGTGCCGCCAGGCGGTGCGCGATTTCCACGATCTGGCGCTCGGCGTTGCCGTACACCAGCAGGTCGGCCTTGCTGTCGAGCAGGATCGAGCGGCGCACCGTGTCCGACCAGTAGTCGTAGTGCGCGATGCGCCGCAACGAGGCCTCGATGCCGCCGATGACGATCGGCACGTCCTTGTAGGCCTCGCGGGCGCGCTGCGCATACACCACGACCGCATGATCGGGACGGCGTCCACCCTCCCCGTTCGGGGTATAGGCATCGTCCGAACGGCGCTTGCGATCGGCGGTGTAGCGGTTGACCATCGAATCCATGTTGCCAGCGGTGACGCCGAAGAACAGATTCGGCCGGCCGAGCGCGCGGAACGCCTCGGCCGAGCGCCAATCGGGCTGGGCGATGATACCGACGCGGAAGCCCTGCGCCTCCAGCACTCGCCCGATGACCGCCATGCCGAAGCTCGGATGGTCGACATAGGCATCGCCGGTGACGAGCACGATGTCGCACGAATCCCAGCCGAGCGCTTCCATCTCGGCGCGCGACATCGGCAGGAACGGCGCCACACCGAAGCGCGCGGCCCAGAACTTGCGGTAGGAGAAGATGTCGCGTGGCGTTTGCATGCGCGTGCCTTGGTGCGGGGTGCCGCCCGGCCGGGTCCGACTCAGGCGCGGGGCGCGCCGCCCGGCATTGTAGCAGGCCGCCGTGCCAGCGCGGTCGAAAGCGTGCCCCCTGTACTACAATCCGGCGCCATGGACGATGCCGAAATCCGCCGCTGGGTCGAGGAGCTGCGCACCGAGCACCGCGACCTCGATGCCGTCATCGCGCGCCTGGCACAGGCGCCGGGACAGGACCAGCTGCAGCTCGCGCGCCTGAAAAAGCGCAAGTTGCGGCTCAAGGACTCCATTGCCCGCCTCGAGAGCAAGCTGATCCCCGACCTCGACGCCTGAACGCCGTGCGGCTCAGTGCTCGCGCGTGGCGCGGAAGCGGATGTCCGGCCAGCGTTCCATGGTGAGATTGAGATTGACCATCGTGGGCGCGAGGTACGCGAGGTTGCCGGCGCTGTCGAGCACCAGGCGCGTCTCCTCCTTGCGCCGGAACTCATCGAGCTTGCGTGCGTCCTCGGCCTCGAGCCAGCGCGCGGTCGCAACGCTCACGTTGTCGTAGCTCGCCTCGACGTTGTACTCGTGCTTCAGACGATAGGCCACGACATCGAACTGCAGCGATCCGACCGCACCCAGGATCAGGTCGTTGCCGACGAGCGGACGGAAGATCTGGGTCGCGCCCTCCTCGCTCAACTGGTCGAGCCCCTTCTGCAGGGCCTTCATGCGCATCGGGTCGCGCAGCACCACGCGCCGGAACAGCTCCGGGGCGAAGTACGGGATGCCGGTGAACTTGAGGTCTTCGCCCTCGGTGAAGGTGTCGCCGATCTGGATGGTGCCGTGGTTGTAGAAGCCGATGATGTCGCCGGCGTAGGCCTCCTCGACCGCCTCGCGCTCGCGCGCCATGAAGGTAATGGCGTTGGCGATCTGCACGTCGCGCCCGATGCGCACGTGACGCAGCCGCATGCCCTTGCGGTACTGGCCGGACACGATGCGCACGAAGGCGATGCGGTCGCGATGCTTGGGGTCCATGTTCGCCTGGATCTTGAACACGAAGCCGGTGAATTTCTCCTCCTGCGGCGACACCACGCGCGTGAGCGCCTCGCGCGGGCGCGGGCCGGGCGCGTGCACGACGAACTGGTCGAGCAGCTCCTGGATGCCGAAGTTGTTGATGGCGCTGCCGAAGAACACCGGCGTCTGCGCGCCCTTGAGGTACGCGGCCGGGTCGAAGGCATGCGAGGCACCGCGCACCAGCTCCATGGCGGTGCGCAGCTCCTCGGCCTGCTCGCCCAGGTGCCGATCGAGCTCGGGGCTGTCGAGCCCGCGGATCAGCTCGCCCTCCTGGATGCGGCCGCCGTGCTGCGCGGAAAACAGGTGCACGCTGTCGTCGAGGATGTGGTACACGCCGCGAAAGCGCTTGCCGCTGCCGATCGGCCAGGTCACCGGGGCGCAGCGGATGTTGAGCACGCGCTCGATCTCATCGAGCAGCTCGACCGGGTCGCGCCCCTCGCGGTCGAGCTTGTTGATGAAGGTCATGATCGGCGTGTCGCGCAGGCGGCACACGTCCATGAGCTTGATGGTGCGTTCCTCCACGCCCTTGGCGCTGTCGATCACCATGAGCGCCGAATCGACCGCCGTCAGCGTGCGATAGGTGTCTTCGGAGAAGTCCTCGTGACCCGGGGTATCGAGCAGGTTGATGATGCGCTGGCGATACGGAAACTGCATGACCGAGGAGGTCACAGAGATGCCGCGCTGCTTCTCGAGCTCCATCCAGTCGGAGGTCGCGTGGCGCGCGGCCTTGCGACCCTTGACCGCGCCGGCCAGCTGAATGGCGCCGCCGAACAGCAGCAGCTTCTCGGTGAGCGTGGTCTTGCCGGCGTCGGGATGGGAAATGATGGCAAACGAGCGCCGACGCGCGCTCTCACGCTGTAACTCGGACATGATCCTGGGGGGCGACACGCCGCCGCAGCGTATGCGAAACGGCCGCGCAGTATACTACAAACCGCGGTTGCGCCGGGTCCCGCCCCCGGGAGGTCTAGCCGACGGTCACCTCGGTGGCCTGTTCGCCCAGGTGGCCGCGCTCGGCGCGGAATTTGACGCTCTGGCCATTGCGCAGGGTGCGGAAGCCTTCGCCGCGGATGGCGCGATAGTCAACGAACACATCGTCACCGCCTTCCGCTGGCTGGATGAAGCCGTAGCCCTTGGCTTCGTTGAACCACTTGACGGTCCCGTGGCGCATCACGTCCCCCGAATCATTGTCGTTGTTGTTGATGGCGCACAGCCAATCCGGGAACTGCGCACCGTCTCCGCGCTGGGTGCGGATCGCAAAAAAATCTAGCGAATCGACCGATTCGTTGCAAGAATGTGGCATGCAAGCCTGTCTATGCCGCCATAGGCCGGAACTATCCGTGCCTGGCGGCGTGGCGAGCGATGCGAAGGACGGGCAGGATCGCGCGCGCGGTTGAAACTTGTGCCCGCCGCCCCGAGGATTAGCCGCATGACCGAAACCTTCCAGCCGAAGAACGAGCTCGAGCAGCAGCTGCTCGATGCGCAGGAGGGGCGCAGCCCCTCCGAGCTGTTCATGCACCAGCTGCTCGCCGCCCAGGTCTTCATGCCGGTGTACGACGAGCAGCCGATCGGCAACTTCCAGCGCAGCAACAAGGCCAAGCCGCTGTCGCTGACCGACGAGGACGGCACCCCGATCCTGATCCTGTTCACCAGCCCGGAGCGGGCCAAGACCTTCGTCAAGGACTACCCCGGTTACGAGGGCGGCATCCTCACCGAGATCACCTGGATCTTCGACCGGCTCGGCACCGGCTACGCCATCAGTCTCAATCCCGGCTGGGAGGTCGGACTCGATCTGGATGCCGCCGACGTCCAGTACCTCGCCGAGCAGTACGCGGCGCAGAAGGCCGGAGCCAAGACGCCCAACGCCTGATGGCGCTCACGCCGTACGTCTTCGACGCCACGGCGGACAACTTCCGCACGCTGGTGCTGGAGAACTCCGCCAAGGGTCCGGTACTGGTCAACTACTGGTCGCCGCGCGCCGGCCCGTGCTTCGTGCTGATGCCGCGCCTGGTGCGCCTGGCGGCCGAGTTCGGTGGACGCTTCCTGCTGGTGATGCTCAATACCGATGCGCTCGGCGCGCTGGCGCGCAGTCACGGCGTCACCAGCATTCCGACCGTCCAGGTGTTCCGCCGCGGCGAGGTGGTCGACACACTGCACGGCGCCGAATCGCAGACCACACTGCGTGCCTTCATCCAGAAGCACGTGCTCAGCGCCGACGCGGCGCGCTACCGTGCCACGCTGCAGGCCTATCACGACGGCGACATCGAGCGCGCGCTGCGCACCGCCGCCGAGGCCGCGCTCACCGACCCGCACGATACGCGGCTGCCGCTCGCCATCGCCAAGCTGCTGGTGCTGCAGCAACGCTACGCCCAGGCCGACGACCTGCTGCAGGCGCTGCCGGAGCCGATGCAGGCGCACGCCGATGTCCAGCGCCTCACCGCGCACGTGGCGTTGCTGCGCGCCGCGCACGAGGTGCCCGATGAGGAGGCGCTCGCAGCGACGCGCGCCGCCCAACCGGAGGATCTCGACACGCGCTGGCGCTATGCCGCGGTGCGCCTGCTGCACGATGACTACGACACCAGCCTGCAGGAGCTGCTCGCGATCCTGCGGCGCGATCGTGACTTTCGCGGCGGACTCGCCGCGCGCGCGCTGCTCGCCGTGTGCGAGGTGCTGGGCGAAACGGACGAGCGCGTCGTGCGCTGCCGGCAGGCCCTGGACGCTCTGGCGCGCTGAGCCACCGGCGCGCCGCCGACTAGTGACGGCGCAGGCCGCGCCCCAGGCGGTGCAGCAGCAGATCGACCCGTCCCCACAGACGCTCGCGCATGCGCGCCAGGTAGGGGCGGCGCCGCCACTGCTCATAGCGGCACTCCACGGCCTCGCGGAAGTCCGCCTCGAACATGGCGCGCACGGCGCCCGCGAAGACCGAGTCGTCGATCTCCTGGTTGGCCTCGAGATTCCAGCGCAGATTCCAGCGGTCCAGATTGCTCGAGCCGATCGACACCCAGTTGTCGCACAGGAAGGTCTTGCTGTGCAGCACGCGCGGCTGGTACTCGAAGATGCGCACGCCGCTCGCCAGCAGACGCGTGTAGAAGCGCCGCGCCGCCTGGCGCACCGCCGGGTGGTCGGTGCGCGGCCCGGGCAGCAGCAGACGCACGTCGACACCGCGGCGTGCGGCACGGCGCAGCGCATGGCGCACGCGCCACGCCGGGATGAAGTAGGCGGTGGCGATCCACACCGTGCGCTCGGCGCTGCGAATACGCCTGAGCAGCGCACGCTTGATCTCCTGCACCGCCAGTCCCTGCGCCACCGCCACCCGCCCCGGCACACCCTGCGGCAACGGGGCCGGCAGGCATGCCGCCGCGCGCAGCGGATCGTCGGGCGCGTGGCGGTTCCACTCGCGGCAGAAGAGCGCCGCCCAGTCGGCCACGACCGGTCCCTCGACGCGCACCATGGTCTCGCGCCAGCGCTGCGCGGGATCGTGTGGCGGATCGAACGCGTCGGTGATGCCGGCACCGCCGGTGAACGCGACCGCGCCGTCGACCAGCAGCAGCTTGCGGTGATCGCGCGCAAAATTCTCCGTCAGCCGCCGATAGCGGATCGGGTTGAACAGCTGCAGCGCGATGCCGGCCGCGCGCAACCGGCTGCGATCCGCGCGTGACAGACCGCGCGCGCCGAAATCATCGAGCAGCATCTTGACCTCGACCCCGCGGCGCACCGCGGCGGCGAGCGCCGCGATAAAGCGTTCGGCGACGCTGCCGGATTCGAACAGGTACATCTCGAGCCACACACTGCGTTGCGCCTGCGCGATCGCCGCGAGCATGGCCGGCAGAAAGCACGCGCCATCGATCAGCAGCGCGCAGCGGTTGCCCGGGCGCCACGGGAACAGGAGCGACACCGTCGGTCGCGGGGCCATTGATACCCGGTCCAGGGAATCACGTGCCGCCGCGGCACCCATCGCAACCCGCCGGCACTCAGGCTTGCGGCCGCGAACCGCTGATGTGCCAGTCGTAGGCGCAGTCGAGGTGGGTGCGCACCGCGAGGATCCCGGCGACGCCGTCCTCGATCATGGCGGCGAGCGGTGTGCGGTTGTCGAAGCGGTAGTTGACGCGCCTGAGCCAGATCGCGCCGGCGTGCTGATTGTGCGGATACGAGGTGCGCAGCGCATCGGCAATCCCGATCAGGTGCTCGACCCGCTCCCAGACAGCGGGGTCGTCGGGCAGCGGGGTATTTTCGTAGTAGCGACGCAATTGGCGCGGCTTGGTGTCGGGCGGCAGGGCGAGCAGCCGGATCTGGTCACGCGGTTCCACGCGCCAGGCATCGAGCAGACCGATGACGGCATGGGCGATCGCGGCGCGCTCTTCGTGGGTGAATGACGGCATGGTGTGGGTCCTCGAGGGTACGCCTGTGAATCGCCCCGCGGCACGCGTAAGGCGCGCGAGCTGGCGGCATCGTAGCACGGCCCGCCAGGTCGCGCGAAGCGCGCACCCCTGCTATCCGTGGCGCAGCTTGAGCAGCAGCACCGCGGCGCACAACGCCAGGGTGATGCCGTTGGCGACGATGATCGGCCAGTCGCCGAGCAACACCCCGTACACCAGCCACAGGGCGATACCGGCGGTGAAGACCGCATACATGCCGAGGGAAATGCCGCGCGTATCGCGCGTGCGCAACGAGTGCATGACCTGGGGAACGAATGAGGCGGTGGTGCAGGCCGCTGCCACGAAGCCCAGAAGCGTTACCGAATTCATCGCGAGTCACCTGTGTGCGCAAGGGCCGAGGGCGCGATTATACGCCGCCCCAGACCCGTGCCCGGGCGCGCCCGGTGCGCCGGGCACGAGCGCAATGCGCACCGCGCTCCCGGCCGGCTCGCTCGTCACGCGCACGGGCAGCAGCTGCGGCAACAGCCACAGCGTGGTCGCGGCATGCGCGCTCAGCGCCCGCGCCACGAAGCGCGACGGCCCGTCTGCCAACGCGAGGTAGATGAGCAGCTGATCGCTCGCGTACAGGTCGAGCGTCGCGCCGCTGGCGAGCTCGGTACGCAGCGCCGCGCCCGCGCGCGCACCGATCTGCTCGGCCGGCACCCCGCGCTCGGCGACCGCCGCGGCGCCCAACACGGTGTTGACGGTATTCGCCCACAGCACGATCGCCCCGCCCTGCCCGATCGCCTCCGCCCCGGTGAGTCCCTGCCGCTCGATCGCGCACGGCCACCCTTGCAGACAGGCCTGCGCGGCATGCGCCATGCGCTCGGCGATGTGCGCCGGCAGGTGGCTGACGTGTGCCGCGCCGGCGATGCCCACAAGCGGCCCCGGCGAGTCGAGCTGCAACGGCCGCAAGGTCGCGGGCGCCACGCGCACGTGCACCGCGCCGCCGCCGCGCGGATAGTAACCGCGCCGCCTCACCTCGATCTCGATGCTCGCCCCCATGCGCGCGAGCAGCGCCAACAGCACGGCGCGCACGTAGTCGATCGGCGGTGCGGCCCGCACATCCGTGCCGCCGGTAATGTGCAGGTCGCAGGGCGTGCGCGCCGCGATCGCCACCGGCAGTACTGCCTGCAGCACGAGCGTAATGCTGCCGGCAGTGCCCACGTCGAAGCGGAACTCGCCGCCGCGCACGGTGCGGGGGCGAAAGGTGATGTCGCGTGCGCCCAGCTCGAGCCCCGCCACCTCGGCGTCGCACAGCGCTGCCACCGCCTTGACCGCCGCGAGGTGCTGCGGGGCCAGGCCCGGCGGGGTGCGGCGCGCGCGGATGGCGCGCACGCGAATCGCGCGACCGGTGATCGCAGACAGCGCGCAGGCGCTGCGCACCAGCTGTCCGCCGCCTTCCCCGTAGGCACCGTCGATGTCCAGCATGATCGATCCGATCGGCGGTGCGCCACCGCACCGCAACAATGCGAACATACCATGCGCCCATGCTGGAGGCTGCCCGTGAACGTGCTGCAGCAGACCATACTCGCCAAGAAGGCCGCGCTGGCTGACGTCATCAGCGAGCCACTCGCCCGCCTCGCCGAGCGCGCGGCCGCGGTGTGGCCCGATGCCGACGCGCTCGATCGCGTGCTGCAGGACGGCATCGGCGCCGTGCCCGACTGTCACCTGCTCTACTGCTGGGACATCAACGGCATCGAGCTGTCGTCAATGGTGCAGGCGAGCGGTCCGGACCGCTCATGGCGCGGGCGCGACCTGTCCCAGCGCCCGTACCTGAAGAACCATCTGCCGTTCAAGGGCATCATGCTCTCGTCGGTGTATCTCAGCCAGTATCGCCCGACGCAGTGCATCACCGCGCTGCAGGCGGTGTCGCGCGACCAGACCCTGCTCGGCTTCATCGCCGCGGATTTCGCCCTCGAGGACCTGCTGCGCGACGAGCAGCTCGAGGCGCCGCGCCTGCGCTGGCAGCAGTTCCGCGGCGACCCGGCGGTGCGTGGCACGGTGTTCCTGCAAAGCCGCGTGCCCAGCCTGTTCGACCAGCACATCGACGCGGCGCTCGCACGCATCGAGGTGCTGATGCGCGCGCACGGCATCTTCCACGTCAAGCTGCACTTCTCGAGCGGGCGCTGCTCGCTGTGGGCGTACGATGATCCCTACAACTACCGCCTGCACGGGGTGGAGGAGATCCTCGACCCGGACCTGTTTCTTGCCTATCCGGCGCGCGACTATCCCGCCACCGCCAAGACACCCGCGACGCAGATTCCGGCCGTGCTCGCCGAGTTCAAGGCATTGCGCTTCGCCGACGAGACCCTGTACCTGCGCGCCGGCTCGCTCAACGTCATGAACGGCATGGTCGGATTGACGTTTTCGTGCGACGGCTCGCACTACATGCCGGCCGAGGAGTTCCTCGCCAAGGACCTGGGTTTCTGGCTCGGCACACTCAACACGCCGAGCCGCTAGGTGCGCTGGGGCGCCCTGGCAGGCCGTTGAGAACCGCACGGCGGGGCGGCACCGGGACGGGTCGCGCGAAGCTCAAGCACGCGCGTGTCTGATTCTGGCAGCGCGGCCCGGACAGGTGCCGGGCCGATGCGCGCGGGAGGATCTTCACGACGGCGTTTCTCCACCAGCGGCTAGATGAAAAACGCGGTCACGATGGCGAAATAGATGAGCAGGCTGAGCACGTCCTGGATGATGGTGGCGAGCGGCCCGCTGCCATAGGCCGGATCGCCACCAAAGACCCCGATCAGCCACGGCAGCAGCAGCCCGATCGTGGTCGCCACCGCCGAGGCGCAAAACAGCGCCGCGGCCACGCCCGCCGCCAGTCGCCAGTCGCCGAACACCAGCCATATCAGCGGTGCCGTGATGGCGCACAGCATCAGCCCGATCAGCATCCCGGTGCGCAGCTCCCCGCCCATGAGTCGCGCGAGGCTCGCGTGCGACAGCGACAGGCCGCGCACCGCCACCGCTTCGGTCTGGGTGCCGACGGCATCGGCGAGGTACACGAGCCCGGGAACGAAGAAGGCGATCGCGACATTCGCCTCGAGCGTGCGCTCGAACGAGGCGACGATGAGCGTCGCCAGCATGCTGCCCACCAGCCCGATCAGCAGCCACGGCAGGCGGTCGCGCGCGCGCCGCAGCGGCGGGGCCTCGATCGCCTCGCGCGCGCGGCTGGTCTCGCGCCGGATGCCGGCCAGCCGGTGCAGGTCCTCGACATGCTCGCGCCGCAGGATGTCCAGCAACGCCATCGCGGGCACCACACCGAGCAGCCGGCCGGCATGATCGACCACCGGCACCGCATTGACGCCGTGTTGCAGGGCGAGCGAGGCGACCCGCTCCTGATCCTCGTCCGCCGTCACCGCCGGCACATCGCGCACGAGCTGCACCACGTGCGCATCCGGGGCCGCCGCCAGCACCTCGCCGATCGGCACGACACCACGCAGCAGCCCGGCCTCGTCGACCACGCACACCAGGTCGACGCTGTCGAAGCGCTGCCCGGAGAGGCGCGCACGCAGCTGGCGCACGGTGTCCTCGGGCGCGGCGCGCGGCACGCCCGCGGTCAGGTGGTGACCGGCGGTCTCGGCGTGGCGTCCGTGGGCGGCGACCCGCCGCGTCATGACCGCCCCTGCGGCGCCATGCCAGCCTGCACGGCGTCAGCGCCGCAGCGTGAAGCGCGCATCCAGCTCCCTGAGCCTTTCCATGATGCCGGTGTATTCGAGCTCGGCCATCGGCAGCATGGCGGCACCGAAGAAGCCCTGGCGGCGCATGTCGATCGCCTTGTGTGCCACGCGCCCGCGCACCGTGTCCCAGAACGGATGGGCGAAGGCATCGACCGGTTCGGTGAGCCGTCCCGCGCGCATGGAGAACGCCGCGCAGCTTACCACCGGCGGCCCGTCGAAGTAGCTGATCCCGGAGGCGAGCGGCACCGGCATCAGGGGCATCTGGTGCGAGCCACGCATGCCGCCCGCCACGTACGGGCCGATGGCAAACGGCGCCAGCACCTCGCCGGTCGCCGGGAAGTTCTGCTGCACGCGCACCAGCATCACCGGGTCGTCCTTGCCGGTGTACTTGCCGGCGATGTTATGCAGCCGCGAGGTCGAGGCGGCCACCGCGATCTCGCCGGTGCTGCGCGACCACACGGACTCCACCACGTAGCGCTCGGTGTCGCGCAGCAGCGCCGCGATGGCGTACAGGTCCTCGGGCGCGTTGAGCTCGATCACGCGATCGCCTTCGGTGTGGTTCACGTCCATGATCACGAAGCGGAACCCCTTGCCCATGCTGGGCGCGAGCATCAAGCCCGGCGTGTTCATCGGATCGGCGAATGCCAGATAGAGCGGCAGGTTGAAGGCGCCGGGGTCGGTCTTGTCGGCGGCAAAGAACAGAAACGGCTCGGCCGGCCGCTCGGTGAAGCTCATCTCCGCCACCGCCGGCCCCATGCCGCGCACGTTGCCGGAGAACGCGTCCTTGAGCAGGTCCTGGCCGGCGCCGTACAGGCCCTGGGCCTTCGCCACCTTGGTCCCGGCGAGGAACGCATCCCAGGCGAGCCTGTGCACATCGGCGTCGCCGGCGCCGCGCGTGTGGGTCATGACGATGGCGATGTCATCGCCGGTGTGACTCACATAGCTGTCGAGCAGCAGCGCTGCGCCCTGCTCACGCACGTGGGTGCGCACGGCCGCGAGCAACTGCGGCGACGGACAGATGTGCCCGCCGATCGAGCCGATGTCGGCCTTGATGACGCTCACGGTAATCTGCATGTCATGTTCCTCCGCTTTGCTGAAGGCGCGGGCAATCTAGCGGACGGGCCGATCCGCTGCCTTGATGGGCGTCAACCTGAGGCACCGCGCAAACGCGCAGGGCGCTGCCCAACCGCGGCAGCGCCCTGCATCCGCGCCAGTCAGTCCGCGCGGCTCTACTTCTTGAACACCTCCAACAGGAAGCGGCGCGTCTCCTCCCACGATTCGTTGTCGGCGATCTGGTTGTGGGCGAGCGGCAGGTTGAACTTCTGCCCGACCGCGGTCGCATCCGGATTGGTGAAGCTGTGCTTGGCGTTCGGGTAGTTCACGAATTTGTAATTGACCTTGGCCGCGTCCATCTCCTTCTTGAATGCCTCGATCGACTCCGCCGAGATGAACGGGTCGGCCTCGCCGTTGAGCACCAGCACGCGTGCCTTGACCTTGCCGGGCTGCGCCGGGTTCTCGGTCTGGAGGTTGCCGTGAAAGCTCACCACGCCCTTCAAGTCCTCGCCCTGGCGCGCCATCTCCAGCACCACCGTGCCGCCGAAGCAGTAGCCGAGTGCGGCCATCTGCTTGGCGTCGACGGTGCGGTGCGCGGCGAGCGTCTTGCGCGCGGCGTTGAAGCGCGCCTTCATGAGCGGCAGGTTCTTGCGCACCTCGCCGGAGAACTTGCCGGCCGTCTCCGGATGATCGGCGGTCTTGCCGTCGCCGTACATGTCCACCGCCAGCGCCGTGTAGCCCATCTGCGCGAGCATGCGGGCGCGCGTGCGGGCATATTCGTTGTGCCCCCACCACTCGTGCACCACCAGCAGGCCGGGGCGCTTGCCCTGCACGGCGTCGTCGTAGGCGAGGTAACCCTTCATCACGACATTGCCGCCCTTGTATTGCACCTCCTCGCCCTTGACCGCCGCATAGAGCGGCGCGCTCATGAGCCAGGACAGACACACAGCTGCGATCACACGCTTCATGCGTTCCTCCTTCGCGGGATGAAATGGGAGCGCTGTTACTCTAGCAGGCCGGTCGCCGCGCGGAAACGGCGCGCCGCCACAGGCCGCGCGCTAGAAGCTCAGGCCGATCTCGATGCCGATAATGTCACGGTCGCTCTTCGGCTGGCGCACGCTGTAGAGCGTCGGACCGTCGGATACCGTCTTCGCCGCAGACTCGGACAGGCGCAGGCCGTCGTAGTACAGCGCGACGAAGGTCCGCTGACGCGCGCCCGCTGCGGTGAGATCGAGCTGCAGCCGTGCGAACCATGATGTCTTCTTGCCGGGGTACAGGGTGACGTCATCGTCGAAGCCGACATCGGACAGATACACGCGTTCGTAGGTCCAGACCGGGTACTTGGCGCCGGCGTGCGCGTGCAGCTGCCATTGCTCCTCGACGTAGTAGCCGCCGATCCCGAGCTTGGCGTACGCGATCCAGTACTGTTCCGTGTAACCGGTCGTGGTCTCCCCCGTTGCCGCCGTGCCGTCCAGCAGGTCGCGAATCCAGTTCTCCACACCGATGCCACCGAAGAAATCCACGCCCGCGCCCTCGCCGAGGCGATAGCCGGCAAGCGCCTCGCCCCGGGTGCCGATGTAGACCGTATCGGTGGTCGCCGGAATGCCGGTCTGGGTCTGGCCGTCGTAATTGACGAGCCCGAAGTAGCCGTCGAGGCGCAGGTCGTAGATCCACCCCTCGCCGGGCACGCTGAGATTGTCGTAGGTGACACCGACCCGCAGGCGCGGGCCGCTTTCCTTGAGCAGCTGCGCCCCGCTCGCGGCATACTCCTTCCAGCGGAACAACTCGAGCGCCCCGGTGAGCGAGAAATTCGAGCGTTCGGCAAACTCGGTCGGCGCCTCTTCCGCCTTGGCCTCTTCCGCCTTGGCCTCTTCCGCCTTGGCCTCTTCCG
>CAZVUN010000033.1:0-3087 GCA_964629975.1 uncultured Acidiferrobacteraceae bacterium | reverse complement strand
CGCCTTGGCCTCTTCCGCCTTGGCCTCTTCCGCCTTGGCCTCTTCCGCCTTGGCCGTGAACGGCGCCAGTGAAACCGCGGCAACTGCCAGGAGCAGGGCCGCGCACGCGCCGCCCCGTCCCGCTCTCCCCTGACCTGCAAGCATCCTCGCCCGCCCCTTTTTCCTTGTTGTTACCGCATTGTGAAGCGCTATCATCCTTCGCACCAGACGCCCCGGCAAGTGGCGGCCACCGAGCACGCCCGGCCGCCCTGCCCGGCACCGCCCGGGCACATGCTTTGCGGCCAGTGCGGTGTGCCGCGGGCGCCGCCGGGATGGTGCCGGCCCCGGAGACTCGCCATGGCCACCGATTTCGTGCCTGCCTATGCCGCGCTTGCCGCGAGCGGCGCACTGGCCGCGCGCGCCGCGCAGGCCGTTCAGCATCTGGAGAACTGCGATCTGTGCGCGCGCTACTGCCATGTCAATCGCCGCCACGGCCTCGAGGGTGCGGTGTGTCGCACCGGGGAACGCGCGGTCGTGCACAGCTACGGTCCGCATCACGGCGAGGAGGACTGCCTGCGCGGCACGCACGGGTCGGGCACCATCTTCTTCTCGTGGTGCAACCTGCGCTGCGTGTTCTGTCAGAACTGGGAGATCAGCCAGAAAGGCATCGGGCGCGAGGTCGAGCCGGCCGAGCTCGCGGCCATGATGCTGCACCTGCAGGCGCAGGGCTGTCACAACATCAATCTGGTGTCGCCCTCGCACGTGGTGGCGCAGATCATCCAGGCGCTGGCCCTCGCCGTGCCCCAGGGCCTGCGCCTGCCGCTCGTGTACAACACCGGCGGTTATGACAGCCCCGAGGCGCTCGCACTGCTCGATGGCATCATCGACATCTACATGCCGGACATGAAGTACGGCGACTCCGGCATCGCGCGCAAGTACTCCAAGGTGCGCAACTACGTCGCGGTCAACCGCGCCGCGGTCAAGGAGATGCACCGCCAGGTCGGTGACCTGGTGCTCGATGCCCATGGCATCGCGCAACGCGGGCTGCTGGTGCGCCACCTGATCCTGCCCGCGCACCTGGCCGGCACCGAGCAGGTGCTCGCCTTCCTCGCGCGCGAGATCTCGCCCGACACCTGCCTCAACCTGATGGACCAGTACTACCCGTGCTACCGCGCCGACGAGAACCCGCCGCTCGACCGCCCGATCACGGCGGACGAATATCGCGCGGCACAGCGCCTCGCCGCGCGCTACGGGCTGACGCGCCTCGATGCGCGCCATGCCCCGCGTGGGCGTGACAGCTGAGCGCCGTGGGCACGCGCGCGCCCGTCAGTACGGAGGCGGCCGGCGGTCGAGAAGCTCGCGCCACAACTGCGGCAGCGCGCGCAGCTCGGTCTGAACCAGCTCTTGCGCGCGCACGGTCAGCGCCGGCAGCTGGGCGCCCGCGACGAGCCGCAGCTTCACGTCCACCGCCTGCGGTTCGTCGATGCGCTGGCCGATACGGCTGACGAGATAGCAGTACGCCTCGCACACGCCGTCGAGCTCGTGCACCAGCGCCCGGGCGATGCGCCCGGCCGCGACGTTGTACAGCTTGCCGACGTGCGTGATCGGGTTCTTGCCGGCCGCCGCCTCCAGGGTCATGGGCCGGTACGGCGTGATCAGGCCGTTGGCGCGGTTGCCGCGTCCGACCTCGCCGTCGTCGCCGCCCTCGGCCGAGGTGCCGGTGACGGTCAGGTAGACGCTCTCGGGCGTGTCGCCGTCGGCCGTATTGACCGCCACGCTCACCTCGGCCGCACCCGCGGCGCTGGCCGCCGCGCGCGCGAGCTCGCCGATGCGCGCCTTCTTCGCGGCGTAGTCCGCGAGATCGCGCACGTGCTGGCCAATCAGCGCGCACGCCACGGTCAGCGCCGTGGCGCCATGGCGCCGCACGCCCATGACCTTGATGTCCTCGCCGATCTCGGGGCAGCGGTCCTTGAGCGCGCGTTCGTTGAGCCCGCGCTCGACCGCCAGCACCGCGCGCTCGAGTTCGTCGAACGGCGCGAAGCCGACACCGCACGAGGTGTCGTTGGCGAGCGCCACCCCGCCGCGCTGGCTGCGCGCAAACAGCTCCACCAGCTCGGAGGAACTGGGCCGGATCAGGCAATGCACGCGCACGTGCCGGTCCACATCCAGCGCGTGCACGTGCTCGCGCAACCAGGCGCGCGCGCCTTCGACCGCCAGCTCCTCCACCGGCACGCGTACACCGCCGTACTGAACGGTGGCGCGCCCGCACAGGTAGATCTCCATCGGGGCGAGCACGTCGCCGCCACCGAACGCCGGCCGCGCCGCCCCGCCCCACAGCAGGCCCTTGTCGACGTTGTGGTGCAGAACGACACCGAAGCGCTCAAGATAGTAGCGCGACAACGTGACGCTGAAGTGATCCGCCAGCGCATCGCACAGCGTGTCCGGATGGCCTAGCCCCTTGCGCTCGACGATCTCGAGCGCGTCCCCCGCGACCGCACCACCCGCCAGCTCGGATACCTGGATGCCAGTTGCCCGGTCGTGCACGGCGCAGATCTCCCCCCGCAAGCGCGCTCGCGCCACTGTGGCATGGCATTGGCGCGCCCGACTTGATACAAATCAACGGCGTGTCCGCGTCGCGGCGCGCCGCATCAAAACGGGTTACGCTGCCCCGACCATGCCCCGCGCCAACGCCAGGGTCCGCGATCTTCGTGGCCAACTCCAACTACGCGAGATTGGAAGGACCGACCATGCCCCGCGCCAACGCCAGGGTCCGCGATCTGGATGCCTTGATCGACGCCGCGCTTCACTCGCCAGCCGCGGGCGCCGGCGCGGCGGCCGCGATGCTACCCGCGGCCGATCCGGCGGTTCTGGCCGAACGGGTGCGCCGGCGCGCCACACGGCTCGCGCGTTGCGACCGTGCCCGCGCACCGGCCGTGCTCGCCGCCCGCGACATCCTGATCGAGGCGTTGTACGCGCGCGCCGCCGCGCGCGGCTTCGTCACCGTGTGGTGCGACGGCACGAGCCGGGTGACCGACGGGGAGCGCCGCGCCGGCATCGGCGGGGTGCTGCGCGACAGCCGCGGCGAGCGCGCCGCGTCCTGGTCGCGCG
>CAZVUN010000032.1:13726-24208 GCA_964629975.1 uncultured Acidiferrobacteraceae bacterium | reverse complement strand
GGGCGTCAGCGCCTTCTGGTACTTGATCCAGGCGCGCGCCTTCTCGGTCATGTCGTTCATGAAGTGGTAGTTCGGGTCGTTCGGCAGCTCGACCACGGCCGTGCCGTCGTAGAGGAACGGCGCCCACTGGTTGGTCTCGCCACCGATGAAACCGTAGAACTTGTCGAAGCCCTGGCGCGTCGGCCAGCGGTCGAACGGGCCGGCGACACTCGCCTCCCAGGCCGCGGTCTCGTGCCACTTGCCGAAGGCCGCGGTGGCATAGCCGTTCAGGCGCAGCATTTCCGCGAGCGGCGCCGTCGCATTCGGGATCTGGCCGGTGTTGCCGGGAAATCCGGTCGCCATCTCGGTGATGAAGCCCATGTTGACGGTGTGATGGTTGCGCCCGGACTTGAGCGCCGCGCGCGTCGGAGAGCACAGCGCGGTGGTGTGGAAATTGTTGTAGCGCAGTCCGTTCTGAGCGAGGCGGTCCAGCGCGGGCATCGGCACCGGGCCGCCGAAACTGCCCGGCACGCCGAAGCCGAGGTCGTCGATCAGGACGATCACCACGTTCGGCGCCCCGGCCGGTGCCTTGACCTGGAAGGGCGGCGGCATCTTCACTTTCCGGGCGTCGATCTCTTTGATCACCGCGGGCTTGGGCTCGGCGATCGGCAGCACGGTGCGGTTAAGCGTATCCGTCGCGGCCCATGCCACCGCAACCCCGCCCGCGCAAGCGAGCCCTGCTGTGGCAAGGGCAAGAAAGCGGGCGATGGTGCCCGCCCGCTGGCGGATGCGACACGCATCCAGCGCGAGCGCAAGCGCGCCCGGTGTCTCAAGCAAAACGAAGGTCGCGGGTTTCATGGTTGACCAATTCTCCTCATGTCGCACAAATCACGATGACAGCAAAAACGGTTGCGGGAACATCTTCTCTTGCCGAACTCGGGCGCTTCAGCGGCACTTGCCCTGCCTCCGGGTCCTATTGGAGCACGGATCGAGCAAACGGTGGTAATGAAACGCGCTGGTTTGGGTGCCTGTCCGGAACGAACCGCGGCGGCCCGCCTCACGGCCATGGTGTGGCGAGCCGCGAACGCATCAGCCGCTGGAACAGGGATCTTGCCGGGGGTGAGAAATCCGGCAGCTCCTTGTACCTGAGGAATTGATCTTGTGTGGCTTTCATTTTCGTTGGAAAGCCACTTTGCGATGTCGCCTGGCCGCCTGCTTCGGGTAGTCGCCATCCCGGTCGAACCGTTCCGGTGAGCAACATCGCGGGGGGTCACGCCGTATGCTGCCAGCGACGAGCCGCCGAAGTGACGCGGCCTGGAAGTTGGTTCCTGGAACTGGCGAGTCTGGCATTCCTCCCGGAGATCCTTGTTGTACTTGATCACCCTGATCTCGCCAGAGTCCTTGCTGTAAAGCGGGTAGGGACGACGGCGGCAACACTGCACAGACGTGTCTCATTCACGGTTGGCTCCTTCCATCTCGTGGAGACATCAAGGGACGCATCCTCATTCCAACGAGGATGCGTTGTCGGCTCCGCTACGCTTCGGAGAACGGCGTGCGCACCGGCCGCGGGTTCGCATCGCGGCTGAGGGCATGATGCGTTGTCCGGCGCACGGCCAGCCTTGATCTGCGTCAACAACTGTCGACCAACGTCGACAATCGACGGCGCGAGGCCGCGCTGCCTCCTTCGCCAACTTCGGACGGACCACGAATTGGTGGTTTCGCGCCGCGCGCGTACACTGGCCCAACGACTTCGCGCCAATCTTGCCAGCCTTCGCCAATGCCATGAGCCCGGCGCCCAACCAGTCGCATCATGTCACCGCGGATCGTGCCTCGCGTCGGCACCTGGGCGTGGCATTGGTCCTGGGTCTCCTCCCGGGGCTCCTCCCCGCCTACGCACAGGACATGGAACCGCGTACCTATGCCAATACACCCATTGGCATGAACTTCCTGCTCGCCGGTGTCGGCTACTCGCAGGGGGCGCTGCTTTTCGATCCGTCCGTGCCAATTCAGAACGCCGACGCGAAGACGGATATCGGGGTGCTCGGCTATGTGCGCTCCTTCGCCATCGCGGACAAGTCCGCCAAGTTCGCCATTGTGCTGCCCTACGGCAGGCTGGACGCCAACGGCTACGTCGACGGGGTCTACGCCGAACGCAATGTTTCCGGGCTGGCGGATCCGATCCTTCTGCTGTCGGTCAACTTCATCGGCGCCCCGGCGCTGACACTCGACGAGTACCGCCGTTACCAGCAGGACACGATCGTTGGTGCGACCCTCAAGGTCACCGCACCGCTCGGTCAGTATGACGCGGACCGGCTGATCAACCTCGGCACCCACCGCTGGTCATTCAAGCCGGAGATCGGGATATCCAAGGCCCTTGGCAACTGGGTCCTGGAAGGCGCCGCGGCCGTCAGCCTCTACACCACCAACGACGATTTCTTCGGCGGGCAGACGCTCGAGCAGGATCCCATCTACTCGCTGCAGGGGCATGTGTTGTACGACCTTCCGGGCGGCCTGTGGGTGGCGCTGGATGCAACCTATTACACCGGCGGCATCTCGACCGTGAATGGCGTGGAAAAGGACAACCGGCTGAACAACTGGCGAACCGGCCTGACGATCGCGGTGCCCGTCGATCGGCAAAACTCCATCAAGTTTGCCGCCAGCACTGGGGTCGCCACACGCACCGGCACCGATTTCGATCTCTACCTGCTGGTCTGGCAGTATCGTTGGGGAGGCGGACTCTGACGGACCGCGACCTCGCGGCGGCACCCGGTCAACCGCCTGGAGGAGAGTGAAGCCATTCGCGTCGGGGCGCCGCGGCGAAAATTGCCTGGTGCGTGCGCGCAACAGGAGGTTGTTCTCTCGGACCTCGCCGTCACGCTCGCCATCCACGTACCCGCGCCGCAGCGTGAGGCGACGGAGAAGCTGCGCACGCTCGCGCCCAACAAGGATGCGCACGCAGGGATCGCGCGATCCGCGTCGCTCCGGCCGCTGCCGCGATGAGGCGTGACCCCTAGTCAAAAACGAAGCGCGGGCCGAGGTAGATATAGAAGCTGTCCCGGCTTGTATCCGTGCGGCCGTAGGCGAAGTAGAGGGGGCCGATCGGCGTATCGAATCCCAGGAAGGCGCTGCCGGCAACGATCGAGTTGTCCATGGACACGTTGCTCGAGCTCTGCCACACGTTGCCGAGCTCGAGACTCGCGCCGGCGTAGGAACTGAAGAGCTGAACACCCAGCAGGCGGCGCAGATACACGAGCTCCACGAGTCCGGCGTGCTGACCGCTCAGTTCGTTGTCCTGCAAGCCTGACAACCGCATGAACCCTCCCAACTCAAACCGACTTTCCAGCGGGGCGTTGTCGTCCTTCGTGGTGGCGCCGAACAGTGCGCCGATGAGGGTGTTCGACCCCCAGGAAAACGCCTGTACGTAGCTGGCCGCCAGTTGATCGTAGTCTGCGCTCGAACCCAGCCCTTCGCGGGAAACGCGATACTCTGCCCTGCCGATATGGCCCGAACGGGGGAAATAGAGGTTATCCAGCTTGTCATCGGACAGTCGCAAGAACACCTCCCCGCGATCTATATCGGTAACGGGTGGCGGGGTGCCGATGCTCACTTCCGCCTCGCCGCTGTCGCGGCGATAGCCCAGCCGGCCTTCTCCCCAGGTGCCGAACTCTCGACCAGCGCCAAGCTCCACGAAGTACGCCGTCAGCCGATAGCGCGCCAACTTGTTGCCGGCGTCATCGAAAACGTTCACGTTCCTGTGACCATAGCCAACGCGGCCGGAGACGAAATAGCGCAATTCCGGGTCCAGCGGCTGATGGATCTCGGTGAAGATACCCGGCTCATCGCCGACCTGTGCAGCGATGCGCCATTCGCCGTTGAGCTCATTGATCTCCGTGCGCGTATAGAGCACGCCAAACTTCACCGTGCTGTCGCCCTGCAGGTCGTTCGACGACGCCAGCCCGAACTGCAGGTACCCGGGACCCCAGTGCTTCTCCCTGGCGATGATCACCAGACTGGTCTTGCCGTCCTCCCGCACCACGTCGTAACGCACCGACTCGAAGATCTCGAGCCCGTAGATCCTGCCGATGTCCCGTTCGAGCTGCGTCACGTCCAGCAACTGGCCGGGTTTGATCGAAATCAATCCGGCGATGATGGCGTCGCTGATGCGCGAGTGATTCTCGATACGGACAAAGTCGATAACCGCCGGTCCCGGTCGCCCATAGCCACGCGCCGCCAGGTGTCGCGCATATTCCTCGGGGCTGAGCGAATACCGGCGCAAGGCGTCCTGTGCCGCCCGTGCGATCTGTTCCCCGATCGGCATGGCCTCGGCGGCGCGATTGAAGCTGCCGCCGCCGATATCGCCGAGCGGCGGGCGTATGAGCACGTCGCGCGCGCTCAGACTTTTCAGCTGCGGCTCGGTGTTGAGGGTGAACATGAAGCCGGCAAGCTGGCCGGAGACATCCAGCGCGCTTTTGATGTCGTCGCGGCTGGCGAGCCCGCTGCCGACGTCGACCACGATGAACACCTCGGCGCCCATGGCGCGCGCCACGCTCACCGGCACATTGTTGGCGATGCCGCCGTCAACGAGCAGCCGGCCATTGACCTCGACCGGATCGAACGCCGCCGGCACCGCCATGCTCGCGCGGATCGCCGTGGCAAGGGTGCCGGACGCCAGTACCACTTCTTTCCCGGTCTCAAGGTCAGCGGCCACCGCGCGATAGGGAATGGGCAGGCGATTGAAGTCCTTTATATCGACGACCGGGAGCGTGAGCCGATTGAGTGTGAGGTCGAACTTCTGTCCGCGAATATACGCAAGCGGCACCTGGACCTTGCCGTCGTTGAACCCCGGCTTGGCCTCGAAGGCGTAGAGGTCGTCGTCGCGTTTGCGGCGGAACGACCGCTCCGCCCGGCTGGGGTAGTCCTGAAACAGGTCATCCCAGTCCATCGCCGAGATCTCCTGCTCGATCTCGTTCGGAGTCATTCCCGCCGCGTAGAGGCCGCCAACGATCGAACCCATGCTGGTGCCGACGACATAGTCAACGGGAATACGCAACTCCTCGAGCACCTTCAGCACCCCCACATGCGCGGCCCCGCGCGCCCCGCCGCCACCGAGGACGAGACCGATCCGCGGCCGCCGCGTGTCCGCAGAATCGGTCGCGACTTCGGCTGCCGCCGCGGTGGCCGCTGCCGGCAAAATGAGCGAGCACGCCAGGGCGAAGTGCCAAAGCTGGAGAGCCCGACGATTGGGCGTGAGCCTCCCGCCTTTCCGTTGCCGTCGCCGGATTCCAATCACACATTGATCTCCGCGTTGCGTGAGTATTGCTCTTGCCGGCGCCGCACAGGATTCACGGAGGCGCCGCGGCACCCGATGCCGTCAGATCCGCGCGGATCCGCCGGGAGAAGTCCGGCCCGTCGTCCAACGCCTGTGCGATGCGATTGACGTGTCCCCGGCGCGTGAGCTCGGCCAGCGAAACCGAAGTGTCCAACCGTCCCAGGCTGTACAGATACTCCGGTACATAGCCACTGGCCAGCACCTTCCAGGAAAACGGAACGCGCCCCGGATTAACGTGTGCGTGCAGCCAGATCACGTTCGTGCAATTGGCCGTGAGGGTATTGTAGAAACGCGGCCGGTCCTTGAGCTCGTTGATCGTCTTGAGGTAGTCGAGGAAGAACCGCCGCGCGGTTTCGCGTGAACCCTGCATGCGGTAGCGATACACCTCCTCCGGCGGGTCCTTTCGATAGTGGGTACGCAGGCGAATCACGTCGCGCTCGTCGGCCACGACGTAGAACAGCTCATACTGGCGAAAGAACCCACGGATCGAGGAGTAGCCTTCGCCCTGCTCCTTGCGCGCCTCGATCGAGATCGCCAGATAGTCCTGGCCATCGAAACCGAAGCTCACGATGGTGTGCGCGATTGCCGGGCCCATCCAATAGACCGCGAACAGGTCGACACTGTCGAGCTTGGAGAGATCGTACGTCCGGGTGTCGTAGGCGGGCGTGAAATCGGTTTCGCTGCGGTAGGTGAAGTTGCGGACATTGTGGACCGTGACGCGATCGCCCTCGATGGTCGCGTGCGGCAATCGGGCCACGTCCGCCTGCCACCGGCGGTCGTTCGACGGCGCGATGCTCAACCACCACGCGAGCACCGCGAGGAACAGCAGCGCGAAGCTACCGAGCGCGCGCCAGCGCCAGCGCGATACGAAGAGGCCCGCGATGGCCGCCACCCCCGCGAGCCCGAAGACCGCCGCCCCGGCGGTCTGCACCGGACTCGTGTGCGAGTCGCCGAAGTAGATTGCCAGGGCGCCCCAGCCGGTGAGCGCGGCGACCGCCAGCACCGCGAGCAGCGCCAGGGCCGCACGCGCGACCGCCCTGCCGATACCGCGGCGCGGCGATCCTTCCGCGGGTGTCGCAGCGCTGCGCCTACCTTTCACCTGCACGTCTCCGCAAGTGCGCGCGACCGCCGCTCGCCCACCGCGCAGGCCTGGCGCATGAACGCGCGTGCCTTACCCGCGACGCGGGCAGGGGCCGTGTCATTTCAATACCCCATCGACGATCCGCCGTGCGCCTGCGGCCCGCTCGTCGATGACCGGACGCATGACGTCCAGCGTCAGCTTCTCTGTGTCGTCCTTGAGCAGCGGCCTGGCCGGAACCTTGCGCACCGCCATCCCGAGCCGCTCATGGGTGACGCTGTCCAGCAGCTCGCCCTCGACGATCATGAACGCCTGACGGTCGCGATTGCCCGCGGCGGTCGAGGCGCGGCCGACGATCGCCGCGATGGAGACGTACTCGTAGGGCGTCGCGCCCTCCGCCTCCGTGGTCACGCCGGTCAGCGCGATGCGCACGCGCGCCACACCCGGACCGACCTGGTTTACCAGGAGATACGACTTCGCGAGTTCGCGCCGCAGCGCCTCAGCGGTGTAGCGGCGCATCGCATCAATGGTTTCCACCGTCACCTGATTGCTCGCCTGCGGCGCAGGATGGAACACGACCGGCTCGACCAGGAGCTTCTGATACCCGCCGCGCTTGATCCGGGGATTTATCCAGACCCTGATCTCCTCGCCGCCCTCGCCCGTCACCGGCGCGAGCCTGCTGTAGTCGCCCAGGTAACCGGCAAACCGCGGCTTTGACGCGAACTTTTCCGTCGCACATCCGGCGACCAGCAGTGCGCCACCCAACGCAAGGCTCACGCATTTGAGGTAATTCATGGCGCGTCCCTCCCTGGATCAGGCACCACCCATCCTGCACGCGGTCTCACCGGCAGCGTTCCGCGCAGTCGCTCCGATTGTCTCCCTGGCGCCCGTGCGCCAGTGTACCGGCGGCAATCGCGCGCCGCCACGGAGCGATGATCTGCCACGCGGGTCGCACCCTGGCGCCGCGCAACGTGCGCCACCAGCGCGCCACGGCGCGGGCAGACGCGTTCGCCTCACCGGGCGGGCACCGTCACGACCGGTGCGGTCTGTGCTGGCGCGCCCTCGGTGAGCGAGAACAGCATCAGCAGGAACATGAGCGCGCTTTTCGATCGATGGTCGCGGTCGTCGATCCAGAACCAGCGGTCGCGGTAGCGAACGGCCAAGTGCGCAACGTCGGGTGGTGCATCGCCGTGGTGCACGGTGAGCACGGCGGGAAACATTTGCTCCTGTTCGGCCGTGCGTTGCGGGCGATAGGTGCGTCCTTCGTCCATATCGGCCGGCGGCACGTCAATGTAGGATGAAACATCAATAATCACTTGCATGATCGAGCGCGTCAGGACGGCGATTTCCGCATCGCGCTCGGGGAAAGACCCGGACACGACCTGGTACTCGCGTGCCGCGGGATCGAGACCCAGCAACTCACGAATCTTGCGGCTCGGCGCGGCGGCGCGGTCGGTGAGGGGGCGAACATACAACACAACGGATTCCGCGTCTTTGGTTTTCCTGACCCGGAACCCGGTATCCCCCGCGGCCTGCGAGTCCCGTAAGGCCATCATGAGCTCGCGAAACTTCGGGTTGCCGGCGCGCGGATTGCCGGGGCCACCATAGGCGTTTTCCAGCCCGTTGATCGTGCCCACGCAGATGCGAAACACGAAGTCGGCCGGGTAGCCGCTCTGAATGAGGAACAGGACGCCGGTAACAGGGATTGGGGCCATCAGACTCCGCGCGAACCGGTCGCCGGCGAGCGGCTGGTAGGTGATGGTCGGCTTGTCCGCGTACCGGCCGGTTGCCCCCACGCTGCCGTAGGTATCGCCGCGTCCGATGGGCGCGTACTGGCCGCCGAGGCTGATCTCACCCTCCAACGAATACGAGCTGATCACCGATGCGACGTCCATGAACACCGGCGCGTCGGCGTAACGGACCTTCAACAGGTTGAGCAGCATCTGCCGCTTCCAGGAATCGGAGATGGACGACACGTAGTCGAACCGGTCACGCGTAATGGTCGGCGGACCCATGCTCGCGCAACCCGTCAGCAGCAGCACGCCCATGCCTGCCAATCGGATCGCCGCTCCTGCCGGGCCGCGCCAAATGGCCGCGGGCCGCGCACGCGGGTGCGGCGAGCCTCGCCGGGCACACCCGGTGAGCGCGGTGGTGATGGACAAGAGCGCGTGCGTGGCTTTCATGGTCGCACCCTTATTTTCGCAGGTCGCCTCACTTTTTCGACGGTGGGCGAGACGCGGGGCCGTCGCGGCCGGCCTGCGTGGGCGGAGATGCCGCACCAACGCGCCTCGGGCACCACCCCTTGAGCGGTTTCGCGGTTGCGATCCGGGAGGCTTCGCGCCGCAGCAGAACGTGCCTGAGCCGCCTGGCGGGTTCGCTCCCTCGCAGTCCCCCGATAGCGCGTACCCTACGGGAATGCGCTGACCCGGCATTGATCTGCATCAACGTGCGGGCGTTGATCTCCCGCAGAGCCAATCGCTCCCTGCGTTGCGCGTTTCGCTACAGCCAGGGTGCGCGTGCCCGTCGCAACCGCCGTGCCAGGCGGCGCCAGCGGATGCGCTGGTATCGCGCACGGTCGGAAACGCCGGCGCCAGACACAAGAAAGGCCGTGCGTCCCCGCGGGATACGCACGGCCCGTGATGGCGCGAAGCGGCGTTACTTCTTCTGCGGCTTCGATACCGAGATGGCGACGGCCTCGGTGACGTTCACCGTGACCTGGTCGCCCTTCTTCACCTCGTTGAAGCGCTTGGCCTGCGGACCCACCGTGAAGGTGCGCACGTTGCCCGCCGGACCCTTGAGCGTGACGGTGCGCGCCTTGTAGTCGATGGCCTCGACGGTCGCGGTGACCGTCGTGGTCTGCACCGCCCGGCCGTGCGGCTTCTCGCCCGGCTTGGCGGTTTCGACATAGGCCGTCTGGCCGGCCGCGGGCGGTGTCGCGCCCTTGGGCGTGACCACGATCGCGACCGATTCGAGATACTCGAAGGTGACCTCGTCGCCCTTCTTCACCTGATCGAAGTTCTTCGCCTCCGGTCCGACGACCAGCTCCACGCTTTCACCGTCCTTGCCCTGCAGCGTCACCTTGCGCGTCTTGTAGTCGATCGCCGTGACCTTGGCGGTGACCGTCTTGGTCGCCACCGCGACCCCGCCCGGCCTGTCGTCCGGTTTGGCCGCGGGCTTCTGCTCGGCCATCGCCACCGTTGCCATCGTGCTCGCGAGCAGCGCGGCCAAACACATTGAACCGATTGTCTTCATTCACTGCACTCCTGTCGTTGTTTGCGGTTCCTGGGATTTCCCGTCCAGGCATCGAGTTGGATACACGCGCCGAACCGGCGCGGGTGTGGATATACACGGCTTGCGCCCCTGGCGCAATCAATATTTGCCGGGGATCGTTGGCGAAGGTGCAGGGTCTGCTCCCCTCCGGGCTTCACGGCACCGTCGCCTGCGGTTGTGGTGACAGAGGCTCCGAGCTGGGCCGCAACGGACAGCGCCCTGCCGAACTTCACGAGACGGCGACGCGACCCGGGGCTGAGCCAGCCGACCGCCGCGCTGGGTTGCGTTATGCTGTGCCCCGGCCAGCACGAGGCGGCGTGATACGGGCGTGAACATACTCGCTCGTCATCAACTCGGGCAGCTCATCGCTCAGGTACCCCCTGTTCGACATGGCGGTGGGCGCCAGCGTGACCGCGGGAGCGGTCGAACGCATTGGCGAGGACCGCCCGCGGCTGCGCCATCGCTGGCGTGCGGCCGACGGTTTCGCGCAGGAATTCACCCGGAGAGTTCCCGCCCCGATCACCGTACGGCGTTTGCCGCGATCGCGGCGGTGATGCGCGAGACCGGCGTCATGGCCGATGTGGCGCGCGTCGATGCCATCGTCTTTACCGCCGGCATCGGTGAGAATGCGCCGGCGGTGCGCGCCCGGGCGTGTGCCGGGCTGGACGCCTTGGGCATCCGTCTCGACACATCCCGGAATGACGCCGCAGGCGCAGAGATCGAAGAAATTCAGCAGAAGAATTCGGTCGTGAAACTGCTGGTCATCCGCACCAACGAAGAGCTCGAGATCGCCGCGCAGACGCGCGCGGTGCTCACGGCCGCGCGC
>CAZVUN010000032.1:0-13716 GCA_964629975.1 uncultured Acidiferrobacteraceae bacterium | reverse complement strand
GGGGGCCACCCGGCGGCCGGCGTCTGACGCCTGCGCTTCGTTTCGGGTGTCGGCCGCGGGCGGACGTTGGCCCCGGCGACTCCCTGCTGCCCATTCGCACAGTCTCAACTGACGATGGCGCGTCACGGCTTGGGCTTGGCCATCTCCTCGGCCAGGCTCTGGTCGATCAGCATGATCTCGATGCGGCGATTCTTCTGCCGTCCCTCCGCGCTGTCATTGGGGGCAACTGGCGCGTACTCACCCCGCCCGGCGGCCACCATGCGCTCGGGTGGCACGCCAACCTCCTGCAGATAGCGCACCACGTTGGTCGCGCGCGCGACGGAAAGCTCCCAGTTCGACGGATAGACATTCTGCAGGTTCTTGGCGACCGGCACGTTGTCGGTGTGACCCACGACGCGGATGACCTTGTTCTCGTAGCCTTTCAGGGCCTCGCCGACCTTCTTCAGTACCTCCTTCCCGCCCGCCTTGAGCGTCGCACGGCCGGAATCGAAGAAGATCTGCTCGGCCAGGTCCACGGACAGCATGTTCTTGTACTGCTTCACCTGCAGATCGCCTTTCCGGACTTCCTCGGAAAGCTGCTTCACCAGGGCGTCGTGCTGCGCCTGCGCCTGCTTGCTCTGCTCGGCCAGTGCGGCCTTGTCCTTTTCGACCGCTGCCAGCTGCTGTTTGAGGGCCGTGATCTCCTGCTTCAGGGCCGTGATCTCCTGATTCTTGTCGGCTTCCATTTTCTCGTACTTGCCGGTGCTGACGCACCCACTGAGTGCAAACGCCCCGGCCACAACCGCCAAAAGTATCCGTTTTGTCTGACGCATGACTGATCTCCTTGCTGGTTTGAATTACTCAACACCCCGCAGGCGCGGCGCCAGAGCGTCGTGTTGCCGCGGTCCGTGCGTGCGCACACCGCCTTGAAGCCCGAGTCGCCTGCCACGCCATGAACGCGCGCGCACTGTAGCACCACGGCCGGCGCCGAAATTGATGCCAGTCAATTTGCCAGGCGGGATGACCGCTATGCAGGGCGCCACAAGGGCCCGAGCGCAGCGGCGCGCGCACTCACCTGCATTGGGTTGCGCCCCAATCGCCACGAGCGCTGTCACCATTGCGTCATCCCCGTGCGGTAATGCTGCCGGCCGGGAAGTACGTCGTCGCCTCCACGCCCCATGCCTGCGAACATCCCAACCGCCGCCACGCCCGATGCCACCCGCACCGCCAGCCCGCTCAGTGCCGAGGAATGGCGGCGCATGCACGCCTGGTGGCGCGCGTGCAACTACCTCGCGGTCGGCATGATCTGCCTGCGCGACAATCCTCTGCTCAAGCAACCGCTTGGCGTCGAGCCCGAGCTCGCGATCCCCAACCAGATCGACCGCTTCAACCTGGTGATCGACGTCATCGACCGGGTGCCGGGGCTCGCCGGGCGCGCCGCGCACCTCAAGGAGGAAATGAAGAACGCGATCATCGACAACCCGCGCCACCCGCACGAGCACGGCACCGACCGGGCCGAGATCACCAACTGGGTGTGGCCGTACTGAGTCGTTCGCGCGCGATGACACAGCGCCCCGGGAAATCGCGGGCGCTTTCCGCCGCGAGCGCCGCGCCGCCCGCGACGAGCGCTATGCGGTGCCGCGCCGCGCGAACCGGGCGCAGGAAGCCCCCGGCACGCAGGCGCCGCGCCGGCACGAGCTCGCCGGTTTCGCGGCGCGAGCGGATCGGCCCGCACGCAGGGTCAGGGCATAGGGTGGCAGGCGTGAGAATTGTTGATACAGATCAAGTCGCGTATCCGCCCATCGCCTGATCATGGCGTTGCCATGCGCACCGCAACCTCGTGGATGTTCGCCGCGCTGATCGTGCCGCTCACGACGACGGCCTGCGGCCACGCCCCGGTTGACGGCGCGAGCGGCGTACCCGCGCAGCGCACGGTGCCCGCCGATCTGGCCGGTGATGATCTCAAGGCCTTTCCCCCGGCGCCGGCGGGCTTGCGGCGCTGGGTGATTCGCCTGCCGGCGGTGCCGGTGCCCGAGGAACGGCGCGTCGAGGTCATCGTCGGGCGCACCATCGAGGTGGACTGCAACCGCCACTCCTTCGCCGCCACCGTCACAGCCCAGACCGTGCCGGGCTGGGGCTTCGTGTATTACGTCGTCGGCCCGCTGACCGGTCCGATCGCCACGCGCATGGCCTGCCCGCCGGATTTCGTCAAGCGCCGGGAATTCGTGCGCGCCCACACGGACGCGCTCGCGGCACTGCCGTATAACCCCAAGCTGCCGATCGTGGTCTACGCCCCGGACCCTGCCGAGGTGCGCTACCGGGTATGGAGTGCCGGCAGTACGACGCTCATGACCCAGCCGGAATGATGTCGCCACCCCTCACCGCCTACGGAGGAACCCATGAGCACCGCGGACAGTAATCCGGAAAAGGTGCGCCTCGAGGAGGCGCGCCAGCAGAAAGCCGACTGGAAGAAATGGGGGCCCTATCTGAGCGAGCGCCAGTGGGGCACGGTGCGCGAGGACTACAGCCCCGATGGCGATGCGTGGAATTTCTTCACCCACGATCATGCCCGCTCGCGCGCCTACCGCTGGGGCGAGGACGGCATCGCCGGCATCTCCGATGACAAGCAGCGCCTGTGTTTCGCGCTGGCGCTGTGGAACGGCAAGGACCCGATCCTCAAGGAGCGGCTGTTCGGCCTCACCAACAGCGAGGGCAACCACGGCGAGGACGTGAAGGAGTACTACTTCTACCTCGACAGCACGCCGACGCACTCGTACATGAAGTATCTCTACAAGTACCCGCAGGCGGCCTTTCCCTACGAGAACCTCGTCACCACGAACAGGCAGCGCACCCGCAACGACATGGAGTACGAGCTCCTCGACACCGGCGTGTTCAACGACGACCGCTACTTCGACGTGTTCGTGGAGTACGCCAAGGCCGGTCCGCAGGACATCCTGGTCAAGATCACCGCTCACAACCGGGGGCCGGACGCGGCGGAATTGCATCTGCTGCCGACGCTGTGGTTCCGCAACGACTGGGCGACGTGGATCGCCGAAGCCAACCGCGCCCCCGAGGCGCCGACTCTCAAGCAGATCGAGGCCGCGGCCGGTACGCGCGCCGCCTTGGCAACCCATCGGCTGCTTGGCGAATTCATCCTGTCGTGCGAGGGCGAGGTGCCGCTGCTCTTTACCGACAACACCACCAACAACGACCGGCTGTTCCCCGGCCAGCCCAATGCCAGCCCGTACGTGAAAGACGGCATCAATGACTGCGTGGTGCAGGGCAGGCAGGCGGCGGTGAATCCCGCGAAGCAAGGCACCAAGGTGGCCGCGCACTACCGGATGACAATTGCCGCGGGCCAGTCGGCGAGCGTGCGGCTGCGCCTGACCGCGCGCGGCGCCGCCGCGGCCGCGCCCTTCGGGCCGGCGTTTGACGCGACCCTGGCTACGCGCTTGCAGGAAGCGGATGCGTTCTATCGCTCGGTCACCCCGCCGTCGGTCTCGCCGGACGCGGCCAACGTGATGCGCCAGGCGATCGCCGGCATGCTCTGGAGCAAGCAGTTCTTCTTCTTCGACGGCGACTCCTGGCTGGAGGAACACCACTCCCACCCGCTGCATCATGGCTATCGCAACGCCCGCAACTCGGAGTGGTTCCACATGCTGAACGAGGACATCATCTCGATGCCCGACAAGTGGGAGTATCCCTGGTACGCGGCTTGGGACCTCGCTTTCCACACGCTCCCGCTCGCCATCGTGGACCCCGACTTTGCCAAGGAGCAGATGCAGCTCATGCTGCGCGGCCTTTACCTGCACCCCAGCGGCCAGCTTCCCGCCTACGAGTGGAACTTCAGCGACGTGAATCCGCCGGTGCATGCCTGGGCGACACTGTTCCTGCATCGCACCGAGCAGGCGCTGCGCGGCGAAACGGATGTGGATTTCCTCAAGTCGGCGTTCAACAAACTATTGCTGAACTTCACCTGGTGGGTGAATCGCAAGGACCGCTCCGGCAAGAACGTCTTCGAGGGCGGCTTCCTCGGCCTCGACAACATCGGCGTCTTCGACCGCAGCGCCCCGCTGCCCACCGGCGGCCACCTCGAGCAGGCGGACGGCACCGCCTGGATGGCGCTGTTCAGCCAGAACATGCTGGAGCTCGCAGCGGAGCTGGCCGTGCACGACCCGGGTTACGAAGACATGGTCATGAAGTTCGCCGAGCACTTCGCCTACATCGCCGCCGGCATGAACCGGTCCGGGCCGGACGGCATGTGGGACGAGGAAGACGGCTTCTACTACGACCTGCTGCAGCTCCCGGACGGCAGCGCCACGCGCCTCAAGGTGCGCTCGATGGTGGGGCTGCTGCCGCTGTGCGCGACCACGGTCATCGAGCCGTGGCAGCGCGAGCGCGTGCCGAAAGCGATGGCGCACATCCTGGAGCGTCTACGCCGCATGCCCGAACTCCTGAAGACCATGCATCCGACGGGCCCGGGCAATTTCGGGGTGGCGGACCGGGGCATCCTCGCCATGGTCACGCCGGAGCGGCTGCGCCGCATCCTCGCGAAGATGCTCGACGAGAACGAGTTCCTGAGCCCCTACGGGATCCGCTCGCTCTCGAAATTCCACGAGCAGCATCCGTTCGTCTTCCACGTGAACGGCCAGGAGTACCGGGTGGATTACCTGCCGGCGGAATCGAACACCGGCATGTTCGGCGGCAACTCCAACTGGCGCGGCCCGGTGTGGATGCCGGTGAACGCGATGATCATCCGCGCGCTGCTGAATTTCTATCTGTACTACGGCGACAACTTCAAGGTCGAATGCCCCACGGGCTCCGGCCGGATGATGAACCTGTTCGAGGTGAGCAAGGAGATCGCCGACCGGCTCACCCGGATTTTCCTGCGGGATCAACAGGGCAAGCGGCCGGTCTATGGTGGTACCGCGAAGTTCCAGGTCGATCCGCACTGGCGCGATCACATCCTGTTCTACGAATACTTCCACGGCGATAACGGTGCCGGACTCGGCGCCAGCCATCAGACCGGCTGGACCGGACTGGTGGCCAAGTTCATCCAGCTCTACGGCCAGCTCGATGCGAAGCGCGCCCTGGCGGTGGGCAAACAGGCCGGGTTCGTGCAGGGCAAGGCGGCGATGACCGAGACCAGGACATGAATCCCTGGCCCAGACACCCGGTCATCTGCCGGCGGATGCTCGCTACCAGCAGGGAATGGTCCGCTTCATCGAGAAGCACGACGAGCCCAGGGCGGCGGCCGCGTTTCCGTCCGCCAAGGGGCGCGCGGCCGCGGTCGCGATGCTTACGCTCACCGGGGCCAAGCTGCTGCACGAGGGGCAGTTCGAGGGCAGGAAGGTGAGGCTGCCGGTCTTTCTCGGGCGGCGTCCGGCGGGGCCGGTCGATGCCGACCTCGCCGCCTTCTTCCGGCGTCTGCTCGATGCGATCGATCGTGATGTCTTTCGCAACGGTGAGTGGCGCCTGTGTGAACGCAGCGGCTGGCCCGACAACCAGAGCTGCCGGAACATTCTCGCCTGGTGTTGGGTCGGGGAGGACGAGCGCTACCTTAATTATTGTCAATTTCGGTCCCAGCCGGGCACGACTGCACCGGCAATTGAACTCATGGTTTTGCACAACGCCGCCGGCCGGCGTCTGGTCGCACGCCTGGTGAGCGTCACACCCGCGCCGAGCTGCCGCCGCCCCGTGATCTGCTGCGCGAGGCGCAGCGAGTAGCGAGTAGCCCGGATGGAGCGCAGCGGAATCCGGGGAACATAGGAAACCCGGATTCCGGCCCTATGGGCCTGCATCCGGGCTACTCGCTACTCGCTAATATGACCTTGCCATCTTCGACTTTCCCGGTTTTGACCAAGCATCTCCGGACAAGTGCCCGCCAGTCAGCAGGAACAAGAACATAAAAGTCTGGCCGTTCCTGGAGCTGCTTCCTTTCGTAGTCAACAAGCACCAGAGCGATACCTGTTCCTGAGACACCCTTCAAGGCAGGCCACTGCCTCTTCTGCTTTGCCTTGACCTGAATCCGTATCATCCTGCCGCCCTCAGCATCAACGAGAAGATCCGTAGTCTTCCGGTTTCCCAACGTGAGTTGGGCATATATGCCACGCCGACACAGCTCGCTTGCAACAGCGAACTCAGCGGCGAGACCAAGTATCTCTCTAGAGATGAGCGCGTTTATCATGCCGTCCCTAACGTGCCGTTGAGCGGCGCCGGAGCGCGCAGCGCGGAGGCGTCCGCTCCAACGGCTGGTTGGGCAGCAGTTTCATTTGAGGTACGGACGAGACACAGCGGTCAGCAAGCATTCCGCGAGACGACGCTCGCGGGTATCAGACAGATCGAAACCCGGCACTTCGGTGGCAATCTCGATGTAGAGATGGTCGCTTCCATCAGAAAGGCGACGCGCTTCTTCATTCAAACGCTTGTTTGTGGAACCGGCTCCTCCCTCAGCCTTTGCGTGGATGTAGTTGTCAACACGCTCAGTAAGCAGCCGTTCCGTTTCGCCGATCATGGCGATCGCGCCGTCGGATGCCCGCACCCACCGGTAAATAACGTTCCGCTTCGACCATGCAGGGTCGACGCGAGCGTCTTTACGCTCACCCCAGCGCCAAGGTGCATCCATGGATCTCGGCCGATACCATTCGACATCAATCTGTAAAGATATCGATTGCTTCACAGGATACTTCCTGATGCCCAACTATGAGTATATGGACTAGTACCTAGTACCCAGCCGCAAAGTTCCTACATATAGGAACATGGTACTAGACGTACCGCATAGGATACCCGTTTTCCCGTCGTGTCTGGCCCCGGTTTCAGCTGGCCAGGGATCGATACGTTACTGCCCGCGGGCGGCGTCCGGCGGCGATTCGGGCGGGCGCTGCGCGAGCAAGGCCGCGCACGGATTCTTCTCCTTGGCGCCCAGGTCGCCGAACAGCACGATGAGCGCGGCCGGTTGCGCCACGCCGATTGCGAGCTTGCCGAGTGTCACCAGTCCCCGCTCGGCCGGCGCGACCTTGGGCGATTGCAGCGATCCGCTCAAGCGCAGGGGCGCGCCCAGATGCACGAGCGTCGCCTCCTTGGGTTTGGGCGTGAACAGCCCGTCGATCTGCTCGCTCGTCAGGTTGAGCGCCATCTCGCCCGCTACGGTCACGTTCTGCGAATCGACGAGCAGTGTGCGGCTGCGCGCGAGGCCGTCGCCCAGCTCGAAGCGCGCGGCGATGCAGCGCAGCTCCGTGTCGCCGCCCTCGGCCCAGGCAACCGGGTTGAGGATCTGCAGCAGACTGCCGCCCCAGATTTCGAGCAGCTTGCCGCGGATGCGGCCCTCGCCGCCGACCGCCTCGATCTCGCCGGCCGCCGTGCCGAGCAGCGCGTACAGGCTGTTGCCGTTCGCGGTCAGCCGCGCACGCAGATCGAGCCTGCCCTGTACGCCGTCGGTCACGCCGCTCGCGCGCAGCAGGGCGCCATAGTCGATCGACCGGGCATCGATCTGCGCCTCGAGCCGGGCCGGAGCGACGCTCGCATCGAAGACGATGCGCGCGTCGATCGGCGCGCCGCCCACGTCGCTGCGCAGCGGCCCGAGCACGAGGCGCCCGCCGGCCAGCTGCGCCTGCCCCGTCAACGACGCGAGCACGGTGCCGGCATCGGCGAGTTCGACATGGTCGAACGTCAAGTCGATCTCCGCCGTATCGCGCAGATCGCCGGCGAAGGCGATGTCCGGAATCACCCGGCCCGCCGCACGTCCGGGTTCCACACGGCGCTCCGCGGTGGTCGTCGCCTCCGAGCGCAGGTCCTGGAAGCGAATGCGGCTCGGCGCCACGTCGATGCGCACGCGCGGCCTGTCCGCGCGCTCCCAGCTGACGGCGCCGCGCACGCGGTTTTCGGCCACGGCGACATCGAGCGCCGCAAGCTCAATGCGTTTGTCGGCATGGGTGAGGAGCCTGCCCGCCACGCGCGCCGGTCCCGTGGGCGGCAGCGCGAGACCCGCGAACGCACCCAGGGTGGCGAGCCGCCCGGCGCTCGCCTGGAACGTCGCCTCCAGTCGCACCGGCGCGAGTGGCTTCAGCAGCGCGCCGCGGAACTTGCCGTGCGCATCGCCGGTTGCAGCCGTCACCTCGATGGTCCACGGCGTCTTCGCCGCGAGCAGCGTCCCGAGCGCGCCGAGCGTCGCCTTCGCCGTGTGCGGCTGGCCGGCATGGCGGCCGTGCACCTCGACCGCGATTGGCCCACCGGCCCGGGTCTCGGCCGTGACCGCGCTCTCGCTCAGCGCAAGCGGCGGTTTTCCTTGGCTGTACCGCCAGCGCAAATCAGCGCCCTGTGCGGTGAGCTTCCAGTTCGCGCGCGCCACCAGCTCCGCCAGCGTGGCCGCGTTTCCCTCACCGCTGAGCGCGAGCTGGCGCGCGTTGATGGCGAGCGCCGGGTCGGCGTCGCGCCCGCTCCACAATCGCGCCAGCGCCACGTCCGATCCGTCGGCGCGCACCTCGAAACCGAAACCCGCCGCGCCCGAGGTGAAGCGTCCCGCGCCGCGGTACTCGGCGAGCTGCGGCACGCGCTGCGTCAGGATCGAGCGGATGGCGCCGGCACGCACGCCGTGGAAGCGAAACGACACGTCCATACCGGCCAGCGTGAGCGCATCGGTCACGCGCCCCTCGGCCTCGGCCCGCAGACCGCCCACGCTCGCCTTGGCGCGGAACTTCCACACCGCTGTCGGCGCCAGCAATTCCTCGGGCGTGCCGCCGTCGAGCTGAAGCTCGATCGGCACTTGCTGATAACGGCCCTTGAGACGGACCGGGATCGGCCGCCCCGGCGCGAGGGTCGTCATCAGATTGTCGATGACGGCTCCGGTCTCCGCGCCATCGGCGTGCCGGTAGACGAGCCTGGAATCCTTTACGCCGAATGCCAGGACCTCGGCCTTCATCCCGGGGCCGCGCGGGGCATCGCGCTTGCGCCCAAAGACCCAGTTGGGTGTGCCGTCGCGCGCGCGCTCGAGCCGGACATCCGCGCCCACCAGCGCGAGCTCGACCACCTCCAGCCGCCGGATGAGCAGCGGCAGCAACGCCACCTGCACCTCGAGACGCCGGGCGGAGGCCAGCAACGCGCGCGATGCCCCCGGCGGATTCGCAACGCTCACGTCCTCCACCACGAAGCGCGGTGCGAGCGAGCGCTCCAGATCGATGGCACCGCCGATACGCACTTCCCGATCGAGACTGCGGCTTACCAACGCCTCAATCTGGGCGCGATAGGCGGCGACATCCACTGTTGCCACGGCCACGTACAACCCGAGGAGCGCCAGTACGGCAAGCCCCGCGATCACCGCCGTGGCGATCAGCCAGCGCCTGCGCTTGGAAGTAAGCACTTTCAATTGGCCGGAGCCACGCGACACGCGATGACGTGCGTGCGCGTTGTGCCGCCCAACCCTGACGCAGTTCAGAGACCGGCGGGCGGTGGCAACGCTGCCGCGGCACCGGACGGGATTTCCGCAGCGCCGCCCGCGGGGCCGGTCGCTGCCGGGCGCGGTGGCGCTTCCTCGAAACTTCCGCCCAGGGCGAGATGCAGATTGACGCGCTGCACGCGGGCCTCGCTGCGCACGCGCAGCAACGTGGTGCGCGTGGCGAGCAGCGCGAGCTGCTGTTGCGAAACGGCGCGCAAATCGGTCGCGCCGACGCGGTAGCGCACCTGGGCGAGCTCGACGGCGCGCGCGTTGTCGGCCACGGCCTGCACCAGGATGTGCTCGCGCGCCGCGAGCGCGAACTCGCCCGCAAGCGCGTTCTCGACCTCGCTGAAGGCGCGCAGCCCGATGCGCGCGTAGTCGGCGAGCGCCTGTTTCTGCGCGGCGCTGCGGATCTCGACCTGCGCCTGAAGCGCGCCGCCCTGGTAGATCGGCGCGAGCAGGCTCGCGCCGGCGCTCCACACCGGATTGTCGCGGTCCTGCAAGACAAACAAATCACTCGAGATGTTGCTGCCGCTCACGGTAAGCGAGATCTTCGGCAGGCGCGCGGCCTTGGCTTCTTCCGTGCGGTTGAAGGCGGCGGCCACGCGCCGCTCCGCGGCGATGACGTCCGCGCGGCGCTCGAGCAACTCCGACGGCAGGCCCGCCGGCACCGGTGGCGGCATGGCCGGCAGCTCGGCGGCCGCCTCGAGGGTCGCGCCCGGATAGCGGCCGAGCAGCACCTCGAGCGCGCGGCGCGCCTGTTCGTAACCGAATTGCAGGTTGCGCAGCGTGTCACGAAACGTGCCGAGGCTCGCCTCGGCCACCGCGACGTCGTACTCGTCGCCCACGCCGACCCGCCTGCGCTCGCGTGCGATCTGCGCGAGCTGCTCGGCGGCGCGCACCATGTCCTCGGCGATCGCGGTCTGCATGCGCGCCTCGGTGGCAAGGAACCAGCTCTTGGCGACCAGCGCCGCCAGCGACTGGCGTCCATACAGGTAATCGGCCTCGGCCGCGGCATACTGCGCGGCGCCCGCGGCGCGTTCGGCGCGCACCCGTCCCCACAGGTCGAGCTCCCAGGACGCCGACACGACTCCGCCCCGGAAATCGGGATTGTCGCCCCACATCGGGCCGCCGCCACGCGCCAGCAGACTGACCGCCGGGTAGATGGCGGCGCCGGCCGCCCTGGCGTAACCGGCGGCCTGCTCAACGCGTGCTGCCGCCACACGCAGATCGGCGTTGTACGCGAGCGCTTCGGCGACCAGCCCCTCGAGCGCCGGGTCACGAAATGTCGCGAGCCAGCCATCCGTCACCCTGCCCTCGGCTGCGCCGGAGGCAGTCCAGCGCGGTGCCGGGGACGCGTGCGCCAGCGACTCATCGCGGATCTCGCTTGCACTCGGCGGCGATTTGAGGGCACACGCGCCCACCGCCAGCAGGCACGCGAGCGCCGCGACCACGCCGGCCGCCCGCCGCACGGCGGCCCATGGCGTGGTGATGGGTTGGACCTGCACGGCCTGGCTCAGTGCAGCTTGAGGATCAGGTAATTGGTGTACGACCCGACGCGCAGGATCACCTTGCGCAGGATGTGAATCGCCGCGAGGCGGTTCGTGTAGATCGCCGCGTTGCCGAGCGCGCCGGCAGCGAGGAACCGCGCCCGGTCGCGTTCGGCGATGGTGAGCTTGACCGCGAACCGGCCTGGCGGCAGCGGCGCCGAACCGGTCTGCGGTATGGGTCCGCCGAGGGGTATATGACCCTGACCCTGGGCCCAGACGATCGAGTCGACCGCCGCCTTGATGATGTCGCCCGGGTAGGTCGGCAAGACGATCTCCACCTCGTTGCCCGGCTCGACCTGGGTCAGCTCGTTCTGGTGAAACAGCGCGATCACCTGGTACTCGTCCTCGACGAAGCTCATCGCCTGGGCCGGCGCGAACGGCGCCGGAACCACGTAGGAGCCCGGTCGCAGCTGCACGTTGATCGGCGTGCCGTCGGCCGGCGCGTACACGGTGGTCTGCGACAGCTCCCAGCGCGCCTGGTCGAGCTGTGCTTGCAGCTGGCGCACGTCGCTCTCGTAACGCTCCTCGTCGAACTTGCTGCCGGCACCGGTGGCCGCCAGTTGATGAGTCTGGCGCAGGCGCGTCTGGGCGAGCGCGAGCTGCGCCTCGATGCGCTTGACGTCGAGCTCGTAGGGCGTGGGGTCGATCTTGAACAGCACCTCGCCCTTCTTCATCGGGCGATTGCCCGCGGCCGGCACCTCGATCACGTGGCCTTTCACCTGCGGCACGATCTGCACCACGTACTTGATGACGCGCACGTCGTTGGACGACGGCGCGAAGTAATTGAGCGCAAGGATCAGGGCCGTCAGCCCGACGATCGGGATGACCACCACCGTGACCTTGTGCGGCGTGGTCCACGGGAGCCACTTGAACTTGAAGTAGACGAGCCAGACGAAGAAGGCGTAGATGCCGACCAGTAATGCTTCCATCAGCCGGCCCTCCCTTCCTGCTTGCTGAGCTTCGCAACCCGCGCCTCGAGCCTGGCGATTTGCGCCTTGAGGGCTTCCACTTCTTGAGCCTCGCTCGCCGGCGCCGGCTGCTGCTCCGGGTGCTCTTTGTAATAGTCCTCGTGCTTGTCCGTGCCGTAGGCAAGCTTGTACATCACCGGCTTGGTGTACGCCCACAGCCAGGCGATCGGCCAGAGCAGGCCGCCGAAAAACAGCGACAATATGCACAGCGTCTTGATCGCGTCCTTCTGCGGGTGATGGCGCTTCTCGGCGATGATCTCCGGCAGGACGTGCACTTTCCAGAAGAGATAGATCCCGCCGACCGGCACGAGAATCAGCACCAACACGGCGATTACATCCGCCGCGGTGTCGATCAGGTCGGGGGGAAGAAAGGAGGCCTGCGCCCACGCGGGCCACAGCGCCGTCACGAGCAGCAACGACCACCACCCGTGGCGACTCCGGCGAGCCGGCCTCGCACCGGCGCCGCCGTTACTCAGTTGGTTGGAATCCACAGGCCGCGCGCTCTCCGTCCGTCCGGCAGTATGCCACAGGCCGCACCGCAAACCGAAGGGTTTGAGTTGAGTGCCCGGCCGCCTCTCGCCACATGGCAACTGCGTGGCGACCATCGGCCCTCATTAATTATGGACACGACGGCACGCGCGGGCGGACAATCGCGTCGGCGGCGTCGAGCCTCGCGAACACGGAGTGAGCCATGTCAGTACACGGACGGTTTCCTTGCCACATTTTGGTCATGCTCGTGCTCGGCTTGCTGGGTGGTTGCGCCACCACCGACACGTATCATCTGATGGCCACGCCGGTCATCTACAAGGACCCACGCCTGGATTTCCTGCCGCAGCTGCCCGCGGACTTGCGCACCACAGAGGCCGCGGTGTTCTATGCCACGCGCCGCGCGCCGCTCGCCGCGGGCGCCCCCGGGCACTACAGCGACGAGGCGGACGAGGCGTTGCGCTTCGGCATCGCGAGCGTGCGGCTGGGTGAGCCCGGCTGGACGTTCGACGAGCTGCACGCCTCGGGGGCGACCAGCAGCGTCGAGCGCCCGCGCCCCGGCCGCGTCGAGCGCATCGCGGAGTTCGGCGTCGTGCGGCCGGTGCCGGCGCTGTCCGACACCGAGCGCGCGTTCATCGCGCGCATCAATGATCACCTCGCCCGCACCCGCAACCCGGAGATCGTGCTGTACGTGCATGGCTACCGCGTGACGTTCGATGAGGTCGCGGTGATGACGGGTTCACTGTCCGGGTACCTCGGGTATGGCGCCACGGTTGCCTTTCAGTGGCCGACCGGCCAGCACTTCTGGAACTATCTGACCGACTGCCCGCGCGCCGAGCAGTACATCCCGGACATCGAGCGCCTGATCGAGCTGCTGAACCAGACCCGTGCCGAGCTGATCAACATGCTGGCCTACAGCTGCGGCTCGCCGCTGCTGGCCGAGGCGCTCGCCAGGCTGCGCGCCCGCCACCCGGGCGAGGACCGTGCCGCGCTCGCCAAACGCTATCGCATCGGCAACGTGATCTTCGCGGCCTCGGATATCGACCTCAAGACCTTCGCGCGCGAGCAGGTGCCGCCGATCATGGACATCGCCAGGCAGGCCGTCGTGTATCTGTCGCGGCGCGATGCGGCGCTCGGGTTCTCGACGCTCGTGGCCGGCACCTCGCGCATCGGCCGGCCGGACATCGAGGACCTGACGGTCAAGGACCTCGAGACGCTCGCCGCGGACCCGCGCCTGCACGGCATCGACGTGACCGAGGTGCGCGGCGCGCACGAGATGGGCGGCATGCGCGGCCACGGCTAC
>CAZVUN010000031.1:0-25144 GCA_964629975.1 uncultured Acidiferrobacteraceae bacterium | reverse complement strand
GCGGCAGGCCGCAGAGCGCGCGCACCTGCTGCTCGAACTGGTCGGTGACGCAGGCATCGAGGGTGTAGTGACCGCTGTTGTGCGGGCGCGGCGCGATCTCATTGACCAGCAACCGCCCGGCCGTGACGAAGAACTCGACCGCCAGGACGCCGACATAGTCGAGGCGCATCGCGATCGCGCTCGCCATCGCGAGCGCCTGCTGGGCGAGTTCCGCCGCCACGCGCGCCGGCACCACGGTGGTGTCGAGGATGCCGCCGACATGGCTGTTCTCGCCGACGGGATAGGCGGCCACCGCCCCGTCGGCGCCGCGCGCGAGCACCACCGACACCTCGGTATCGAGGGACACGCGCCGCTCGAGCACGCACGGCTCACGCCGCATGTCCGCCCACGCCGCGCGCGTCTCCTCGACACTGGTCACAATCGCCTGGCCCTTGCCGTCATAGCCGAAACGGCTGACCTTGAGCACGGCTGGCGTGCCGGTATGGGCGAGCGCGCCGGCGAGGTCGGCCTCGCTGCGCACCACGGCGAAGGGGACGGTCGGAAAACCGCTGTCGCGCAGAAAGCCCTTTTCGTGGATGCGGTCCTGGGTGATGGCCACCGCCTTGGCGCCGGGGCGCACCACGCAGCGGCCGGCCAGCCACTCGAGCGCGGCGGCCGGTACGTTTTCGAACTCGGTCGACACCGCGGCACAGGTCTTGGCGAGGTATTCGAGCGCGGCGGTGTCGTGGTAGTCGGCGCACACGTGGTCGGTGGCGAGCCTGCCGGCCGGGCTGTCGGTGTCGGGGTCGAGCACGATCACCTCGTAGCCCAGGGTGCGCGCCGCGACCGTGAACATGCGCCCGAGCTGCCCGCCGCCGAGCATGCCGAGCGTGGCGCCGGGGAGAATCATCCCGGCAGCTTCATCGCCCGGACCTTGGCGGTCTGGCGGCGCCGAAAGACACTGAGCTTCCTGGCCAGTCTTGCATCGCGCGTGGCGAGCAGTGCCACCGCGAACAGGCCGGCATTGGCGGCGCCGGCCTCGCCGATGGCGAAGGTGGCGACCGGAATGCCCTTCGGCATCTGCACGATCGACAGCAGCGAATCCAGGCCCTTGAGCGCCCGCGAGGTGACCGGCACGCCGAGGATCGGCACCGTGGTCTTGGCCGCCAGCATGCCCGGCAGGTGCGCGGCACCGCCGGCCCCGGCGATGATGCAGGCGAGCCCGCGGCCGGCGGCGGTTTCCGCATACTGGTAGAGGCGATCGGGCGTGCGATGCGCCGACACCACCAGCGCCTCGTGCGGCACGCCGAAGTGCTCGAGCATCGCCACGGCGTGGCGCATCACCTTCCAGTCGCTGTTGCTGCCCATCACCACGCCGACAATTGGTCGCATCATGAGTGCTCCTCGCGCGAGGTAACGTGTACCGGCCCTAGCCGGTCAGGCGCCGCAGCGCCTCCTGGTATTTTTCCGCCGTCTTGGCGATGACCTCGGCCGGCAGGCGCGGCGCCGGCGCGCGCTTGTTCCAGCCGCTCGCCTCGAGCCAGTCGCGCACGTATTGCTTGTCGAAACTCGGCGGACTCGATCCAGGCCGGTAGGAATCGACCGGCCAGAAGCGCGAGGAATCCGGGGTCAGGACCTCGTCGATCAGGTGCAGGGTGCCGTGCTCGTCGAGGCCGAACTCGAACTTGGTGTCGGCGATGATGATGCCGCGCGTGCGCGCGTACTCGGCGCATTCCTTATATATGCGCAGGCTCGCCTCGCGCACGCGCGCCGCCGTGCCGGCCCCGAGGATTGCCGCCGCCTGCTCGAAGCTGATGTTCTCGTCGTGCTGCCCGGCGGCCGCCTTGGTCGAGGGGGTGAAAATCGGCTCGGGCAGCTGCTCGGCTTCGCGCAGCCCGGCCGGCAGGCGGATGCCGCACACGGTGCCGGTCTTCTGATACTCCTTCCAGCCCGAACCGGCCAGGTAACCGCGCACGATCGCCTCGACCGGCAGGGCGTTGAGCTTGCGCACGATGACCGCGCGGCCCTCGGCCTGGGCAAGCTCGGCCGGATCGCGCAGCAGCTGTGCGAGCGGTGCGTCGGTGAGCTGATTGGGGATGATCGGGCGGGTGCGCGCGAACCAGAAGTTCGACATGGCAGTGAGCACCCGACCCTTGCCCGGGATCGGGTCGGGCAGCACCACGTCGAACGCCGACAGCCGATCGGTGGTGAGGATCAGCATGTGCAGCGCGTCGATGTCGTAGATGTCGCGCACCTTGCCGCGGTGGCGCAGCGGCAGGCTGTGGATGCTCGACTCGAACAGCGGCTCGGACATGGCGGGCGCTCGCGGTGCTGGGGCCGGGTCGGCATTGTAGCGACCGCCCCGGAACGCGGAAACACCCGTGCCCGCGGCCGCGCGCGGCGGCTGCGGAATCAGCGCGTGAGGATCGCGGTGCGCGCCGTCAGCGCGGCGCGGACGGCTCGCCCATGGTCTCGCCCATGGCGCGGCAGGTGTAGTCCTTGGTGGCGGCGACGTAGAAGCATTCCACGTACTCGCGCCCGCTGGGCTCGGTCGCTGGGTCGCCTGCGCCGCGCGCGGCGGACGTGCCTGGCCCGGCGCGAGGCACCGGCGCAACCGACGCCGTGACGGCCGTGTCGTCGGACACCGCACCGCCGGCCTCTTCGGCCATCACCCACAGCGGAAACAGCGACAAGACAGCGGACAGCACCGCAGAGAGAAGAATCCGCATGGTCATCGGGCACCCCCACAATCTGCTTGCGTCGGCACGCAGCGCCGGGAAGGGTAGACGAAACCTGTGTCGATTCTGTGAAGAATGTCACGTTGGCGGAGAGCGGCCGACGCCTGGCGGGCCTCATCAAGAATACCCGGCGGATTGCGTGCTGCGCCCTTGTCTGCGACGCGCTCACTCACAGAATCTACCGTGGCCGAGATGTCGAGCGGCATGCTGACGGCCTCCGCGGCCATGACCCGCCGCGGCGCAAGCGACAGCCCACAAAGCACCATGGACGGGGTGATTGTCCTGCGACCCGTGGAACGCCTCCGTCGCTCAACGCAGGCGGACGGCAATGGTGCTTCGCCGGGGCATGGCGGCGCGGCGCGGTGGCACCGTGCACAGTGCGCCACGATGCAAGGACGGATTGCATGCCATGGGGTGAGCGTTCGCGCACTGTCCTGTCGCACGGCGGCGGGTTGCATCGGCGGCGTGGCCGTGGCAACCGGCCCGGCAACACCCGGTGTCGTCGACGTGAAACCGCGCAAGAGCAACCTGCTCGCTCAGCGATCGTCGGAAAAGGTGCGCGCTGGCGCGAAGTGTCCAGCACTGGCCGGTCTAGACGGGCCCCTTGGGCAGCGGAAACGGTGCGGTTGCCGCCGCCGGGGGCAGGCGGTGTCGCGAGGACAGCGGGTCGGACCCGGCCGGCAACCGGGTGTGGTGATCGGCACCCGGTGGCGGGTGCAATCATCAGAACGCGAGGGTATTCTTATATCGTACTGTGCCGACAAGGCGGTCGCCGTGCCGATCCACAAGTACCAACGCCATGCTAGAAAACATTCCGCTGTTCTCCGGTCTCGGCAAGCAGGACCTGGCGGCGATCGCCGAGCATGCGATCACCAAGACCTACCCGGCGGAGACCCTCATCATCAGCGAAGGCGATCTGTCCGATTCTCTGTACCTCATCCTTTACGGCAAGGTAAAGGTGTATGTCAGCAATACCGAGGGTGCCGAGGCGATACTCAATATCATGGGCACGGGCGAGTTCTTCGGCGAGATGGCCCTGCTCGATAACGCTCCGCGCTCGGCCTCGGTCATGACGCTCGAACCCACGCGCCTGTCGATGATCACCAAGCAGGCGTTTCGCGACTGCCTGACGAAACAACCGGATATCGCCTACAACCTGATCCGCGCGCTCAACCAGCGTGTGCGCGCGCTCACCGAGAACGTGAAGAACCTTGCGCTGCTCGACGTGTACGGGCGCGTGGCGCGCACGCTCGTCAACATCGCGGTCCGGCAGGACGGGCAGTTCATCGTCGACCCCAGGCTCACGCACCAGGACATCGCCAACATGGTCGGGGCGTCGCGCGAGATGGTGAGCCGGGTGCTGAAGGACATGGTCGCCAGGGGCTACGTCAAGATCGAGGGGCGTCGCATCATCCTGGGCAAGGGCCTGCCCGCGTCCGGCTGAGCGCCGCCGCGCGATGCGAATGTTGCGCATGAGGCACCGACCGTTCCTGGCACGCGCATGGTCACACCGGCTGTTACCGGTGTGCGGGCTCGCGATGGCGCCGGCACTGGCGCAAGAACCCGGCCCGCTCGTAACCGAGGCCGAGTATCTGGGTGAGGTCCCGGTCGTGCTTTCGGTCACGCGCCTCGCGCAGCCGCGTTCCGAGGCGCCGGCCGCTGTCACCGTGATCGACCGCGCCATGATCGAGGCGTCCGGGGTGCGCCAGCTCCCGGACATTTTCCGTCTCGTTCCCGGCTACCAGGTGGCCTATCCGAGCGGTCACCAGGCGGCCGTCACCTACCACGGCGTGAGCGACCAGTACGCACGGCGCATGCAGGTGCTGGTCGACGGGCGCTCGGTCTACGGCCCGCTGTACGGCGGCGTGTCGTGGTCGGACCTGCCGCTCGCGATCGAGGACATCGAGCGCATCGAGGTCATCCGCGGACCGAACGCCGCCGCCTACGGCAGCAACGCCTTCTGGGGTGTCATCAACATCATCACCCGCCACGCCTCGCAGGACGCGGGCAGCTACGCCAAGGTCGCGGCCGGCAATCACGACATCGCCGACTTCGTGGCGCGCCAGGGCGTGGGCGGCGCCGCGCATGATACGCGCTTCACCGCCGGCTTTCGCAGCGATGACGGGCTCGACGGCCGGCCGGACAGCCAGCGCAGCGCGTACGCCACGCTGCGCTCCGACTGGCGCCATGGCACACGCGACGCCTTCGAGGTGCAGGCGGGCGCGAGCGGTGGCAACCGCGAACAGGGTTTCTACGCCAATGCCACACAGCCGCCGCACGACAGCGAGACGCGCGCGAGCTACGTGCAGCTGCGCTGGCAGCACGACCTCGATGCGCGCGAGGCGGTGGCGCTGCAGCTCTACCACACGTACGGACGCAACGAAGAGGGCTATCTCACGGCGCCGCTGCCGCTGCCGCCGCCGCTCGGGCCGGCGCAGGTGCCGGTCGATCTCACGGCGCGCGAGGAACGCTACGATCTCGAGGCACAACACACGCTCGCCCCGCACCCGGATGTGCGCTTGGCCTGGGGCGCGGGCGCGCGGCTCGATCGGGTGCGCTCGCAGTCCTGGTTCAACACCGACGACACGCTCGAGAACCGCACGTACCGGCTGTTCGCCAACGGCGAATGGCGCATGACGCCGGCGGCGGTACTGAACGCGGGCGTCATGTGGGAGGACAATCAGATCACGGGCAGCGATGTGTCGCCGCGGCTCGCGCTCAACTACCACCTGCACGCCAACCACACGCTGCGCGTTGTCGCCTCGCGCGCCACGCGCGTGCCGCTGATCACCGAAAATTCGGGCGATCAGCGTTTCTCCTATCAGGGGGTGTTGCTCGAACAGCAGTACCTCGGCCCCGGCAACCTGCATGCCGAGGAGCTCACGACCTACGAGCTCGGTTACCTCGGCGAATTGCCGGCGGCGCACCTGTCCTGGGATCTTCGCCTTTACCAGGATCGGGTTACGCAATTGCTGACCGAGATCAAGATTCCTGCCGCGGATCTGTTCGATCAGGAGGCATTCAGCCTCGTCAACCAGGGTCGCATTGAGGTCCACGGCGCCGAGGCGCAAGTCAGCTACCGGCCGCGGCGTGACACGCTGGTGGCGGCGAGTTACGCCGCCATGCGCGCCAGCGCCAGTGACTTTCCCGATCCAACGGTACCGGTGACCTACGATGCATCGGAGACCGAGGAATCCGTTCCGAGCTACAGCGCGAGCCTGTTCATCATGCAGCGCCTCGCACCCGGCTGGCAGGCGAGCCTGTGGTACTCGCAGATCGCCAACATGCGCTGGCTTGGCAACGGCGACCCGGTCGCGCGCTATGGGCGGCTCGATGCGCGCCTCGCCCATCGGTTCCGGGTCGATGGCGCGAGCGGCGAGGTCGCGCTGGTGCTACAGAACCTGGGGCACGATTACACGGACTTCCGCAGCGAGAACGTGTTCGACCGGCGCGCCTTCGTGACGCTCGCGGTGGGGATGTAACGGTGGCGGCACCTCCGACCGCACCGGCCCGCCACGACGGGTGTGCGCCCATTTGTGACTTTTGCACTTCACAGGATGCGCCGGCCATGGGCACCTTGACGGCACGTGGCCGCGCGCACCCGCGGCGGGCGCACCGCCTGCCGCCTCCGCGCTAGGGCCGATCCCCCATCACCGCCGGCGGGCGCACGATCGAGCACACATGCGGGAGCTGATTTGCCGATCCCTGTTACCGGGCCTGGTGGTGCTCGCGCTGTCCCTGTGTGCCGGTGCGGCCGCTCGGGTCCAGGTGCTGGTGGTGGTGGAGCAGGAGCGCGACGCGGCCCAGGAGCTGATCGCCGCGCTGCGCGCCACGCTCGAGCAGCGCGCCGGCGCCGGCAGCGCGCAGCTGAGTGTGGTCGACCTGACCCGGGTCAACGCCACCACCCTCGCCAACGGCAGCGCGGCGCGCGCGCAGCTGATCGTGCCGGTCGGAACGCGCGCCACCCAGCACATCGCCTCCCTGGAGCCAGCGGCGCCGGTGCTGAGCGTGCTCACCCCGCGCCAGTCGTTCGATGCGATCGCGCGCGAACGAAACCGCGCACCCGGCAGCGAGCCGGCCTTCTCCGCCATCTACCTCGAGCCGCGCGCGGCGCAGCAACTCGAACTGGTGCGCAGGCTGCTGCCCGCGGCCGAGCGCGTGGCGGTGGTGCTGGGGCCGAGCACCGCACACTACGGCGCGGAGCTGCAGGCCGCCGCGCAGGCGCGTGGCCTGACGCTGCTCATGCGCACCGTGACTGCGGAGGACAACCTGGTCAAGGTGCTCGACCAGCTGCTGCCGGAGGCCGACGTGATGCTAGCCGTGGTCGATCCGCTCGTGTTCAACCGGCGCAATGCCCAGGGCGTGCTGCTCACCGCCTACCGCTACCGCGTGCCGCTGATCGGCGCGTCGCCCGCCTATGTCAAGGCCGGCGCCATCGCCGCCGTGCATGCCAGCGCGGCGCAGATCGGCCAGCAGCTGGGCGAAACCATCGCCTCCCTCGCCAACGGTGCGCTGCGCACCCTGCCGCCGCCGCAGCATCCGAAGTACGTGTCGGTCGCGGTCAACGAGCAGGTCGCGCGCTCGCTCGCCGTGCCGATCGCCGACGTGCGGCGCATCGAGACGCAACTGGAAGCCGCGCGCTGACGCCATGCTGCACCGCTGGGGCATCCAATCGCGCGTCATGCTGCTCGCCCTGCTGCCGGCGGCGGCCACCGCCGTGCTGCTCACGGCGTATTTCGCCTATGCGCAGATCCAGGATCTCGACCGCTCCTTGCTCGAGCGCGGCACGAGCATCGCGCGCCAGCTCGCGCCGGCCGCGGAATACGGCGTGTTCTCCGGCAATCCCGATGTGCTGCGCCCGCTGCTGGCGGCCACGCTCGAGCAGTCCGATGTGCGCGCCGTCGTCGTCACCAATGCCGCCGGCCAGCCGCTCGCGCGGGTCGGACCGCCGCTGCGCCCGGCCAGCGCCCTGCCGCCAGATCCGGTCGCGCCAACCTCGGCGCGCAGCAATGACGGCCGCAGCCATGTGTTCCGCGTCCCCGTGCGCCAGATGGAACTCGCGATCGATGACGCCGATGACGGCGGGTCGATGGCCGCGCCGCGCCCGGATGACTCGCCCGGCCGGCTGCTCGGCTGGGTAACCGTGGAGCTGTCGCGCGCCCAGACCGACGCGCGCCAGGAACAGGTGTTGCTGTCGAGCGTGCTCATCATCATCCTGTGCCTGGTGGCGGCCGTGGTGCTCGGAAGCCGCATGGGGCGCGACGTGAGTGAGCCGATCCTCGAGCTCACCGACGCGGTGCGGCGCGTCGCGCAGGGCGACCTCAACGTGCAGGTCGAGACTCACGCCGGCGGCGAGCTCGCGACCCTCGAGTCCGGTCTCAACGCCATGACGCGCGCGCTCAAGGCCTCGCGCGGCAACCTGCAGGAGCGCATCGACCAGGCGACCGAGCAGCTGCGCTCGACCCTCAAGGCGCTGGAGGAGAAGAACGTCGCGCTCGAGGCCGCGCGGCGCGAGGCCGAGCACGCCAATCGCGTCAAGTCGGAATTCCTGGCCGGCATGAGTCACGAGCTGCGTACCCCGCTGCATGCCATCATCGGCTTTTCCGAGGCGCTCGAAGCGCGCCTGTTCGGCGAGCTCAATGCCAAACAGGCCGAGTACGTGGCCGACATCCATTCCTCGGGGCGGCACCTGCTCGCGCTCATCAACGACTTGCTCGACATCAGCAAGATCGAAGCGGGGCGCATGGAGCTTGACCTGGCGCGTTTCAATCTGACCGCCGCCTTGCAACAGGCGCTGACGTTTTTCAAGGAGCGTGCGGCGCGCCGCAACCTGACGCTTGCGCTCGCGGTCGATCCGGTCCTCGACAGCATCGTCGCCGACGAGCGCAAGTTCAAGGAGATCCTGCTCAACCTGCTGTCGAACGCCGTGAAGTACACGCCCGAGGGCGGGCGCGTGGAGGTGCGCGCCTGGCCGGGCACGGGGGAGATCTGCATCGCCGTGAGCGACACCGGTATCGGCATCCCGCCCGAGGAGCACCAGGCCGTGTTCGAGGAGTTCCACCAGGTCAAGCGCCGCGACCGCGAGCGCCTCGAGGGCACCGGCCTGGGGCTCGCCCTCACGCGCCGCTTCGTCACGCTGCACGGCGGACGCATCTGGGTGGAAAGCGAGCCCGGCCACGGCGCCACGTTCGTCTTCACCGTGCCGGTGCACACATGAGCGCGGCACGCATCCTGATCGTCGAGGACAACCCGCGCAGCCGCAAGCTGTTCCGCGATGTGCTCGGTTATCATGGCTACACGGTGCTGGACACGGACAGCGGCGAGGCCGCACTCGCGCTGGTGGCCGGGACCGTGCCGGACCTGATCGTGATGGACATCCAGCTACCGGGCATGGACGGGATCGAGACCCTGCAGCGGCTGCGCGCCGACCCGCGCGCACGCGCGATTCCGGTGCTCGCGGTCACCGCCTCCGTCATGGGCGCGGACATGGAGCGCATCCGTGCTGCCGGGTTCGATGCCTGCCTGCAAAAGCCGGTGGCGCTCAAGGTATTTTTGGAGCAGGTCGCGGCGCTGCTCGCGCCAGCGGCGCCGTCTGCATGAACACGCCGGCGCGCATCCTGGTGGTCGACGACGTGGCGCAGAACGTCAAGCTGCTGGTCGACGTGCTGGGCGCGCGCGGTTATGCCGTGGAGGGGGCCGGCGACGGCGCCACGGCGCTGGCGCGCATCGCCACGGGATCGTTCGATCTGGTGCTGCTCGACGTGGTGATGCCGGAGATCGACGGCTACGAGGTGTGCCGCCGCATCCGCGCCAACCCGGCGACCGCCATGCTGCCGGTGGTGATGATCACCGCGCTCGATCCGGCCACCGAGCGCATCAAGGGACTCGAGGCCGGCGCCGATGACTTCCTCACCAAGCCCTTCAGCCAGCCGGAGCTGCTGGCACGGGTGCGCTCGCTGCTGCGCATCAAGGAGCTGTACGACAAGGTCGAGTGCCAGGCGCAGGAGCTCTCGCGCTGGAACGCGGAGCTCGAGCAGCGTGTGCGCGAACAGGTGACACAGCTCGAGCGCCTCGGGCGCCTCAAGCGCTTCTTCTCGCCGCAGCTCGCCGAGCTCATCGTGCGCGGCGGCGCGGACGATCCGCTCAAGAGCCACCGGCGCGAGATTGCCGTGGTGTTTCTCGACCTGCGCGGCTTCACGCACTTCGCCGAGAGTGTCGAGCCGCAGGAGGTCATGCAGGTCCTGCACCAGTACCACGAGTCGATGGGCGCACTCATCCTGCGGTACGAGGGCACCCTCGAACGCTTCGCCGGCGACGGCATCATGGTGTTCTTCAACGACCCCGTGCCGATCGACGATCCCGTGGGGCGGGCCGTGGAGATGGCGCTCGCGATGCGCACGCGCGTCACGGCGCTTACCGGCCACTGGCGCCAGTGCGGCTACCAGCTCGACTTCGGACTCGGCATCGCCCACGGCCACGCCACGCTCGGCGCGATCGGCTTCGAGGGCCGCTGGGACTACGCCGCCATCGGCAGCGTCACCAACCTGGCCGCGCGCCTGTGCGCCGAGGCGCGCGGCGGGCAGATCCTCACCAGCCAGCGCACGCTGCAGCTGATCGCCGACCGTGTCGAGGCGCGCGCGGTTGGCGCGCTGGCGTTGCGCGGCTTCACCGAGCCGGTACTCGCCTACGACATCGTCGGCATGAAGGCCGCTTGAGCGCCGCTCACCACTTGACCACGTGCACGTGGGTGAGCGGGTGGCCAAGGAAGCGCTCGCCAATCTGCTGGAAGCGCTGCGGCACGTCCGTGACGAAGAAGCGGTAGTTGCCGCTTGCCGGCCCGGCATTGGCCAGGCCCTGCCGCGCCAGCAGTGCGGCGGTCTGCGCCGCCACCGTCTCGGCGGAATCGACCAGTTGCACGTCGGCGCCCGCAACCTCGGCGAGCACGGCCTTGAGCAGCGGGTAGTGCGTGCAGCCAAGCACCAGCGTGTCGATGTCGTCCTGCAGCAGCGGCGCGAGATATTCCTGTGCGGTGAGGCGCGTGACCGGATGATCGAGCCAACCCTCCTCCACCAGCGGCACGAGGAGCGGGCAGGCCGCCGAGCGCACCTGGATGGACGCATCGTGTGCATGGATGGCACGCTCATAGGCGGCGCTGCCGATCGTGGCCAGCGTCCCGATCACGCCGATCGGACCGAGGCGAGGCGAGCGGGCCACGGATGGCCCGTCTGCGAGTTCGCCGACGCGCGCGCGGCGGGTAGCGCCGACCGCGGCGCGCGCCCCGGCGTCGATCACGTCCAGCACCGGCACCGGTGAGAGGTCGCGAATCGCCTGCGCCGCGCACGCCGCCATCGTGTTGCAGGCGACGATCAGGAGCTTGACCTGCTGCTCGAGCAGGAACTCGGTGATCTGCGTGGCGTAACGCGCGATGGTCTCCACCGACTTGACGCCGTACGGCACACGCGCGGTATCGCCGAAATAGAGAATGTGCTCGTGCGGCAGCCGTGCGGCGAGCGCCCGCACCACGGTGAGGCCGCCGATGCCGGAGTCGAAAACGCCGATGGGCAGGTTGGTCGGGGTCGTCATGCGCTGCGCGCCAGCAAACTGGTCAACTAAGCGGGATGCTAGCCGCATTCTACCGGTTTGCTGCATTGACCCGACAGCGCGTGCGGGCAAGGCGGCTTGTTACTACGCGCCGGGCCGGTTGCTACAATGGCGCGACTTCAACCGCGCGGGATCCCCGCCTGGCGTAGCGCATGACGGCCGAAGCCACCGCTCGCATCCGCGAGATTCCTTATAACTACACCTCGTTTTCGGATCGCGAGATCGTGATCCGCCTGCTCGGGCACGAGATGTGGGAGGTGCTCAACCGCCTGCGCGCACAGCGTGTCACCGGACGCTCGGCCCGCATGCTGTTCGAGGTGCTCGGCGACATCTGGGTGGTGCAGCGCAACCCCTTCCTGCAGGACGACCTGCTCGAGAACCGCGACCGGCGCGCGCTGCTCATCGAGGCGCTGCATCACCGCTTGAACCAGATCGTGGCGCGCGCCGCCGGCAACGAGCTCGCCTTGCAGCTCGCGGCGCGCGCACGCGCGGCGGTCGCGGCATTCGAGGCGTGGTTCCCGCGCCAGGAGGATCTGCGCCGGCGCGTGCGCAAGCGCCTCAGTCGCGCCACGCGCCGCGACAACATCGACTTCTCCGGCATGGCGCGGGTCTCGCACGTGACCGACGCCTCGGACTGGCGCGTGGAGTTCCCGCTGGTGGTGGTCAGCCCCGACAGCGAGCAGGAGGTGCTCGACGTCGTCGCCGGCTGTGTCGAGCTCGGCCTGCCGATCATTCCGCGCGGCGGCGGCACCGGCTACACCGGTTCGGCCATTCCGCTCAACGGCGACACCGTGGTCATCAACACCGAGAAACTCGAAGGCCTGGGCGCGGTCGAGATGCGCGCGCTGCCGGGGGTGGCGCAGGCGGTGCCGACCATTCGCGCCGAGGCCGGGGTGGTCACGCGCCGCGTCACCGACACGGCCGAGGCGGCGGGCTTCGTGTTCGCGGTCGATCCGACCTCGCAGAACGCCTCGTGCATCGGCGGCAACGTCGCCATGAACGCCGGCGGCAAGAAGGCGGTGCTGTGGGGCACGGCGCTCGACAACCTCGCCTCCTGGCGCATGGTGACGCCGGACGCCAAGTGGCTCACGGTCGAGCGGCTGGATCACAACCTCGGCAAGATTCACGACGCGCCGCAGGCGCGTTTCCGCATCACGCGCTACGAGCGCGACGGCCGCACGCTCATCGGCCAGCCGGAAACGCTGACGCTCGCGGCGCACGAATTCCGCAAGCCCGGCCTCGGCAAGGACGTGACCAACAAGTTCCTCGGCGGCCTGCCGGGCGTGCAGAAGGAAGGCTGCGACGGCATCATCACCTCGGCGGTGTTCATCCTGCACCGCATGCCGGCGCACCTGCGCACCGTGTGTCTCGAGTTCTTCGGCGCCGACCTGCGCCAGGCGGTGCCCGCGATCGTCGAGATAAAGAACTACCTCGATGGCCTCGCCGCGGTCAAGCTCGCCGGCATGGAGCATCTCGACGAGCGCTACGTGCGCGCCGTCAAGTACACCACCAAGGCGGCGCGCGCGGAGCTGCCCAAGATGGTGCTGCTGCTCGACATCGCCTCCGACGACGAGGCGGCCGTGGGGGCGGCGGCCTCGGCGGTGGTGCGCCTGGCCAACGCGCGCGCGGCCGAGGGCTTCATCGCGGCGAGCGCCGAGGCGCGCAAGCGCTTCTGGGCGGAGCGCGCCCGCACCGCCGCCATTGCGCGTCACACCAACGCCTTCAAGATCAACGAGGACGTCGTGATCCCGCTCGCGCGCCTGGCCGAGTACAACGACGGCATCGAGCGCATCAACATCGAGATGTCGACGCGCAACAAGCTGCGCATGATCGACGCGGTGCTCGACTACCTGGCCGGCCCGATGCCGGAGCGGCACCGCGTGGTCGCCGGGGAGGCCCCGGCGCTCGAGGACAGCGCCGAGAGCGAGGCGATCTTCGCGGCCAAGAAGGCCGCGGCACAGTCCACGCTCGAGCAGACGCGCGCCCGCTGGACGCAGATCCTGCAGCACATCGACGAACCCGCCGAGCGGCATGACGCGCTGCTCGACGACACGGCGCGTGGCCAGCGCCAGGCCGGCGAGACGCTGTTTCAGCTGCTGCAACGCCGGGCCCTGCGCATCTCCTACCGCCAGAGCATCGAGCGGCCGCTGAAGGAGATCTTCTGGGGCGAGGAGCTGAGCGGTGTGCGCGCGCGGCTCGACGCCATTCACCGCGCGATCCGCTCGAGCCGGCTGTTCGTCGCCACCCACATGCACGCCGGCGACGGCAACGTGCACACCAACATCCCGGTCAACTCCAACGACTACCAGATGCTGCACGAGGCCGACCGCATCGTCGACCGGGTGATGGCGCTCGCGACCTCCCTGGGCGGCGTCATCTCCGGCGAGCACGGCATCGGCATCACCAAGATGAAATACGCCGAAGCGGCCATGATCCGCGCCTTCGCCGACTACAAGCAGCGCGTCGACCCCATGGGCCTGTTCAATCCGGGCAAGCTCCTGCCCGGCTCGGGGCTGGACAGCGCCTACACCCCGTCGCTGCGCCTGGTCGAACGCGAGGCCCTGATCCTCGAGGCGAGCGAGCTCGGCGAGCTCAACAACATGGTCAAGAACTGCGTGCGCTGCGGCAAGTGCAAGCCGGAGTGCACCACGCACGTGCCGCGCGCGAACCTGCTGTACTCGCCGCGCAACAAGATCCTCGCCAGTGGCCTCATCATCGAGGCGTTCCTGTACGAGGAGCAGACGCGGCGCGGCATCTCGATCCGCCACTTCGACGAGATGAACGACGTCGCCGATCACTGCACGGTATGCCACAAGTGCCTCAAGCCCTGCCCGGTCGACATCGACTTCGGCGACGTGTCGATCCGCATGCGCACCATCCTCAAGGAACGCGGCAAGAAGCACACGGCACTCGGCACGCGCGCCTCGATGGCATTCCTCAACGTCACCGACCCCACCACCCTCAAGCTCATGCACCGCACGCTGATCGGCTGGGGTTACCCGATGCAGCGCCTGGCCTACAAGGTCGCCAAGACGCTGCGCCTGGTCGGTGGCAACCGCGCGCCGCGCGCCACCACCGGCGCCACACCGGCGATCGTGCAGATCGTGCACTTCATGCGCAAGCCGCTGCCGGCCGGCATGCCGTCGCGCACCACGCGCGCCCTGCTCGGGGTCGAGGATCCCAAGATGATCCCGATCGTGCGCGATCCGGCCAAGGTGAACGAGGAATCGGATGCGGTGTTCTATTTCCCCGGCTGCGGCAGCGAGCGGCTGTTCAGCCAGGTGGGGCTTGCCACACTCGCCATGCTCTACGAGGTGGGGACCCAGACCGTGCTGCCGCCGGGCTACCTGTGCTGCGGCTACCCGCAGCTGTCGGCGGGCGATGCCGCCAAGGGCAAGGAGATCTCGGTCAACAACCAGGTGCTGTTCCACCGGGTGGCCAACACGCTCAACTACCTCGACATCAAGACGGTACTGGTGTCGTGCGGCACCTGCATCGATCAGCTCGCGCACTACCAGTTCAACAAGATCTTCCCCGGCTGCCGGCTCATGGACATCCACGAGTATCTGATGGAGAAGGGCGTGCACCTGCCGGCCGGCGACGGCACCAAGTACCTGTACCACGACCCGTGCCACACGCCGATGAAACTGTACAACCCGACGCGGGTGGCGGCGAGCCTGATGGGGACCGAGGTGCTGCTGTCGGATCGCTGCTGCGGCGAGGCCGGCACCCTGGCGGTGTCGCGCCCCGACATCGCCACCCAGGTGCGCTTTCGCAAGCAAGCCGAGCTGCACGCCGGCATCGAACGCTTGAGCGGCGCGCCGCGCGCGGTCGACGGCAACGTCAAACTCCTCACCTCCTGCCCGGCCTGCCAGCAGGGCCTGGCGCGCTATGCGCCCGACACCGGCCTGCAGACCGATTACATCGTGGTCGAGCTCGCCCGAGGCCTGCTCGGCGCGAACTGGCAGGAGGATTTCGTCACTAAGGCGCGCGCCGGCGGCATCGAGCAGGTCCTGCTCTGACGTGAGCGCAGCTCACCCCGGCGCCATGCGCGAAATCGCGCGGCGCCGGGTCATGCTCAGGCCGCGAGCAGGCTGCGCAGCATCCAGGCGTTCTTCTCGTGCACCTGCATGCGCTGGGTGAGCAGATCGGCGCTCGGCTGATCGCCCGCGCGCTCCACGACCGGGAACACCGCACGCGCCGTGCGTACCACCGCCTCCTGCCCCGCCACCAGCTCGCGGATCATGTCCTCGGCCTTGGGCACACCCTGCGCGTCCTTGATCGAGGACAGGCGCGCGAAGTCCGCGTAGCTGCCCGGCGCCGGGACACCAAGTGCACGAATGCGCTCGGCGATCAGGTCGACCGCGGTCGCGAGCTCCGTGTACTGCGTCTCGAACATGAGATGCAGGGTGTTGAACATCGGACCCTCGACGTTCCAGTGAAAGTTGTGGGTCTTGAGGTAGAGCGTGTAGCTGTCGGCAAGCAGGCGCGAGAGGCCCGCGGCGATCTCCGTGCGGTCTTTTTCGCTGATGCCAATGTCGATTTGCTGCGTCATGGTATGCCTCCTGTCGTTGGTGCGTGCGCGCTCAGGCCAGGATCTGCTGGGCGCCGCGCACGCGGCGGTTACGAATGTGCTCCCAGACCTTCTCGTGGAGGAAGTAGGCGACCGTGTTGATCGCCGGCTCGACCAGCGCGATCGCCCCGCCCACGAGCAGGCTGCCGCTCAGCAGGTAGCCGACCGTAAACGCGACGGTGAAATGCACGACGGCGAAACTGGCGGTCTTGGTCATGGCTGGCTCCTCGCCGATTGGATTGAGGTGAGGGCCGCGGTGCAGGGATGCACCGGTTGCGGCTTTGGATCGATTCTCACAACCTCAAGATAACGCCACCCGCCGCGTATTTGAAATTGATCGTCTCAACTGCGGTGATAGCCTTGACCAATCCCCCCGCGGCCCGCCAGGACGGCGCTGCGCGTCGTCCCGCTCAGGCCAGGTCGTTGGCCAGCGAGCGGCGCACGTTCTGCGGCACCGCCGCGACCGTGTGCGTGTAGGCCTCATGCTCGATACCCATGGCGATCGCCGCCCCGTTCTTCGCTGCCGTGATCATGGCCGGCGTGAGCTCGAAGCGCAGGAAGTGCACCGCCGAGGTCTTGTCCTCGGTCGCGCGTTCCAGATCCTCGTCGGCGATGGCGTAGACGCGCGCGTGGTCCCCGATCTGCACCCAGACGCGATGCTCGATGCCGACCATCTGCATCAACGCCACGCGGCGTTGCTCGACATCGGGATACTCGAGCATGAACGTGGCCTTCCAGTTCGAGCCATCCGGGATCAGCGGGTTGTAGGCGGCGAGTTCGTCCTCGATGCCCTCGGCCTCGAACACGCGTTCGATGCGCAGCATCTCCTGCACCTGGTACTGGATGGTCAGGCGGTCTTCGAAATAGAGCGTCGCATGCGGGCCGATCGCGACCTGCCGGTCGCGCTTGTGCGCCAGGACGTCGGCGCGGAACTTCGGCCGGATCGCGGCGTACTGCTCAAGGCTGATCAGGTTTTCGCGGGTCAATGCGTGCATGGTCGTTTCTCTTGATGCGCAAGAAAGCGGGGGCCGGCATACCCGGCCCCCGAGGCCTCTCTCCGTCGTGCTTGATTACTTCCCAAGGCTGTCCAGCGCCTTCTGGAACCGATTGGCATGCGAACGCTCCGCCTTGGCGAGCGTCTCGAACCAGTCGGCGATCTCATCGAACCCCTCGGCGCGGGCATCCTTCGCCATGCCCGGGTACATGTCGGTGTACTCGTGGGTCTCCCCGGCAATGGCGGTCTTGAGGTTGTCGGCGGTCGGGCCAAAGGTCATGCCGGTGGCCGGGTCCCCGCAGCTCTCGAGGTATTCGAGGTGCCCGTGGGCATGGCCGGTCTCGCCCTCGGCGGTGGAACGGAACACCGCCGCGACATCGTTATAGCCCTCGACATCGGCCTTGGCGGCGAAATACAGATAACGGCGGTTGGCCTGGGATTCGCCGGCGAAGGCGTCCTTCAGGTGCTTTTCGGTCTTGGTTCCTTTCAGGTTCATCGTTTCAGTCTCCAAATAATCCGTACATGCCCAATCGGCACAGGCGCAACTATGCAGCCGCGCGCACGCCGCTTCCAATGAAATGGGCCAATCCCCTCGATAGCCGCGATTTATCGCAGCACGCCGCCGCGTTACCGGTGCGGCGCTGCCTGCGTGTGGTCGGGGCCGATGCCCAGGGTGGCTGGCGGAAAAACGATCTCCACCAGTGTGATGTCATCGCGCTGCGGGCGGGAGGCGCGAAAGCGTTTCAACTCCCGCTCGATGACGTCGAACGGTGACTCGTCGAGGTGCGGGACGAAACAGCGCTCCAGCCGCTCGCGTCCGAAGCGGTTGTCGTCCCAATCGCAGGCCTCGAGCACGCCGTCCGAATAGAGGTAGATCCGGTCACCGGGCGCAAGCGGCAGTTGCTGCGCGTCGAGGTCGCCGTGCCCGGCCACACCGAGTGGCAGATGCCGGGACGGCAGGCGCGCGATGAGCCCCTCGCCCGGCCGGTACACCAGCACCTCCGGCATGCCGGCGTTGCAGACCTCGAGCGTGCCGCACGACTCATCGAGCGATAGCAGGCAGGCCGCGAGGAACTTGTCGCGCGGCAGTTTCGCATGCAGCTTGGCATCGAGCTCGCGCGCGATCTCCGCGAGGGAGCAACCCTTGCGCGACATGGTCTGGAATACATCGGTCACCCGCGTGGTACCCAAGGCCGCGATCAGCCCGTGGCCGGTGAAGTCGCCGAGCAGGACCTGCCGCGCGCGCGAGGATGTGCCGCTCGCCAGCAGGAGGTCGCCATTGGCGATCCCCTTCGGCCAGGAGAAAAAGCGCATATTGGACGCCGCGAGGGACTCGTCCCAGGCCATGCGGGCGACCAGCCGCTCGGCGGCCTCGACCTCGTACTTGAGTTCATCGTACTCGGTCTCGAGCCGTGCCAGGCGCTCACTCAGCGCCAGGGACTGGCGGCGCGCGCGCACCAGCGCCGCGACCTTGGCGCACAGCAGCAGCATCGGAAACGGCTGCACCAGGAACTCCTCGCCCCCGGCCGACAGCCCCTGCAGCGGCGCGGCCTCCAGGGGCGGCGCGATCAGGAACAGCACCGGTACCGGGGCGTCGGGCTCCATGCCCGCGCGAATGCTGCGCGCCACGTCGAAGCCGTCGATCACCGGCAACGACGCCGCGAGCACCACCACATCGGGCTGCTGCTCGGCAAAGAGCTGTATGGCGCGCTTGCCGTTGTCGGCGCCGCAGACCCGATGGCCGTGCGTCTCGAGCGCACGCGCCATCGCCTCGCGCTCGGGCGCAGCGGGCGTGGCGATCAGGACCTTGGCGCGGTTCATGGCCGGACCGCTCCGTGCGCCGGTGCGGCCCGGTGGGCGCGTTGCGCGCTCATCGGTGCGCCCGTGCCGGCGCTCGGCGCAATCTCGCCCCCCGTACCCGGCGCGCGATCCGGCAGGGGGAGGCGGGGCGCGGCGTCACAGGCGCTTGTCGCTCGCCAATAACGCCGGCACATCATCGGCGGGCACCGGGCGGCAGAACAGATAACCCTGGATGGCATCGCACTGCTCCTGGCGCAGAAAGGCGAGCTGCGCTTCGGTTTCAACCCCCTCGGCCACCACCGACAGTCCGAGGCTGCGCGCCACGGCGATGACCGAGCGCGCGATGCCGCAGTCGGCCGGGTCGTGCGGGATCCCATGGACGAAGGGCTGGGCGAGCTTGAGGGTGTGCAGCGGAATGCGCTTGAGATAGGCGAGCGAGGAATAGCCGGTGCCGAAGTCATCGATGCCGAGCCGCACGCCGAGATAGCTGATGGCGCGCAGGATGTCGACCGCGCCCTCGACGTCCTCGAGCATCACGCTCTCGGTCACCTCGAGCTCGAGCATCGACGGCTCGATGCCGGTCTCGGCGATCACCCGCGAGAGGCGGGCGAGAAAATCGCGCCGGTGAAACTGTATCGTCGAGAGGTTGACCGCCACGCGCACCGCCGGCAGCCCCGCCGCGCGCCAGGCGGCGGCGTTGCGGCAGGCCTCGCGCAACACCCACTCGCCGACGGGGACGATCAGACCGGTCTCCTCGAGCAACGGCACAAAGTCGGCAGGCGATACCATCCCGCGCTCGGGATGCGGCCAGCGGATCAGCGCCTCGAAGCCGAAGATCGTGCCGCTGGCGAGCCCGACCTGCGGCTGGAAGTGCAGGCGGAATTCCTCGCGCTCCAGCGCCCGGTGCAGGTGCTGTTCCAGCTCAAGCCGCCGCCCGGCACGCACGTTGAGCTCCCCGGCGTAGAAGCGGTAGCTGCCGCGGCCAGCGCGCTTGGCCTCGTACATGGCCGCCTCGGCATGGCGCAGCAGCACATCGACATCCGAACCGTCATCCGGATAGAGGCTGACGCCGATGCTGGCTTGCATGAACAGCTCGCGGCCTGCCAGCGCGAACGGGGTCTTGAGCATCTCGAGCACGGCATTGACGATCGGCAGCACCGCTTCCGCCCCCGGCAGATCGGCGAGCAACACGGCAAAATCGTCGCCCCCGAGGCGCGCGATGCAGTCCATGGCGCGCAGCCGCTCGCGCAGGCGCCGCGCGAGCGCCTTGAGGTACTCATCGCCCGCCGCGTGGCCGAGGGTCTCGTTGACGACCTTGAAGCGGTCGACGTCCACGTACAGCAGCGCGCAGGTGCGCCGCTGGCGCCCGGCCTGCACGAGCGCGTGACCGGCGAGGTCGGCGAAGCGCGCGCGGTTGCTGAGCCCGGTGAGCGGGTCGTGGTTGCTCAGGTAGTTCAGGCGCGCGTTCAGGCGCAGCGCCTCGCTGATGTCCTTGCCGGTCGAGACAAAGTGCGTGATGTAGCCGCTCACCGGATCGCGCAGGGGCGTGATGGTCTTCTGCTCGTGGTAGAGCGAGCCGTCCTTGCGGCGGTTGATCAGTACGTTCTGGTAGGGCTGCCCGCTCAGGACCGTGCGCCACAGCTCCGCATACATTCCTCCATCCTGCATGCCGGACTTGAGCAGGCTCGGTTTGCGGCCGATCGCCTCCTCGGCGCTATAGCCGGTCACCGCGGAAAAGGCGGGGTTGACGTAACTGATCAACCCCTGGCGGTTGACGATCATCACGAGATCGGCGCTTTGCTCGAGCGCGCTCGAGAGCATGCGCTCGGTGGCCTCCTGGCGCTTGCGCGCCGTGATGTCGCGGTCGATGCCCCGGTAGCCGGCGAACTCGCCGCGCGCGTCGAAGATCGGCACGCCGCTTGTCTCGAGCGTGACGTACCGGCCATCGCGGTGGCGATTGACGTTCTCCAGCCGTTCGAAGGGTCGGCGGGCGGCGGCGATTTCGGCGAAGATGCTCTGCACGCGGCGCGCCTCATCCGGCGGCATCAGGTCGAAGGGCGTCTTGCCGAGCACCTCCTCGGGGGCGTAGCCCAGCAGGTCGCGAACCTTGGGGCTTACATAGGTATAGACGCCGTTGACATCGACCTCCCACAGCCAGTCGCTGGTGGCCTCGACGAGCGCGCGGTATTGGGCGGCATCGCGCGTCTGCGCCAGCGGCAACTGCGCCGAGGCGCTGCGCGCGGCGTGAAAATAACCGTCCAGCGTGATGCTGATGTCCAGGAACACGACCTTGAGCAGCGCCTGGAAATCCTCGAGCGCCGGCGCCGGACCCTCCATGGCGTGCAGGCGCTCAGCGAGCGCGCCCAGGTAGTGGGCCCAGCCCCCAAGGTACCACGTCGGGTCGACACCCGCTTGCCAGTGCGCGAGCCCGATGCGCAGGCACTGCGCGACGCGCCCGGCATCGCAGTCGCCCCGGCCCAGGTCTTCGAAATAGCGCCGCTCGGCGTCGGCGACACGCGCGGCGGTCGCCGGATCGCCGAGCAGCGCGCGCGTCCGCGGAAACGCCTGCAAATGACGGATGTGCTCCGCCACGAGGTCTTCACTCCAGCCTGGAAGGCGCTCGCGCACTCGCCGCAACCGCGCCCACTGCGCCTCGCCAAGGCCGAGATAGGCCTTGCGTTCGGCGAGCTCGGCCGCATCGAGACCGAGGGTCGCGGCCAGACGATCGGGGTCCAACTCTCCCATTACCTTGCACCTTGACCGACACGGACATCACGTGACGCGCACCGGCGCCGCCCCCTGCGGGGACAGGCCGTCCGGGACAACGGGAGATGGGTTGTCTTAAGCGAGCCGCAGGGGCTCGGCGGCTCCGGCGCACAGCGCGAGGGCGCTGCGACTTGTTCTAAAGCATAGGAGTCCCGGGCGGTTCCCGCAACCCGGCGGGCGCTAGGACTTTTCCCCGGGCACCAGCGCCTGTGGCGGGAAATTGAGGGATTCGGTAGCGCCAAGAACCTCGCTCGCCACCTCTTCGAGCTTGCGCCGCTGCGAGCGGGCCTGGTAGCGCAGCAGCTCGAATGCCTTCGCACGGTTCAGCCGATGGCGCTCCATCACGACCCCCACCGCGGTGGCCGTGGTGCGGCTCGTGCCGAGGGCGCGCGTTAGGCGCTCCTCCTGGACGCGCAATTGCCTGAGCTCGGCGGCGCGCGCGAGCGCCGCCTCGACCGCCGGGACGATCTGCGTGAGGTCGAGCGGCTTGACGAGGTAGCCGAGCGCCCCCTCCTGCACGGCCAGGCGCACCAGATCGGTGTCGCTGTACGCCGAAAGAAACAGGAAGGGCACCGAACCTGCGCGTATCTTGCCGGCCACTTCCACCCCGCTCATCCCCGGCATGCGCATGTCGAGGATGGCCAGATCGGGTGGTGTCGCCTGGCACAACCGCAGCGCCTCTTCGCCGGAAGAGGCCTCAAGCACTTCATAACCGGCCAGGCGCAGGCCGGAACCGAGCGTCGCCAGGATCAGACGGTCATCATCGACCAGGAGGATGCGCGCCGGCCGGCTGCCGTCGCGCGGCGCGCTGCCTTTTTGCTCCGGCTCTTGCATGGCCCCTCGATTAGTCATGGTTGCGCGATCAGGGACTTCGCAACCTAAGGTAGCGGCCGCGGACGGCAGCGTCAATCCTGCCCACAGCCGCCGGCGTCCTCTTCGACCACCGGGGGCGCCAGGTAAAACATGGCGGTCACCCCTCCGTCGCGCACAGTGAACTCGAGGCATGCGCTGCGCGGCGGCAGGAGGGAGCGCACCAGCTGCAACCCGGTCCCGAGACCCGCCCCGCGCGCCCAGTCGAAACCGGCGGGCAGCTTCCCGCCCGCGTTGCCGATCTCCACGAGCGCGCCGTCGCTTCGGCGGCACACCGCCACGCGCACGCGCCGGTCCCGCCCGCAACCGTGCTTGGCGGCGTTCATGAGCAGTTCGTTGACGATGAGCGCGATCGACACGGCGTCTTCGGCAGCCACGAGGATCGGGCCGGTCGTGTCGCGGGCCCCGCTGAAGTCGACCGGCACGCCCCGCATCTCGGCGAGCGCCTGCGCGGCCGCCTCGACCATGTCACAGAGAAAGACACGTTCGCCCGCATGACGGCTCTGCAACCCGTGCACGAGCGCCATGGTGCCAACCTGCGCGATGGCGCCCTCGAGCGCGCTGGACAGCGCCGGCTGGCGCAGCGCGTGCTGGCGCAGGAGCCCGACCACGCCCTGCAGGTTGTTCTTGATGCGGTGGTGCACCTCGCGCACCAGCGCATCGCGCTGCCGGGCGGCCTGCTCCCAGCGCCGGCGCTCGGCCTCCTTGTGCTCGGTGATGTCCTCCGACACGCCGGCGATCTGGTAGACCACCCCGTCGGCGTTGCGGATCGGGCTGTAGCGCGAACGGATCCAGCGGATCTCGCCATCCGGGCGCAGGATGCGGAACTCGTGATCGTAGTGCTCCTCGAAGCGACCGGCGCGCTGCGGGGCGAGCTGCGCCTCGACCGCCGGTCGGTCGTCCGGATGGATGGTGTCGAACACCAGTCGCGGGTTGGTGTAGAGCGCCTCGACCGGCCGGCCCCAGACGCGTTCGAAGGCGGGGCTGAGATAATAGAGCCGGCTGCGGTCCGGCGCCACGAGCCAGAACACCTCGCGGATGTTCTCGGCCAGCCGCTGAAAGTGCGCCTGGCTCTCCTGCAGCGCCCGTTCCGCCCGCCGCTGTTCGGTGACGTCGATCCCGGTGGCGATGATGTAGCGCACCGCACCGTGCGCATTGGTAAGCGCCGTATTTGACCATTCGATCAGTCGCCGCTGCCCCCCTTTGGTGAGCCAGTGATTCTCGTAGCGGCTGGGGAACTGTCCGGCGCGCAGCTGCGTGAACTGCCGCTTGACCGCGTCCACCTCCTCGGCCCCCAGCAGAAAGTCCCACACAGCGCGTCCGAGCACTTCACCGGCGCGAAAGCCGGTGATCGCCTCGCAGGCCCGATTGAAGCGCACGATCCTGCCGTCGCGATCGAGCACCACCACCAGCGCGCCGATCGTAGCGAGAACGGCCTCGGTGAAGTCGCGCGCCTGGACGAACTCTTCGGTGCGATTCGCCACGCGCTGCTCGAGCTCGGCATTGAGCCGCTGCAGCTGCGCCTCGCGTTCGGCGAGCGCGGCGCTCGCCTGGGCCTGCCCGGTGACATCGCGCACGTAGCACAACTGCGCGTACACCTGCCCGTCGCTCGCGCGCAGCGGACTGCACAGCGTCTCGAACACGCGCCGGCTGCCGTCCGCGAGCACGACCGGCAGGTTCGGTTGGCGGACGACCTCGCCGCTCACAAGCACTCGATCCTCAGCATCCGCGCCGGGACCCGCGCAACCGAGCGGCAACACCCCGGCCTCCGCGGCCGGCCGGCCGATCAGTTCTTCCGGGCGCCGTCCCTGGGCGGTGGCGAAACTGCGGTTGACGAGCAGAAAGCGCTGCGCCCGATCGAGCACGACGATCCAGTCCGGCGTGGCGTCGACCGTAGACTGCAGCAGGTCCCGGGTGGCGCGGATTTCCTGCGCGGCCATGACCGCGGCCGTGACGTCCTGCACCGTGCCGATCGAGCGCAGCGGCCGGCCGTTGGCGTCGTAGAAGGTCTTGCCGCGTTCGCATACGTGCTTGATGCGCCCGTCGCGCATGAGCAGGCGATGCTCGACGTGGTAGGGCTTGCGCTCGCGCACCGCTCCGCGATACGCGCCGTCGACAAGCGCCCGGTCTTGCGGATGTACCGTCTGCAGGAAGGCCTCATAGGAAGCGCCGAAGCTCTCCGGATCGATTTCGAAGATGCGGTAGATCTCCTTCGACCAGCGCAGGCTGTTGGTCACAAGATCGAGCTCCCACGAACCGAGCTGCGCGAGTTCTTGCGTCTCATCGAGGCGCGCGCTGGCGGCCGCGAGCGCGGCACGTGCCCCTTCGAGCTGATCCCTCAGTTGTTCTTCGCGCCCCAGACGCTCGAACGTCAAGGCAAGATCCGCGGCGAGCTCGGCGAGCGCGGCGACCAGCCCGCTTGCCGGCTCGTGCCCCGGTTGCAGGGCGATCTCGATCGCCCCGCGTACGGCGCCGCCGGCGTCAAACGGGAACGACACCGCGCCGCCGGGGACCGGACCGGCGCCGGCACCGGCAGCGTGCGCCACGCGCGCCCAAGGCGCGCCTTCCTCGCTGCGCATCCAGATCGCTGCGTGCCGCAGCCCGCCCTGCGCGCCCAGGCAGCGGCAAAGCGCCGCCGAGCGCGACCGTATCCTCACGGCGAGCCGGGCAGGGATCGCCGGCTACCTGGTCAAAGGGGAGGTGCGCATCGGCATCGCCGGCGCGGTGGTGCACGCCACGCATCACGAGCATGTGATTAGCGCGTCTGTGGCGGAAGCGCTGGGCGACAACCGGGAAGGCGCATTCCCTCACGCGGAAGTGCTT
>CAZVUN010000030.1:0-26134 GCA_964629975.1 uncultured Acidiferrobacteraceae bacterium | reverse complement strand
AGGGGCCGGCGGCCATCGTGCTGGGCGGGGAGGGCGCCGGCCTGCGCCGCCTGACCCGCGAGCACTGCGACGTCCTGGTGCGCATCCCCATGACCGGCACGGTCGGCAGCCTCAACGTCTCTGTGGCGGCCGGAATCTGCCTGTACGAGGCAGTGCGCCAGAGAGCTGCATCGCCCAACTAGGCGGGCTCATTCTGCGCACTGGCAATCAGCTTTCGCGCTCCCAATAGGGCCAAGGTATTTGCTTGCGTCAAATGAAGTGCCGAGTGAGCCGGAATGACGCCGACCGCATCCCCGTCGACCCTCGGCTGCTACTCCCCGGCCGAGTGCGAAGCGATGCGACTGTTGCTTAACTGGGTGTCGATGGGGTTGGGGGAGCTTCATCTATTAATCGATCAAGGACAACGCGCCCCTTCATTTCACCGATGTGCAAGGCGCGCAGCTCGGCAGCGACGATCGCAGCTTCCAGCTTCTCGCCAGGTCGGGTCGCACCTACACGGTGACCTACTCGGCCAGCGGCGGTACGGGCAGCCAGGCCACCGCCAGTGCCATGGTGACGATTCAGTAGTCGTTGCGGGGGGGGCAGATGCTGCCCGGCGGGTCAGTCGGGATGTCGCACTCGAATCTTGCGATCGGTGACGATAACAAGGCAGCCGTTCCAGCCCGTCACCGCTTCGGTTTCAAAAACACGCGCGCTTCGTTCAATCAATCGCCGTCGGCTCGGGTCGGCAAGGCGGACCACCACCACGCCGTGATGAGCGGCCGGTCTGAACTGGTGCGCGTCGGAGAAGTCGAGAGCCTGCGTGGTGAGAAAGCGGCCGGCGCGTTGCGTCTGTTCCCGAACGCGCGGGTCGTCGTGGCCCCGAAACCCTTCCCGGGGGAACGGTGTCGGTATCGTGACCGGGGGCAGTCAGTCGACTGACAAGGTTGGCGGGAATATTCTCGTCAAGCTTGATCCTCACGACGCGCGCGGCAGCTCGAGGACCGGCAAGTCCTCCTCGGCTGAGGCCGCCGCAAAGGCGATTACGGCGCGCACATCGTCTTCAGTGAGACTCGGAAAATCCGGCAGGATCGTTGCGATGTCAGCGCCTTCGGCCAGGCTTGCAAGCACGGTGCGCAGCGTTACACGCGTCCCCTTGACGACGGGCTCCCCGCCGCAAATCTTGGGGTCTCTCGCGATGTGGCTTTGGTAGTCCATTCCGTCGCTTGCCCGTGTTGTGTTGCCCTTCACGCTCCGTTATATCAGCGGGTAGACAATGAAACGCCCCGGAGGAGGACCCAAACGCTGCTTGGCGGCTTGGGAGCATCCGCCAAGCCGGGGTCGGGCAGTGAGTTCTTATCCGTAAGGACGATAACCCCTTGGCATGCCTAAATATTATCGCTAAAATGCGCGGCTCTTTTCTCCTTGCCACACCGGTTGACGACCCGGGTGGCTCACAGCCATGAGGAGCTTACATGCGTCACTATGAAATCGTGTTTCTGGTTCATCCGGACCAGAGCGAGCAAGTGCCTGCGATGGTCGAGCGTTACCGCTCCATCATCGAGTCCGCCCAGGGCCGGGTCCACCGGTTCGAGGACTGGGGCCGCCGGCAGCTCGCCTTCCCCATCAACAAGGTGCACAAGGCGCACTACGTGCTGATGAACATCGAGTGCCCGCTCGAGACACTGCGCGAGCTCGAGTCCTCGTTCAAGTTCAGCGACGCGGTGCTGCGTTCGCTCGTCATCAGCCGCCGCGAGGCGGTCACGGCGCCGTCGCCGATGATGAAGGAGCAGGAGGAGGAGGCGCGCCGCGCCGCGGCCGAGAGCCGTGGTGCCGCAGGCGAGTCGGGTGAAGTCGGTACCGCGGAAGCGGGTGCGTAAGGAGACCGGTCCATGTCACGTTTTTTCCGTCGCAAGAAGTTCTGCCGGTTCACGGCCGAGAAGGTCGTCGAGATCGACTACAAGGATCTCGGCGTGCTTAAGCAGTACATCACCGAGACCGGGCGCATCATCCCGAGCCGCAACACCGGTACCAAGGCGCGTTACCAGCGCCAGCTCACGCGCGCCATCAAGTATGCGCGCTACCTCGCGCTGCTGCCGTACTGCGACAGCCACCGCTAACCACGTGATCTGAGGTCGCAACAATGGAAGTGATTCTGCTCGACAAGGTGCGCAACCTCGGCAACCTGGGCGACCAGGTGCGGGTCAAGAACGGGTTTGCGCGCAACTATCTCATTCCCTACGGCAAGGCGGTCGTCGCCAACGCCGAGAACAAGGCCAAGTTCGACGCGCGCCGCGCCGAACTCGAGCTCGCCGCCAGGGACGCGCTGACGCGTGCCAAGGCGCGTGCCGAGAGGATGAACGGCTATACGCTGCAGATCGTGCGCAAGGTGAGCGAGGAGGGCAAGCTGTTCGGCTCGGTCACCGCCAAAGACATCGCCGATGCGATGCAGGCCGCGGGCTTTGATCTCGCCAAGAGCGAGATCCATCTGTCGAGCGGGCCGCTCAAGGAAGTCGGCGATCACGACGTGGTGCTCACGCTGCATCCCGAAGTCGATACCAAGATCATCGTGTCGGTGGTGGGCGAGAAGTAATCCCCGCAATACGCCGCGCGGTACGTTGTCACTGGCAGCGGCGCGGCGCATAATCCTGCCGTTAGCGCGCGAGCGGCCGTTTCGGTGCCGCACGCTGTTGAGGGAGGTCGATGGAGGAGCGAGCCTACGCCAGGCGCGGCGCCGAGGGTGCAGTCGATGCACTCAAGGTACCGCCACAGTCGGTCGAGGCCGAGCAGTCCGTGCTCGGCGGATTGCTGCTCGACAACAGCGCGTGGGATCGCGTCGCCGACAGTGTCTCGGCCGATGACTTCTATCGGCGCGAGCACCGCCTGATCTTCAACGCCATCGCGGCGCTGCTCGAGTCCGGCAATCCCGCCGACGTCGTGACCGTCTCCGAGCAACTCGAGAAGAGTGGTGAGCTCGAAGCGGTCGGCGGACTCGCCTATCTCGGCGCGCTCGCCAACAACACGCCGAGCGCCGCCAATATCACTGCCTATGCCGGCATCGTGCGCGAGCGCTCGGTATTGCGCGAGCTGCTGCGGGCCGCCGCCGATATCAGTAGCGCGACCTACGCGCCGGACGGGCGCAGCGCGCACGAGCTCATCGACTACGCCGAGAAGCGCATCTTCGACATCGGCGAGAAGGGCCAGCGGCGCGGCGAGTTCCAGCCGATCAACCGCCTGCTGTCGCAGGCGGTTGATCGCATCGACCAGCTGTATCGCTCGACCTCGCCGCTTACCGGTGTGCCGACCGGCTTCACCGATCTCGACGACATGACCTCCGGCCTGCAGCCCGCGGACCTCATCATCATCGCCGGCCGGCCGTCGATGGGAAAGACCTCGCTCGCCATGAACATCGCCGAGAACGCCGCGGTCGGGCACAAGGTGCCGGTCGCGGTGTTCTCCATGGAAATGCCGGGCTCGCAGCTCGCCATGCGCATGATGGCCTCGCTCGGGCGCATCAACGCGCACCGCGTGCGCACCGGCAAGCTCGACGATGACGACTGGCCGCGCCTCACCTCGGCCGTGAGCCTGCTGAACGAGGCGCCGATCTATATCGACGACACGCCGGGACTCACGCCCATGGAGCTGCGCGCCCGCGCGCGGCGCCTCAAGCGCGAGCGTGGCCTCGGCATGGTGATCGTCGACTACCTGCAGCTTATGCAGTCAACCGAGGTCGAGGAGAATCGCGCCACCGAGATCTCGCAGATCACGCGTGCGCTCAAGGGGCTCGCCAAGGAGCTCAACGTGCCGGTGATCGCGATGTCGCAGCTCAACCGCTCTGTCGAGAGCCGCCAGGACAAGCGTCCGGTGATGTCGGACCTGCGCGAATCGGGCGCCATCGAACAGGACGCGGACGTGATCCTGTTCATCTACCGCGACGAGGTCTACAACAAGGAAAGCCCGCACAAGGGCACGGCCGACGTCATCATCGGCAAGCAGCGCAACGGCCCGACTGGCGAGGTGCGCCTCACCTTCCTCGGCGAGTACACGCGCTTCGAGAACTACACGGCCGCGGCGTACAGCGGGGCGTACTGATGGGACGTCCCGCGCGCGCGCTTCTGCATGCGCAGGCGCTCCGCCACAACTTCCAGCAGGTGAGGCGCCGTGCCCCCGGGGCGCGCGTGATGGCGGTGGTCAAGGCCAACGGCTACGGCCACGGCCTCGCCTGGGTCGCGCAGACCCTGAAGGAGGCGGACGCCTTCGCGGTCGCGAGCGTCGAAGAAGGATTCCAGCTGCGCCAGGCCGGCATCCAGCAGCCGATCGTGCTGCTCGAGGGATTTTTCCAGGCCGACGAACTGCCGACCCTCGCGCACTACGATCTGTGGCCGGTGGTGCACCACGACGAGCAGCTGCGCATGCTCGAGTCGGTGGCGCTCGCCAAGCCGCTCGGGGTGTGGCTCAAGATCGACAGTGGCATGCACCGCATCGGTTTCGCGCCGGCGCAGGCGCGCGCGGTCTACGAGCAACTGCGCGCCTGCCGCACGGTGCGGGAAGTGCGCCTGATGTCGCACCTGGCGAGCGCGGATGACCCGGACGATCCCGCCACGCGCCGGCAACTCGCGGTGTTCCTGCCGCTTGCGCGCGAGCTCGGCGTGCCGGCGAGCTGCGCGAACTCCGCCGGCATCATTGCCTGGCCCGACAGCCACCTCGACTGGGTGCGCCCGGGCATCATGCTCTACGGCGCCACACCCATGCTCGCGGCCAGCGCGCAGCAGCTCGAGTTGCAGCCGACCATGACCCTGACGAGTGCGCTGATCGCGGTGCATCTGCGTGCCAAGGGCGAGGCCATTGGTTACGGCGGCGATTACCGTTGCCCGCAGGACATGCCCGTGGGTGTGGCCGCGATCGGCTATGGCGACGGCTATCCGCGCCACGCCGCGCCCGGCACGCCGGTGCTGGTCAACGGTCGGCCCGTGCCGTTGATTGGGCGGGTCTCCATGGACATGATCACCGTCGATCTGCGCAGCCAGCCACACGCCCGCGTCGGCGATCCGGTGGTGTTGTGGGGCGAGGGCCTGCCGGTCGAGGACGTTGCGCGGCACGCCGGCACCATCGCCTACGAGCTGCTGTGCCACGTGGCCGAACGCATCCCGCGCATCGCGGCGGCCGCGCCCGCGGCAGTCGCGCAGCCGGCGCAGCGTCTGGGCTAGCAATGGCCAAGCACAAGGCGGTGTTCGTCTGCAATGAGTGCGGCGGGCAGTCGCCCAAGTGGGTCGGTCAATGCCCGGCCTGCGGTGCCTGGAACAGTCTCGCGGAGACGGTGATTGCCCCGCCGCCCGCAGGACGCGCTGCGCGCCTCACCCCATCGGGCGGCGCGGTGGTGCAGGGGCTCGGCGACGCCGCCACCGAGCGCATCGTGCGCCTGGCAACCGGCATCGGCGAGCTCGACCGCGTGCTGGGCGGCGGCCTGGTGGCGGGCTCGGTGGTGCTGATCGGCGGCGACCCGGGCATCGGCAAGTCGACCCTGCTGACGCAGGTGGTGACCGCGCTCGGGCGGCAGGTGCGCGCCCTGTACGTGAGCGGCGAGGAATCAGCCGACCAGATCACGTTGCGCGCCCAGCGCCTCGGGCTCAGCGGCAGCGCGGTGCGCCTGCTCACCGAGAACCAGATCGAACCCATCATCGCGGCGGCCCAGCGCGAGCAGCCGCAGGTCATGGTGATCGACTCCATCCAGACCGTGTTCACCGAGCTGCTGCAGTCCGCCCCGGGCAGTGTGGCGCAGGTGCGCGAATCGGCCGCGCAGCTCGTGCGCTTCGCCAAGCTCACCGGCACGGCCCTGTTCCTGGTCGGGCACGTCACCAAGGAAGGCACGCTCGCCGGTCCGCGCGTGCTCGAGCACATGGTCGACACGGTGCTGTATTTCGAAGGCGATACCGGCAGTTCGTTTCGCATCCTGCGCGCCATCAAGAACCGCTTCGGCGCGGTCAACGAGCTCGGCGTGTTCGCGATGACCGAGACCGGGCTGCGCGAGGTCAGCAATCCGTCCGCCATGCTCCTGAGCCGCCAGGGCGACAGCATCGCCGGCAGCGTGGTGCTCGCCACGCAGGAAGGCACGCGCCCCATGCTGGTCGAGGTGCAGGCGCTCGTCGACCAGAGCCACCTGAGCAACCCGCGGCGCGTGTGCGTCGGACTCGATCAGAACCGCCTCGCCATGCTGCTCGCGGTGCTGCACCGGCACGCCGGCGTGGCCAGCTACGACCAGGATGTGTTCGTGAACGTCGTCGGCGGCGTACGCGTCGGCGAGACCGCCGCCGACCTCGCGGTGCTCGCGGCGATCGTTTCGAGTCTGCGCAACCGGCCGCTCGGCAAGGATCTGGTGGTGTTCGGCGAGGTCGGTCTGGCCGGCGAGGTGCGCCCGGTGCAGCGCGGCCAGGAACGCATCCGCGAGGCGGCCAAGCTCGGCTTCAAGCGCATCCTGCTGCCGGCCGCCAACATGCCCAAGGGCAGCGAACCGGATATCGAGCTCGTGGCGGCGCGCCGGCTGCCGGATGCGCTCGATGCGCTCGCCTGGGCGGCCGCCGAGGCGTGATACGCGAGCCGCCGCCTACTTGAAATAGAACTGCAGGCGCGTGCCGGCGACCTCGATGATGTCGCCGTTCTTGAGCAACCCGCCCTCCGGGGCCACCGGCCGGCCGTTGAGCTTGGGGGTCTCGTCCTCGCCCGGTGCCAGCGTGTAGCCGTCGCGTCCGCGCGTGATGGTGCCGGCGCGCTTGCCGGTCTTGCCCAGATTGGTCACCGACTTGGTGAGCTCGATGCGCTTGCCGCTGCTGGCGCCACTCAGGATGAACAAGGCGCCGTGGCGGTCGAGCGGCGGGGGCGGGGCAGGGGCGGGGATCGGCGTCGGGCGCGGTTCCGCCGCCGCGGCAAGGGGCGCGGACGGATTGATGATCACGGTCTTGGCAAAATCCTCGCTCGGCTTGGCGGCCTGCTCGGACATGTAGATCAGGGTGTGTTTGCCGATCATGACCTGGTCACCGTTGCGCAGGTGATGCTTGGTGATGCGCTTGTTGTTGACGAAGGTGCCGTTGGTCGAACCGAGGTCCTGGATGAACGAGTCCTCGCCAATCGTGAAGATGTTGGCGTGCTCGCCGCTCACCGCGAGGTTGTCGAGAAACACCTCACAACCGGGCTTGCGCCCGACCTTCATGTCGCCCTGTTTGATCTCGATGTGATCGATGACATCGTTGTTGAACTTGACGATCAGCTTTGACATGTGCCGCTCCCACCTGATTGCGCAAATAGTAGCTCAGTTGTTGTCGTCTACGACAAAGGCATCGTGGCGACTGATGCGAAAGTCGTCGGCCTCATCACCCTCGTCGGCCTGCGGGCGCTCGCCGGCCGCATCCGAGGGCGGAACACTGACCTGGGCCAGGATCACGGAGATGTTGTCCGGACCGCCGCGCTGGTTGGCCATCGACACCAGGATACCGACCGTGGCATCGAGATTCTGCACGTGCTGGTCGAGGACGCGCTCAATCTCGGTATCGGTGACAACGTCATTGAGGCCGTCCGAGCACAGCAGATACAGGTCGGCATCCTCGGCCGGCTGCTCACTGACGTCGACCTCGACCTGCGGGTCGACCCCGAGCGCGCGGGTCACCAGATTCTTGCCGACCGACTGGCGCGCCTCTTCCGCGGTGTACATGCCGCGCGCCACGAGCTCCTGAACGACCGAGTGGTCCTGCGTGAGCTGCTTGAGCTTGCCGCGACGGAAGCGGTACAGGCGCGAATCGCCGACGTGGCCGACGCACACCTTGCCATCGCGAAACATCGCCACCACGATGGTCGAGCCCATGCCCGCGTACTCGGGCCGGGTGCGCGCGGTTTCGAAGATCGCGCTGTTGGCGAGCTGGATTGCTTCGGTGATCGCCGCGGTGCCAACGGCGCCGCCCTTGGCACGCGCGAATACGTCGAGAAAGTGCCGGCTGACGGCATCGACCGCGATGCGCGATGCAACCTCGCCGGCCTGGTGACCGCCCATGCCGTCGGCCAGTATCGCCAGCCCGCCTTCAGGCCAGGTCGCGATGGCGTCTTCGTTATTGGTCCGTACCCGTCCCGGATCGGTCAGGCCGGCCATGTGCACGCTGATCATGCCGTCGCCCCCGCCGCCGGCAGCGGCACGCAGCGACGCAGGTCGGCGCTGGCCTCGGCCCCGGACGGGTAACGCGCCTCGGGCGTCTTCTGCAGCAGGCGGTCGACGATCTTTGCCAGGCACTCGGGGATGTCGGCGCGCAGTTCGCGCGGATCGACGTGCGGCACGTTGGCGATCTGGTACATGAGGGCGGCGAGCGAATCGGCGGTAAACGGCTGGCGCCCGGTGAGCAGTTCGTACAGCATGGCACCGAGCGAGAACAGGTCCGAACGCCCGTCGACGTGTTTGCCGGCGAGCTGCTCCGGCGACATGTAGGAGGGCGTGCCGAGCACCACGCCGGTCTTGGTGCGGCTCGCGGCGGTGATGCGCGCGATTCCGAAGTCGGTGACCTTGAGACTCTTGTCGGTGTCGTTGTACATGATGTTGGCCGGCTTGATGTCGCGATGCACCACGTCCATGCGGTGCGCGTAATCGAGCGCATCGGCGATGCGCGCCGCGGCGTGCGCCGCCCAGGCGATCGGCAATGGCCCCTGGCGCAGGTAATAGGTCAGATCCTTGCCCTGCAAGTACTCCATGGCGATGTAGGCGAGGTCGTGCTCCTCGCCGGCGTCGTAGATCGTGACGATGTTCGGATGGTTGAGGCGCCCGGCGGTCTCGGCCTCGCGGAAGAAGCGCTCCTTGATGCCGGGCAGGTCGGCCTCGTCGAATTCCTGCAGCGACAGGGTCTTGATCGCCACCACCCGGTTGATCTTCGGATCACGCCCGAGGTAGACCGTGCCCATGGCGCCCTTGCCGAGTTCCTTTTCGATCTGGTAACGCCCGAGCGTGGGCTTCTGGTCGACGCCGTCAAGCACCAGCGTGCCACCGCCGGTCATGGTGCGTGACCCGAGGATCACGGCGTTTTCCATGCGCTGGGCGCGTTGCTTGCGGTCGGCGGCATCGCGGAACTTGGCGTTGTGGGCAACGATGTATTCGTAGGCGGAGGCCGCCTTGCTGAACTGGCGCTTGCGCTCGAAGTCGAGCGCCAGGCTGTATATCAGGTCGAGCACGGAGTCATCGACCGGCAGGCGCCGGAACTTGTCCATGGCGAGATCGAGCTGCCCCTGGCTCTGGTAGGTAAGCCCGAGCTGGCGATTGGTCTGGGCGGAATCGGACTCGGCCTCGGCCTTGAGACGCTCGGTCAGGAAGAAACGCTTGCTCGTGACCAGCACGTGACCCGTGCCCAGCAGCAGCGCCGGCGCGCCGGTCTGCAGCCACAGCTTCTCGCTCAGCAACAGGAACATCCCGCCGCCGAACAACGCGAGCAGCAGCACCAACGTCACTGCCGCGGCGAGCTTGCCGCCGACGTTGGGCAGCAGCAGCATGAGATAGAGCGTGACGGCGGCCAGCAGCCCGAGTTCCACCCACGGCGCCCAGCCCGGGCGCGTATAGAAATCCTGGTTGAGAATGCTGGCGATGACGTGCCCGGCAAATTCCGGTTCGCTCATGTCGGCGCGCACCGGGGTGGCGTGCTTGCCGCCGAGGCCGCTGGCGGTCGGTCCGACCAGCACGATCTTGTTCTTGAAGGCATCCGGCCGGACGTGACCCGCGCGCACATCGGCGAGTGAGTAGGTGGCGAACACCGGGTCCGGCCCGACGGCCGGATAGAAGCCGGTGTACATCTCCATGCGCGGACTGGTCTTGATATACAGTCGGCCGACACGGATGCCCTCACCCAGGTCGAGCTCGATGTCCTGCGGCGTGAGGTTGAGGCTGCGCGCCGCGAGCAGCAGCGCGAGCGACGGGTAGTACTCGCCGTAGTGTTCGAGCACCAGCGCCTCGCTGCGCACGCCGCCGGCCGCGTCCTTGAACAGATGCAGGTGACCGATGCCGGTCGCCTTGGTGCCGAATTGCTCGAGCGGGGCGTAAACGCTTTCGGTCGACAAGACGCTGGCGCGTGCGCCTGGATGGGCGACGATCCTGGTCAGGCGGTTGCGTTGCACGTACTCGGGAAGCGCGCGTTCCGGCCGACCAAGCGGGGCACCCACCTTGAAGAACATGCCAAGGTGCACGTTGGGCACGTTGGCCAGCGCCTGCGCCAGGCGCGTGTCGGTATCGAGTTCGCGTTCGGCCTGGGCGAGCAGCTCCTCCAGCGTCTGAGCCTCGCCCAGGGCCGGCTTGGGCCAGGGCGTGCTGGCAACGTGGGCGCGCAGCTTGCGAATCTGCGCAAGTCCGGGGTCGATCTGTGGTTCGGTCAGGATGATCTGCAGGCCGACCACCTTGGCCTCGGCGCGCGCCAGGAAGTCGAGCAGCTCGGCCAGCACGCTGCGCGGCCATGGCCAGCGCCCGATCTGCTCGATGCTGGGGTCGTCGATCTCGATCAGGGCCACGTTGTCCGCCGCCCCGGGCGCACGCTGGGTGAGCCTGATCGCCGAATCGTAGATCAGGACTTCGAAGCGGCTCAGCAGGCTCGAATCCGACAAGACCAGCGCGGTAAACAGGCAGCCGACGAGCAGGGCGACAAACCAGTCCTTTTTATAGAAACCTGCGTTCTTCATCCCCCCTCCGGCTGTTAAGAAAGTATAGCGTGCAGCCTGCCTCGCCCGGGGCCTCGATCTGGCCGCGGGGGATGCCTCGACAATACTTCACTTAGCGCTCGTAACTGACTGATCTCACAAGAAGAAAACACCCGTCTCACGCAGCCAGCAGGGTCGCCAGAATGCGCCGGTAAACGCGTGCCAGACGCGCCGGATCGTCCACAGCCACATGTTCGTCGATCTGGTGAATGCTGCGGTTGAGGGGGCCGAGCTCCACGACCTCGGCGCCGGTCGGTGCGATGAAACGGCCGTCGGAGGTGCCGCCGCCGGTCGAGGGCACGGTGTCGATGCCCAGCTCGGCGCGCACGGCCGCGCGCACCGCATCGATAAGCGTGGTGCCGCGCGTGAGGAACGGTTCGCCGGACAGCTGCCAGGTGAGCTCATACTCGAGCCCGTGGCGATCGAGCACTGCGGCAATGCGGTTGCGCAACTGCTCGGCGGTGACCGCCGGCGAGAAGCGCAGGTTGAACAGCACCGTCAGCTCCCCGGGAATCACGTTCACCGCACCGGTGCCCGCGTGGATGTTGGAGATCTGGAAGCTGGTTTTGGGGAAGCTATCGCTGCCCTGATCCCACTCGATGGCCGCGAGCTCGGCGAGCGCCGGTGCCGCCAGGTGAATCGGATTGCGCGCCAGATGCGGGTAGGCGACGTGCCCTTGGCGTCCACGCACGATCAGCTGGCCGCCGAGCGAGCCGCGCCGCCCGATCTTGATGACATCACCGAGCCGCTGTTCCGACGAGGGTTCGCCGATCAGGCAATAGTCGATGCGGATGCCGCGGGCCGACAACCACTCGACCACCTTGACCGTTCCATCGACCGCCGGACCCTCCTCATCCGAGGTGAGCAGCAACCCGATGCTGCCCTTGTGATTCGGCTGCTGCGCGAGGAAGTCTTCGAGCGCGGTGACAAAGGCGGCGAGCGAGGCCTTCATGTCGGCCGCGCCGCGACCGTACAGCTGGCCGTCGCGCACCTGCGGATAGAACGGATCGCTCGACCACTTCTCGCGCGGCCCGCTCGGCACGACATCGGTGTGCCCCGCCAGGACGAGCAGTGGCCGGCCGCTGCCGCGTTGCGCCCACAGGTTGTCGACCTGACCGAAGCGCAGGCGCTCGCATTTGAAGCCGAGCGGCTCGAGGCGCGCGATCAGCAGGTCCTGGCAGCCGGCGTCATCGGGCGTGACCGAGGCGCGCGCAATCAATTGCTTGGTGAGCTCGAGCGTTCGGTCAGTCATGGCGGTGCGGGCAGCGGGCGGGCAGATACGGCCCGCGCGCGGCGCGTGCGTCAGATGTCGCGCAGCAGTTCGTTGATGCCGACCTTGGCGCGCGTCTTCTCGTCGACCTGCTTGACGATCACCGCGCAGTACAGGCTGTACTTGCCGTCGGCCGAGGGCAGGTTGCCGGCCACCACCACCGAGCCGGGCGGCACGAAGCCGTAGCTCACCTCACCGGTCAGGCGGTTGTAGATCTTGGTGCTCTTGCCGAGGTACACGCCCATCGAGATGACCGAACCCTCGCCGACGATCACGCCCTCGACCACCTCGGAGCGCGCACCGATGAAGCAGTTGTCCTCGATGATGGTCGGGGCGGCCTGCACCGGTTCCAGTACGCCGCCGATGCCCACACCGCCGGAGAGGTGCACGTTCTTGCCGATCTGCGCGCAGGAGCCGACCGTCGCCCAGGTATCGACCATCGTGCCTTCATCGACGTAGCCGCCGATGTTCACATACGACGGCATCAGCACCACCGAGGGCGCGATGTAGGCGCCCTTGCGCACGGCCGCGGGCGGCACCACGCGGAAGCCGCCATCGCGGAAGGTCTTGGAGTTATAGTCCGCGAACTTGGCCGGGACCTTGTCCCAGTAATTGGTATAGCCGCCCTTGATGAACTGGTTGTCCTCGATGCGGAAGTAGAGCAGCACCGCCTTCTTCAGCCACTCGTTGACCACCCACCTTCCGCCCTGCTTCTCGGCGACCCGCGCCTTGCCGGTGTCGAGCAGGTCGATGGCCTCGAGCACCGCGTCCTTGACGTGGGTCTCGACGCTGCGCGGCGTGATCTGGGCGCGGCGTTCAAAGGCCTGGTCGATGATGGTCTGGATGCTCATGCCGCGGGTCTCCTCAGGACATTCGGTGTCGGTGCCGGCTCAGGCGTGCGATTCTACAAAATTTCGGATGCGGCGCGCGCCTTCCACGCATTCGGCGAGGCTCGCCACCAGCGCCAGGCGCACCCGCCGGTGACCGGGGTTGATACCGTCGGCCTCGCGCGAGAGGTAGCTGCCGGGCAGGACCAGCACATTTTCCTGCCGGTACAGCTCGCGCGTGAAGGTCGTGTCGTCCTGCGGTGTTTCCGGCCACAGATAGAAACTCGCGTCCGGGCGGGTGACCTTCAGTACCGGCGCCAGCACCTCGAGCACGGCGGCGAATTTCTCGCGGTACAGCCGCCGGTTCTCGCGCACATGCGCCTCGTCGTTCCAGGCCGCGATGCTGGCGCGCTGGGTCGGCGGCGGCAGGGCAGAGCCCTGGTAGGTGCGGTATTCGAGATAGCGACCCAGCAGCTCAGCGTCGCCGGCCACGAAGCCGGAGCGCAGACCCGGCAGGTTGGAGCGCTTCGACAGGCTGTGGAAGGCGAGGCAGCGGCGGTAGTCGCGAACCCCGAGATCATGCGCTACCTCGAGCAGGCCGACCGGCGGGGCGTCCTCATCGAAGTAGATCTCGCTGTAGCACTCGTCCGAGGCGATCACGAAGTCGTAGCGCTCGGCGAGCTCGAGGAGCTGTGCATAGTCGTTCGACCCGAGCACGGTGCCGGTCGGATTGCCCGGCGAGCACACGTAGACGAGTTGCACGCGCGGCCACAGCGCCGCCGGCACGCGTGCGAAGTCCATGCGGTAGCGGGTGGCCGGCGTCGTGTTGAGGAAGCGCGGCTCGGCGCCGGCCAGCACGGCCGCGCCCTCGTAGATCTGGTAGAACGGATTGGGCATGAGCACGACCGGCGTTGCGGCGCCGGCGTGTGTGTCGATCACGGCCTGCGCGATCGAGAACAGCGCCTCGCGCGTGCCGGCCACCGGCAGGATGTGGCGTTCCGGGTCGAGCGGGGCGCGCACCAGCCGGAAGCGCCGATTCGCCCACTGCGCCATGGCCGCCCGCAGCTCGGGGATCCCCTTGGTGAGCGGATAGTGCGACAGCCCCGCCAGCTGGCGGCGCATCTCTTCCAATACGAAAGGCGGTGCGGCATGCTGCGGCTCGCCGATCGACAGCTTGATAGGCGTCTTGCCGCTCGGCGGCGTAATGCCATCGAGGAGCCGGGCGAGCTTCTGGAACGGATAGGGTTGCAGGCCCGCGAGCCGGGAGTTCATGGGGATCGGTGAGCTGGCGCAACCTGTCATTATAATGAGGGAACCCCGCAATGTCCTCCAATTCGAGCCGGCGCTGGCTGCCGGCGGCGAGTCTCGCGCTGGGCGCGAGTCTGTGGGGCATCATCTGGTACCCGATGCGCCTGCTCGAGGCGCAGGGGCTCGCGGGCATCTGGCTGACGCTGCTGCTGTACGCCGCCGCGCTCGTGGTCAGCCTGGTGCGCACGCACACGGCGCTGCCGGAGTTCGCGCACCGCCCCGGGCTGCTGGCCCTGCTCATGCTCGCGGCCGGCTGGACCAACATCGCCTTCGTCGAGGCGGTGCTGACCGGCAACATCCTGCGCGTGCTATTGCTGTTCTACCTGTCACCGCTGTGGGCGACGCTGTTGGCATGGCTCGTCCTGCGCGAGCGCATCGCGCCGCTTGCCATGCTCAGCCTGCTGCTGGCCATGGGCGGGGCGCTGCTCATGCTGTGGGACCCAGGCATCGGCGCGCCGTGGCCGCGCGACACCGGCGACTGGTTCGCCATCAGCTCCGGCGTCGCGTTCGCCGTATCCAACGTGCTGGTGCGCAAGCTGCAGGACGTCTCGGTCGCGGCCAAGGCGGTGGCGGTATGGGGCGGGGTGGTGCTGGTGGCGCTGCTGCTCATTGCGTTCCTGCACCCGCCCGTCCCGCGGGTGGCGAGCGGCGTGTATCTGGGCGCGGTGGTGCTCGGGGCGTTCGGTATCCTGTCCATGACGGTGCTGGTGCAGTACGGCGTCACGCACATGCCGGTGCATCGCTCGGCGGTCATCGCCCTGGTGGAGCTGATCGCCGGGGCGATCTCGCAGCAGCTGCTGACCGACGAGGTGGTAACCGCCGGTGAATGGTTCGGCGGCGCGCTGATTGCCCTGGGCGCGACACTCGCCGCGCGCGTGGCGCCGCGCGAGGAGTCAGCCCCGGACAGCCGGCCGGCGCGGCCGGACGTTCAACGTCGAGGGTGACGTTCGCCGAACACGGCCGTGCCGAGACGCACCATCGTCGCGCCTTCGAGAATCGCCTCGGCATAGTCGCCACTCATGCCCATCGACAGCTCGGTAAAGTCCTGCCAGCCCGTGCGCTGTCGACCCTGTTGACACAGGGTGCGCACCGCGGCGAATGCCGCGCGCACCTCGCCCTCGCTCGCCGGGTGCGGCCCCATCGCCATCAGGCCGCGCAGCCGCAGGTTCGGCAGTGCCGACTGCTGCAACGCATCAAGCAGGGCCGGCAGCTGCCCGGGCGATACCCCGTGCCGGCGGGGGTCGCCGCTCACGTTTACCTCGATCAACGCGTCGAGCCGCGCGCGCCGCTCGACGGCCAGGCGCGACAGGCGCTGTGCGAGCGCGAGGCTGTCGAGCGAATGCAGCCAGGCAAAATTGCCGGGGACAAACCGGGCCTTGTTCGACTGCAGATGCCCGATGAAGTGCCAGGTGAGGGCGTGCGCGGCGAGCGCCGGCATCTTGGCCAGAGCCTCCTGCACCGTGTTCTCGGCAAACTCGCGCTGCCCGGCAGCCACCGCAGCCGCGATCGCCGCGCTCGGCTGCGTCTTGGACACCGCGATCAGCCGCACCGCCGCCGGATCGCGGCCGGCGCGGCGCGCAAGCTCGGCGATGCGTGCACGCAGGCCGTGCAGCCGCTCGGCGATCGCGCACGACGCATCATTGCGGCTTTCACTCATGCGCGGATGTTACCGCGCGCCACGGACCCGGTCAGCCGGCGCGCCGCCGGCAGCGCCGTGCGGTGGTGTCGTGCGCCACGCGGGACTTTGCGATCCGGTCGCGGCGTCGGATAATGTCACGGTGAAACGTACCGCCACACCCCAGGGCCTCGGCGCCTTCCTGCCGACCGCGCTGCTCAATCAGCTGGGTGCGCGTCTGGACGAGACCAGCCGCCTGGCCGCGCTGTGGCGGCGCTATGCGCCCGCACCGCTCGCCGAGCACGTGCGTGCGGTGCGCTACGAGGCCGGCACGCTGCAGCTCGAGGCCCGCAGTCCCGCCTGGGCCTCGCGTGCCCGCCACAGCCAGCAGGAACTGCTCGCGCGGCTGCGCGCCGAGGCGTGCTTCGCCGGTTTGCGCGAGGTGCGCATACGCGTGCGCCCGCAGGCGCAGGACGGCGCACCGGCAACGCCGCCCGCGGTGCCGCCGACGCGCCTGTCGACGCATACCGCACAGCTGATCGACAGCGCCGCCGACAGCATCGGCGATCCGCAGCTGCGCGCCGCGCTCAAGCGCCTGAGCGCGGGCGCGCGCACGTTACGCCCGGGAAAGCGCGCACGCTGAGCGCGGCGCGTGTGCTTCGCCGGCGCCCTGTGGTTTAATCGCGGCCCATGATTCGCCCCTTCGAGCTGTTCATCGGGCTGCGTTACACACGCGCCCGGCGCCGGTCACATTTCATCTCCGTCATCTCGCTGATCTCGGTCCTCGGCATCACGCTCGGGATCGCGGCACTGATCACGGTGCTGTCGGTGATGAATGGCTTCGGCAAGGAGCTGCGCGCGCGCATCCTCGGTGTGGTGTCGCACGTCACCATCACGGAGAACACCGGGCAACTGCGCGACTGGTCCAGTGTGTCCGCGCGCATCACGGACCCGCGCGTGATCGGCCGCGCCCCGTACATCCTCGGCCAAGGCATGCTGGCGCGCGGCAAGGCGGTGAGCGGCGTGATGGTGCGCGGCATCTTGCCGGCCGAGGAGGGCCAGGTCTCCGAATTCAATCTGAGGATGCTGAACGGCAGTCTCGACGCCTTGAAGGGCGGCGAGTTCAACATCGTGGTGGGCAGCGCGCTTGCCTGGAAGCTCGATCTGCAGCCCGGCTCGCAGGTCTCGCTGGTGATCCCGCAGGCGCAATCGACACCGGCCGGCCTGATGCCGCGCTTCAAGCGCTTCACGGTTGCGGGGGTGTTCAAGATGGACATGTACGAGTACGACAGCGGGCTGGCGCTGATCCATCTCGACGATGCCGCCAAGCTCTACCAGCTGAACAACGCGGTGAGCGGGCTGCGCCTGAAGCTCGAGGACCTGGACAGCGCGCCGCTCGTGAGCGAGCAGATCGCCATGGCCCTCGGGCCGCAGTACCGCGCGCGCGACTGGACGCGCGAGCACGGCAATTTCTTCCGTGCCCTCAAGATCGAGAAGACCGTGATGTTCGTGATCCTGCTGCTGATCGTGACGGTGGCGATGTTCAACGTGGTGTCGGCGCTGGTGATGATCGTCAACGAGAAGGAGGCCGACATCGCCATCCTGCGCACGCTCGGGGTGAGCCCGACGAGCATCATGGGCATCTTCATGGTCAACGGCGCCGTGGTCGGCACGATCGGCACCGTGGTCGGCACGCTGGTCGGGGTCGTGCTGGCGCTCAACGTCGAGAGCCTCGTGCAGGGGCTGGAGAGCCTGCTGCGCATCTCGTTCATCTCGGCGGACGTGTACTTCATCAGCGAGCTGCCGTCCGACCTGCACTGGCAGGACGTGGCGCTGATCGCGGGTTGCTCGCTGGTGCTGGCGCTCGTGTCGACGATCTATCCGGCCTGGCGCGCCGCGCAGGTGCAGCCGGCCGAGGCATTGCGCTACGAATGAGCGAAGCGGCCCACATCCTGCGCGCCACCGGTCTGGTGAAGACCTACGAGGAGGCGGTGTTCACCGTGCCGGTGCTGAAGGGCGTGTATCTGCGCGTCGCGCGCGGCGAGCAGGTCGCGATCGTGGGCGCGTCCGGTTCCGGCAAGAGCACGCTGTTGCACCTGCTGGGCGGGCTCGATGCGCCCACCGCCGGCCAGGTCGAGATCGACGGCGTCGACCTCACCGGCCTGGGCGAGGCCGAACGCGGACGCTTGCGCAACGAAAAGCTCGGCTTCGTCTACCAGTTCCATCATCTGCTGCCGGAGTTCACCGCGCTCGAGAACGTCGCCATGCCGCTCGTGATCCGGCGCGCGCCCGACACCGAGGCCCTGAGCCGTGCGAGCGCGATGCTCACGCGCGTCGGGCTCGAGGATCGCTTGCAGCACAAGCCGGGCGAGCTCTCGGGCGGGGAGCGCCAGCGCGTGGCGGTGGCGCGCGCCATGGTGACGCGCCCGCGCGTGGTGCTCGCGGACGAGCCGACCGGCAATCTCGACCGCGAGACGGCGCAGAACGTCTACGAATTGATGCTCGAGCTCAACCGCGAGCTGCAGACGAGCTTCATCATCGTGACGCACGATCCGGGGCTGGCCGCGCGCATGGACCGCGTGCTCAGGCTCGAAGACGGCGTGCTGCGGCAGACCTGACGCCGCTTGCACACCGGCAGGGAGGCCGACCGTGCGACTCGCCGCCATCGCCTTTCTCGCCGGGGTGCTGGCGGTGCAGCAGCTGCCCGAGCTGCCGTCGGCCTGGTGGCTCGCGGCCGCGCTGCCCTTCCTGCTGCTCGCGTGGGCGCGCCCTGCCTGGCTGATCGGCGCCTGCGTCGTCTTCGGCGTGGTGTGGGCGAGCGTGCGCGCCGGGTGGATCCTTGGCGAGTCGCTGCCGCGCGAGCTCGAGGGGGTCGACCTCGTGGTCGAAGGGCACATCGCCGATATCCCGCAGCCTGCCGAGTACGGTCAGCGCTTCGTCTTTGATATCGAGCACGCCATGCGCGAGGCCACGCGCGTGGCGCTGCCGCAACGCGTGCTGCTCACGCTGCGCAATCCCGGGCTCGCACCGCGCGCCGGCGAGCGCTGGCGTTTCACCGTGCGGCTCACGCGGCCGCACGGCTACCAGAATCCCGGCGGCTTCGACTACGAGGCGCACCTGCTGCGCAACCGCATCCGCGCGCGCGGCTATGTGCGCGAAACACCGGCGGCGGAGCGTCTGCCTGGCAGCGCGCCGCGCTATGCGGTGGATCGGCTGCGCCAGGACCTGGGCGAGCGCATCCGTGCGACGCTCGGCGCGCATCCGAGCGCCGGCATCGTGGTCGCGCTCGCCAATGGCGATGCGCGCGGTATCCCGGAAGCGCACTGGGCCACGCTGCGCGCCACGGGCACCTCGCACCTGGTGGCGATCTCGGGCCTGCACATCAGCCTGATCGCGGCCGTGGTGTTCTGGCTGGCGCGCTGGCTGTGGGCACTGCCCGGCAGCACCGTGCTGCGCGTGCCGGCACCGCTCGTGGGTGCGGCCTGCGCGCTGGTCGCGGCGAGCGCCTACGCCGCACTCGCCGGCTTCGTCATTCCGACACAGCGCGCCCTGCTCATGCTGGCGGTCGCCCTGGGCGGCGTGTTCCTGCGCCGGCGCCTGCCGCCATCGCAGCTGCTCGCGTACGCGCTGCTCGCGGTGCTGCTGTTCGATCCGCTCGCGGTGCTGGCACCGGGCTTCTGGTTGTCGTTCGCGGCCGTGGCGGTGATCGTCTTTGCCATGCACGCCGAAAGCGGCAGGCCGGCGCGCTGGCGCGCGTGGGGCTACCTGCAATGGGCGATCGCCCTTGGCATGTTGCCGCTCACGCTGTGGCTGTTCCAGCAGGCCTCCCTGGTGGCACCGCTCGCCAATATGCTGGCGGTGCCGGTGTTCGACCTGTTGGCGGTGCCGCTGACCTTGCTCGGCGTCGGCGCGCTGGTGGTGTTGCCGGATGGCGCGGCGCACGCCCCGCTCGCGTCGGCGGCATGGCTGCTCGAGCAGCTGTGGCAGGTGCTCGAGTGGCTGGCGGCGCTGCCGCACGCGCAATGGGTGCAGCCGCGCCCGCCGTGGTGGGCGCTGCTGGCCGGGTTCATCGGTGTGCTGTGGCTGCTCGCGCCACGCGGCGTGCCGGCGCGCTGGCTCGGCGTGCCGTGGCTGGCGGCGCTGCTGTTCGTCGCGCGGGCCGCGCCCGGCAGCGGGGAGGTGTGGTTCACGCTGCTCGACGTCGGGCAGGGGCTGTCGGCCGTGGTGCGCACCCAGCATCACGTGCTCGTCTTCGACACCGGTCCGCGTTACGGCCCGGCGTTCGATACCGGCGAGGCGGTGGTGCTGCCGTACCTGCGCGCACAGGGGGTGCGGCACATCGACATGCTCGTCATCAGCCACGGTGACAACGATCACATCGGCGGGGCGGACTCGGTGCGTCGCGCGCTGCCGGTCGGGCAGGTATTGAGCAGCGTGCCGGCGCAGCTCACCGGCGCTGCGGCGTGTGCGGCCGGGCAGTCCTGGCGCTGGGACGATGTCGAGTTCACGCTGCTCAATCCCGCGCCGGGCGCGCCTGGACGTCGCAACGATGACTCGTGCGTGCTGCACGTGAGCAGCCGCTACGGGCGCATTCTGTTGCCGGGTGATATCGAGGCGCGCGCCGAGCGCGCCCTGCTGGCACGCGCACCACAGCGCCTGAGGGCAGACATCCTGGTGGCGCCGCACCACGGCAGCCGCAGCTCATCGAGCTGCGCGTTCATCGATGCGGTCGCCCCACGCTACGTGTTCTATCCGGTCGGCTACCGCAATCGTCACCAGCACCCGCACCCGCGCGTGCGCGCGCGTTACGCGCTCGCCGGTGCCCGGCCGTTCGATTCCGCCACCGGCGGGGCGTTGCAGGCGCGCCTCACGCATGCCGGCATCGTGGTCGATGCCTACCGCGTCAGCGCCCGACGCTACTGGTTCAGTGATTAGCGCCTTTCCGCCACCGCCGGCGTCTGTTACAGTAGCGGCCGTTTTCCCAGCACCAACAGAGACTTAGCATGTTCGAGCTGATACGTTCCGGCGGATGGGTGATGTGGCCGCTCATCGGCTGTTCCATCGGTGCCTTGGCAATCATTGGCGAGCGCTTCTGGACGCTGCAGAAGAAGACCGTCACCCCGCCCAACCTGCTCGAGCAGGTGCGCGGCTGGCTCTCGCGCAACGAGCTCAATGAAGCCCGGGTGCGCGAGCTGCGCGAGGGTTCGCCGCTCGGGCGGGTACTGGCGGCCGGACTGGTCAATCGCAATCATCCGCGCATCGTGGTGAAGGAGGCGATCGAGGACGCGGGCCGGCATGTCGCCCCGGAGCTCGAGCGCTACCTGCGCACGCTCGGCACCATCGCCGCGATCTCGCCGTTTCTCGGCCTGCTCGGCACGGTGCTTGGGATGATCGACATGTTCTCCGGCATCGGCCGCGCCGGCGTGGGTGATCCCTCGATCGTGGCAAGCGGCATCTCGCAGGCGCTGGTGGCGACTGCCACCGGCCTGATCGTGGCCATTCCGAGCCTCATGTTCTATCGCTACTTCCGCGGCCGGGTGAACGAGCTGCTGGTGGAGATGGAACAGCAGGCCATCGCCCTGGTGGAGATCCTCAAGGGCGAGCGCGAGCACGACACCGGCGCTGCATGATAGCGGCCGGCGTGAGGCGCCCATGAACTTCCGTCCGAGCGAAGAAGACGAGCCGGAGATCAATCTCATACCGCTCATCGACGTGCTGTTGATGACGTTGATCTTCCTCATCGTCACGACCAGCTTTTCCAAGGAGGCGCAGCTGCGCGTGCGCCTGCCCGAGGCCGGCAGCGAGGCCAAGGTCGATCAGCGTGCCATGCGCATCACCGTGGACGCCAAGGGCCAGTATTTCGTCAACGACCGGCAACTGCTCAACACCAGCCCCGAGACCCTGCGCAATGCCATGGCCCAGGCCGCCGGACGCAACAAGGATCCGACCATCGTGATCCACGCCGACGGCAAGGCGCCGCACGAGTCGGTGGTGCGCGTCATGGAGACGGCGCGCCGGCTCGGCTTCGCCCGTCTGAGCTTCGCGACCCAGCAACCGCAGGGCGCCGCGGCCCCGTGAGCAAAGACGCCCATACGCGCGACAGCCTGCGGCTGTACCGGCGGCTGCTGACCTATGCGTGGCCGTACAAGTGGGTGTTCCTGGCGGGTGTGGTCGGCATGGTGGTGACGGCCGCGACCGCCGGGGGATTCAGCGCGCTCATCAAGCCGCTGGTCGATCAGGGCTTCGTCGCACGCGACCTCGAGGCGATGCGCCGGCTGCCGCTGCTGATCGTCGGGCTGTTCCTGCTGCGCGGGTTCGGTACCGTGTTGTCCGAGTACGGCATGAGCTGGGTCAGCCAGCGCGTGATCTTCGACATCCGCAACCAGATCTTCCAGCGGCTGGTGGTGCTGCCGAGCAGCTTCTACGAGCGCACCGCGACCGGCCAGCTCATCTCCAAGCTGATCTTCGACGTCGGGCAGATGGCCGGGACGGTGACCAATGTCCTGCTCACCGTCGTGACCGATGGCCTGACGGTGATCGTGCTGTTCGTGTGGCTGTGGATCCTCAACTGGAAGCTCACGCTGCTGTTCGCCGCGCTGCTGCCGTTCTCCACCTTGATGCTGCGGCAGATGAGCAAGCGCTTTCGCAAGACCAGCCACGAGATCCAGGCGAGCATGGGCGAGATCTCGCAGGTCACGCAGGAGGCGGCCGAGGGGCAGCGCGTGGTCAAGGCATTTCGCGGCGAGGCGGTCGAGATCGCCGCCTTTAGGAAGGCGAGCGAGCGCAGCCGGCGGCAGGTGATGCGCAAGGTTGCGGTCTCGAGCATCGGCATGTCGCTGCTGCAGGTCCTGGGTGCAGTAGCGCTTGCGCTCGTGATCCACATTGCCCTCACGACGGGCGAGATCACCGCCGGCGGCTTTGCCTCCTACATCGCCGCCACCATCTGGATGATGGGGCCGACCCGGCGGCTGGCGAAGGTCAACGAGCAGATCCAGACCGGGCTGGCCGCGGCCGACAGCGCCTTTGCGCTGCTCGACGAGGCAGCCGAGGACGACAGCGGCACGCGCGAGCTGCGGCAGGTGCAGGGCGCGGTCGAGTACCGCGACGTGACCTTCGGTTACGTCGCTGACAACGCCCCGGCACTGCGGGGCGTGAGCTTCCGCATCGCACCGGGGCAGACCGTGGCGCTGGTCGGCGCCTCCGGCAGCGGCAAGACCACCTGCGCCTTGCTGCTGGCGCGCTTCTACCGGGTAGGGCAGGGCGCAATCCTGCTCGACGGCGTGAACATCAACGAGCTGCGGCTCGCCAACCTGCGCGATCAGCTGGCACTGGTCGGTCAGGAGGCGTTGCTGTTCAACGACACGCTGCGCAACAACATTGCCTACGGCGCGCACGGCCCGATCGACGAGGCGCGCCTGCAGCAGGCGGCGCAGGCGGCGCACGTGCTGGAGTTCGCTGCGCGGCTGCCGCAGGGGCTCGACACGCCGGTCGGCGAGCGCGGCAACCGTCTCTCCGGCGGGCAGCGCCAGCGGGTGGCGATTGCCCGCGCGCTGTACAAGAACGCGCCGATCCTGATCCTCGACGAGGCGACCTCGGCGCTCGACAGCGAGTCGGAGCGCTACGTGCAAAACGCCATGCGCGCACTGATGCGCGGGCGCACCACGCTGGTCATCGCCCATCGCCTCTCGACCGTGGAGCACGCCGATCGCATCGTGGTGCTGTCCAAGGGCGCGATCGTCGAGACCGGCACCCACGCCGAGCTGCTGGCGCGCAACGGTGTGTACGCCGCGCTGTATCGCAATCAGTTCAACGACCCGGCTGGCTGAGGACATGCGCGCGCTCGAGCGCCTGTGGTATCAGGCGGGCCCCGGCGCTGCGCTGCTGGCGCCGCTCGGCTGGCTGTACTGCGCGCTGGCCGGGTTGCGCCGCCGCCTGTACCGCGCCGGCGTGTTGGCGAGCGTGCGTCTGCCGGTGCCGGTCATCGTGGTCGGCAACATCACGGTCGGCGGTACCGGCAAGACGCCGCTGGTGATCTGGCTGGCGCGCCTGCTGCGCGCGCGCGGCTACCGGCCCGGCATCGTGACGCGCGGCTACCGCGGGCGCGCCGCGCACTGGCCGCAGGATGTGCAGGCCGATTCTGCCCCCGCGGCCGTGGGCGATGAGCCGGTCCTGCTCGCGCGCCACGGCGGCTGTCCGGTCACCGCCGACCCGGATCGGGTGCGGGCGGCCCTGCGCCTGGTGCACACCCATGGCTGCAATGTCATCGTGTCGGACGACGGGCTGCAGCACTACCGGCTGGGGCGCGACATCGAGATCGCCGTGCTCGACGGGGTGCGGCGCCTGGGCAACGGACGCTGCCTGCCGGCCGGGCCGCTGCGCGAGCCGCTCGCGCGGCTGCAGACGGTCGACCTCCGGGTCACCACCGGCAGCGCCGGGCCGGGCGAGCTGGCCATGACGCTGCGTGCGACCGGTTTCCATCCCTTGCGCGGCGGAGCGGTCATGCCGGTCGAGCAGTTTCGCGGGCGGCGGGCGCACGCGGTGGCCGGGATCGGCAATCCGCCGCGCTTCTTCGCGCATCTGCGCCAGCTCGGGGTCGATGTGATCGAGCATGCGTTTCCCGATCATCACCGTTTCAGCGCACGGGATCTGGCATTCGACGACGATCTGCCGATCCTGATGACCGAGAAGGATGCGGTAAAATGCGCGGCGTTTGCGCATGCGCGCATGGCGTTCCTCGCGGTCGAGGCGCAGCCCGATGCGCGGCTCGGCGAACAGCTGATCAGTCAACTCAAGGAGTGTTGCCGTGGTCGATAGAAAGCTGCTGGAGATCCTGGTGTGCCCGGTGTGCAAGGGTGCACTGCACTTCGACAAGGCCAAGGCGGAGCTGGTGTGTCGCGTCGACCGGCTGGCCTATCCGATCCGCGACGACATTCCGGTCATGCTGGAAGGCGAGGCGCGCCGGCTGACGGCCGAAGAGCTGCCCAAGTAGCACCGGACATGCTCGTCGTCATCCCGGCGCGCTACGCCTCGACCCGGCTGCCTGGCAAGCCGCTGCTCGACGTGGCGGGCAGGCCGCTGATCGAGCGCGTGTATGCCTGCGCGCGCGCCAGCGGTGCCGCGGACATCGTGATCGCGACCGACGACGAGCGTATCCGCGCCCGGTGCGCGGCGTTTGGCGCACGCGTGTGCATGACGGCCGCAGGGCACGCCTCGGGCACGGATCGCATCGCCGAGGTCGTCGCGCAGCTCCGCATCGCGCCGGATGAGATTGTGGTGAATCTGCAGGGCGACGAACCCCTCATGCCGCCGGCGCTGATCCGGCAGGTCACCGACACCCTTGCCTCGCATCCGCTCGCCGCCATGGCAACCGCCAGTCACGCGATTGCGATACCGGAGGAATTCACCAACCCCAACGTGGTCAAGGTTACGGTCGATGCCCACGGCTATGCGCTGTACTTCAGCCGCGCGCCCATTCCCTGGCCGCGCGAGGTGATGGCCGGCCGTTCACGGGCCCCGATCCAGGCGGCACGCCACATCGGCATCTACGCCTACCGCGCTGGTTTCCTGGCGCGCTATGCCGGCTGGCCCGCGTGTGCCCTCGAGCAGCTCGAGCAACTGGAACAGTTACGGGTGTTGTGGCACGGTGAAAGAATCGCGGTGTGCGAGGCCGCACAGCTGCCGGGAGGAGGCGTCGACACTCCGGAGGACCTGGAACGTGTGCGCCGCCACTTCGCCCAGGCAGCGGGCACCTGACGCGCGGCACGCACGGGTCGCGTCCAGCAACCACAGGGGTATCTCGATGGTACGTGTACTGTTTGTCTGTATGGGAAACATCTGCCGCTCGCCGACGGCAGAGGGCGTGTTTCGCAAGCTGGTGCGCGAGGCGGGCCTGCACGCGCAGATCGCCATCGGCTCCGCGGGCACCCATGCCTACCACATCGGTGCCCCGCCCGATGCCCGCGCCCAGGCGGCCGCCCGCCGGCGCGGCATCGACCTGAGCGCCTTGCGCGGCCGGCAGGCGACCCCGGTCGATATCGAGCAGTCCCACTATGTCCTGGCCATGGACCGCGCGAACTATGAGCACCTGCTTGCGCTTTGTCCGCCCGGTCTGGAACACAAGATCGAGCTGTTGATGGAGTACGCCCCCGACCACCCGGAGCGCGAGGTCCCCGACCCTTACTTCGGTGGGGCCGCCGGCTTCGATCGGGTGCTCGACATGATCGAGGAGGCCGCACAGGGCCTGCTCGAGGAAATACGCCGCGCGCATCTGTAGCGCGCGGCGCGGGCGGCAGGCGCTACTGCGGCTTGTCGGCACCGCTCGGGGCGGCGGCGGTGTCGTTGCGCGTTTCGATCTGCACGAAGGCGGGTTTGCTGTCCTCGGCGGCGCGCGCCTCCGGCGCGTATGCCGGCTCCATGCGTTCGCCTTGCGCT
>CAZVUN010000029.1:20802-26152 GCA_964629975.1 uncultured Acidiferrobacteraceae bacterium | reverse complement strand
CGCCTGGCGCCGGCCGGCCTTGCCGCCCGCGCGCCCGCGCGCGCCGACCAGACGTGCGGATCGTGGCAGCTGCCACAGCCGATGCGCCCGTCCTCTTGCGTGTACAGGCCCTGGCGGTCGTACAGCGGCAGGGTCGCGAGTTTGTGGTCCCTGGCGAAGCGGCTCTGCCAGCCCTGGGGGCTGACCCCGATGCCGGCGCCGGCCACCGGGACGTTGACCGGGTGACTGTGCGCGCCGGTGAGCGATTTGTCCGCCAGTCCCTGCGCGCGGTGACAGCCGACACACGCCGCCGCCGTCGGATCGGCCCCGGCCAGCGGCTCGCGCGCCCACAGGTGCGGGCCGTGAGCGCCGTGCGCCACGTGGCACGCGCCGCAGGTGCCGGATTCGGCCGGCGTCTGCTGGAGCCGGTTGCGCGCCGTGGGCGCCATCACCGCCAGGTCGTGCTTGCTGTTGACGACGTCCTGCTTGTCGGCGTGGCAGGTGGTGCACAGCTGGCCGGCGCGGTTGTCGACCAGCAGCAGCTTTTTCTGCGCTGCGCCGTGCACGCGATGACACGATTGGCAGATGACCCCGCCGGCCGCGGAGAGCTGGCCGCCGTGACGGGCGAGCGCGGCCGGCAGCGGCGCGAGCTTCGCGCCGAGCGGATGGTTGCCCTGCGCCGCGCCGCCCGCCTGGCTGCCGTGGCAGGCGATGCACAGGCGCGAGTCGACGTTCGGCACGCGCAGGAACAGCGGCGATGCCTGCGCCGTCCACTGCACGCCGTGCGCGCTGTGGCAGGTGCCGCAGTAGAGCTTGCCGTCGTCATTGAGCGGCAACAGCGCCTTGCCGTCGGCGCGCGGCATCTGCACCTGCGATGAGGGCCGCACGCCCACCGGGTGCGCATGCGCGCGCTCGCGCCACAGGAAACGCGCGTCGAGCACGAAGCCATCGTGGCAGGAAAAGCACATGCGCTCGGTGCTGGCGACGTCCTCGCGCCCGCTGGCGGTCGCGGGCTTGGGGTCGAAGGCGATGAGGGGTGTGACATCCTCGCGCTTGAAGTCGGTGAGCCACATCACGTGGCAGCTCGCGCACTCGCGGGCCGGCGACGGGCCGGGCTGCGCCGCGCGCACGCCGGATGCGGGCAGCAGCGCCGCGCTGCCGAGCAGTCCGACCACGAGCCGCGCCATGACGCGCCCGACGGCCGTTGCACGCCGTGACCCGGGCACCGGCACCGGCGCGCCCGGATGCGGGTGCGGTAACGTACGGTGATCCTTTGCGCGTTGCCGTTTCACCGTGCCCCCTGCCACCCGGTGGACAGACCGGCGCGCCGGGCACGCCGGCGCGCTAGCGCGTGTGCTTGTCGCCGGGCGCGAGGAAACTGGGGATGTAGAACTGCTCGTACTTGTCGACCATGCCGACCACCGGGTTGTTGGTCAGCTCGCGCAGGCGCGTCGGTGGATAGCCGAGATCGGCGAACGAGACATACCCCTGCTCCTCGCGATGACAGCCCTGGCAGCGCACCGCCTCCTTGCTGAGCTGCTGGTGTGCGCGGTCGAGCCGCTCCTTCTTCTGGTCGGGGCTCAGGCGCTCGCGCTCGGCGAGATAGCGTTCGGCAAGCTCCACATCCTTGGGGTCGGACAGCAGCCGCAACTCGCCCGCCTGCTCGCGCGCCGGTGCGATCTTGGCGCCGTAGTCGCCGTACACCGGATACTCGCGCGCCTGCTTGCGCTCGCGGTAGGCGTCCTCGATCTTGAGGATCTCGCGCGGATTGGGAATGGCCTTGCCGGTCTTCTTGTCGTGCCAACGGAACACCCACGGCGCTGCGCCCGGTGCGGGCTGCACATGACAGGTCTCGCACGCCAGATAGAAGGTGTGCATGTTGAGGAAGGCGCGTGCCTTCTTCGACTCGGCGTGCGGGGCATTGCCGTGGCAGCGAATGCAGGCGCTCGTCTTGTCGGGGTCGAGGGTGAAGCCGATGTTATGGAAGCGTCCCTCGATGTAGGGCTGGTCGATGACGCGGTAACCGAGGTCGGTCTTGCGCCGCGCCTTGGGTTGCTCGGCGATGAGCCGCACGAACATCTGCTCTTCCTTGGTGCCGGCCTGCCCCATCTCCTTGAGCGAGACCTCGGCCGCCTCCTTGCCGGCAAAGCCGAAGATCAGCGGATACATGAAATGGCCGTACCATACGGTGAACGCCATGAGCGCCACCACGTAGGTCTTGAAGACGATCTTCTTGAGGAGCTTCACCATTCCAGGTGCCTTCCGGCGAAGTGCTGCGGCTTGATCTGATCCTCGAGACCGTTCTCGATCATCATCTTCACGTACTCGTTGTAGTGCTCGTGGATCATCTCGTCTTCGCTCAGGTAACCGGTGAGCCAGACCTTGGCGGCCGGGAACTTCTCCGGCGCGTAGTGCACGTTGTACCAGTGCACGAAGAACAGGAACAGGATGGCGAGCAACGCCTCGTCGGTGTGCATGATGTAGGCGGCGTTGAGCACGATACCGGGCAGCACGTGCGAGATCTCGTCACGCCACCACAGGATGGCACCGGCCGGCCCGAGCACCGGCACGCCCCAGTACGGCGCGAAGTAGTCGAACTTCTCGCGCCACGACATGCGCTCGCAACGCGGCGGGCGGTCGGTGAAATACAGCAGGTACTTCCACAGGTGCACGATGTCGATGGCGTCCTTCTTGTTCGGCACCATCTCCTGCGAGAAGAACGCCTTGACACCGGTCTTGAACGTCAGGCGGTTCTCGCGCTTGAGCTTGCCCAGGTCGTCGCGGATGAACAGCACGATCCAGTAGATGGTGTGGTACACGAACAGCACCAGCAGCACCGTGCCCGCAAAGCGATGCACGGTCGGGGCGTACTGGTGCCCGCCCAGCAGGTCGTACAGCGGGCGCGCCCACGCCTCCTCGGCATGGCGCAGCGGAAAGCCGGTCAGCGCCAGCAGGATGACCGAGCTGAACAGGAACACGTGCTGGATGCGCTGGTGCAGGGAGAAGCGGAAAAAGTAGCGCTTGCCGTCTTTCTCCACGATCGGGTCGTACTTGGACATGGTGGCTCCCCTACTTGGGCTCCTCATCCGCGGGCTTGGGCTTCTCTTCCTCGGGTTTGGGCTTCGCGACCGTATGATGCGGCGTGTTGTCCTTGAAGAACGCAAAGCTGGGGAACAGACGCCGCATCAGCTCGAAGAAGATCATGGTCAGGAAGCCATACAGGATCACCGCCATCAGCGCCTTGAAAAAGATCAGCATGTAGAACTGCAGCGGGTATTTCTTGCGATCGTAGGTGACGTGCACCTGGAAGCTCGCAAGCTGCGGACTGGCACGCACATGGCAGTCCGAGGCCATGCAGGTGCGGGCGACGTTGTCCTTGTGCGTCGCCGAGGTCGGCACGGTCTTGGCTTCGATCAGGTGGTTGTTCTGGCCCTCCACCACGTGGCAGTCGAGGCAGTCGGCCGTGACCTCCGAGCCGAGCAGGATCAGCTTGCCGTGAAAGGTCTGCTTGTAGGTCGTGACGACATCGTCGAGCTTGTGGCGCTGGCGGAAGCCCTCGTCCTGGTGGCACTTGGCGCACGTTTCGATAGTCTCGAGCGGGAAACGCGTCTTGTGCAGGCGCGAGGTGACGTGCTCGTAGAAGTCCTCGGCGAAGTTGCCGCTCTTGTGGCAGGACTTGCAGCGCGCGATGGAGCGCTGCGACACACCGTGCTTGGCCACACCCTTGAACACCGAGACCGGGCGATACAGCGGCTCCTCGTGACAGTCCTTGCAGTGCGGGAAGTCCTCCTGGTACGGCTTCGGCTTGCCATCCGCGTCGAGGCGGCCGTGCACGCTCTTGGCGAGCGTGTCGGCGATCGACTGGTGCGAGAACCTGACGCGACCGGACGGCTCCTCGATGTGGCAGGTCTGGGTGCAATCGACCGGCTTCGCCCCGCTGTGCGGGATGCGGTCGATGTCGCGATGGCAGTCGTTGCAGGCGATGCGCCGGTGCGGTCCGCTCTCGAACAGCTCGTTGTTGACGTAGAACAGGCGAAACTTGCCCTGCTCGTCGACGCGGCTCAGGCCCCGGTACTTGTGACAGAAGAGGCAATCGAGCTTGTCCGCCGCCTCGACCGCCACCGGACCGTAGAGGAAGACCGCAACCAGCGCCAGCACGACGGTTCTTGTTATGGCTTCGTATTTTCGCATCGTTGCGACTTGCCCGTGATCGACTGCCGCCCGCTCATTCGCGCCCCGGCCGCGCACCCGCGCGGCGCGGTGTCCGGTCGAGCTTGAACCAATGCATCAGCGTGTAGCCGATGCCGCAAACCGCGGACCACACGCCCGACAGCAGGAACCAGGCCATGGTCGACGGCTCGGCGCTGCGCCATTCCAGCCACGCCAGTGCGGCGGCTCCCAGAAGGAATATCGCCATCCATGCCACGCGGATTACAGCGGCCATCCTCGCTTTGTGCATTCGTCCGGCTTTCTTGCACGGGGCGTTGCGAGCTGCGCAAAAATGCTTGCATACCGCCCCTGGCTGAACATTGATCTATATCAACGGCGCGCCGGATACGCATGCGCCCACGCCCAGCGCACGCGCCGACCGACAGCGCCGCCCGCGCGCACTGCGACCCCTGCGACCACGCCGTTGCACCTGCACGATCCTCAGCGGTACAGCGGGTAGGCGCGGTGGGTCGATTGACCGTGGAAGTACTTGTAGCGGTAGATCGCATCCAGGCCATGGCAGTCCGCACAGACGAAGTGCTCGCTGGTCGAGGCGCGCAGGAAGCTGCTGCGGATGTCGCCCTCCACCGGCTTGCCCGAACCTTCCGCGCCCTTGCCCGGTGCCCACTGGTGCACGTTGTGACAAGTGCCGCAGTTCACGACCCCGCGCGAGTCCGAGCGTTCATCGCCCTGGAACACCGGCAGATCGGACGTCACCGTCGGCAGGAAGCGCGCGCGCAGCGCCCCCGCCCACAGCAGCGCCGTGGTCGGATGCTTGGTCTGCGGCGGCACCTTGGCCGCCGCGGTCTTGCCGGCGGCGTGGCAGCTGCGGCAATAGGCCTCCAGCGGATCGGACGCCGTGCCCGGCAACTGCGCCCACAGCCGGCGTTCCTGCGGCGCGTTGTGTACCGCGTGACACTGGCCACACACGCCGGATTGCTTCACGGTTTCGCCGAGGCGGTTCTTCGCATGCGGGGCAGTCACGTTGAGATCGTGGTCGGTGCCGCGCACGAACTTCTGCTCGGCGTGACACTCCACGCACAGATCGCTGTTCGGTGCCGCGGCCTTGCGCAGGAAGCTGGTGCGACCATCGCCGTCCGGATCGACGCGAGGGCCGCGCGACACGGACGTCGCGCCTGCGGTTTCGCCCGCGGGACCCGGG
>CAZVUN010000029.1:0-20702 GCA_964629975.1 uncultured Acidiferrobacteraceae bacterium | reverse complement strand
CGCGGGACCCGGGCGAGGGCCGCGCGACACGGACGTCGCGCCTGCGGTTTCGCCCCCCGCGTGCAGCGGGGACTGCTGCGGATCCCACACGTGCGGATCGTGGCAGGTGGCGCAGTCGACGTTGACCTTTTGCTCGGGTCGGTCGAGCAGCGCGTACAGCGGCAGCTTCGTATCCATCCCGACCTTGAGTGGCTTGTTGAGCGGATGACTGTGCGCGCCGGTCAGTTTCTTCTCGGCGGCGCCACCCGTGCGGTGGCAGTCGCTGCACATCGTCTCGGTCGCGCCCCGGCCGGGCCCGGATGCGCGCGCCCACAGGCGCTCACGCGCGGCGTTGTGTGGCTGATGGCAGGCCTGACAGACGCCTTCGGCGCCGGCCTTGCCCTTGGCATCGGCCACGGTCTTGGTCCCGGACTTGCCCTTGGCACCCGCCGGGCCCGCGGCCGCGGCCTTCTGCGGCGCGAGATTGTGCTTGGATGTGGCCACCACGCGCTTGTCCACGTGGCAGTTGATGCACAGCCGGCTGTCCTGATCGAGCGGCAGGCGCAGGAAGCTGTCTTTCGGGCCGCCTTCCAGTTTGCGCGGGTCGACCGCCGCCGTTGCCGCCTGCGGCTCGCTCGACCAGCGGTGCGGATCGTGGCACGAGCCGCACCCGACCTGCGTGCCGCCCTTCCTGCGCAGGCCTTCCTTGGTATAGAGCTGCAGGCGCACGAGCGGCGCGGGCTTCTCGAGCTCCGGCGAGCGGCTGCGCCAGCCCTTTTCGTCCGGGGTGATGCCGAGCTCGGTGACCGACACGTTCACCGGGTGGTTGTGCTGGGTGAGCACCTTGTTCTTCGCCAGGCCTTCCTCGTTGTGGCAGCCGAGACAGGCGACCGCGGTCGGATCGCCCTGCGGCGGGCGCTCGCGCGCCCACAGCGCCGGCCCGCCGCCCTGGTGCGGTACATGACACACGCCGCACGGTCCGGACTGCGCCGCGGTCTCGCCTTTGCGGTTCTTGGCCTGCGGGGCCATCACGGCCATGTCGTGCTTGCTGTTGAGGATCTCGCGCTTGTCCGCGTGGCAGGTGGCGCACAGCTTCGAGTCGGTATTGGACGCCACCAGCATCTTCTTCTCGCGCGCGCCGTGCGCGGCGTGGCACGACTGACAGATCACGCTCTGGCCGCGCCCGAACTTGCCGCCCGCGGCCTTGAGCTCGGCCGGCGGCGAGGCGATCGCCTCGAACAGGGGGTGGTTGCCCTCGCGCGGGCCGGTGCCCTGATTAAGATGACAGGCGAGGCAGATGCTCGAGTCGACGTTCTTGTCACGCAGGAATACCGGCGAGACCGACTGGTCCCAGCCGACGCCGTGCGCGGTGTGGCAGGTCCCGCAGTACAGCTTACCGTCGTCGTTGAGCGGAAAGATCGTCTTGCCGCCGGCGGTCGGTATCTGCACCTTGCTGCTCGGCTTGACGCCGACCGGATGCCCGTGGGACTTGTCGCGCCACGCCATGCGCGAGTCGAGCATGAAGCCGTCGTGGCAGGAAAAGCACATGCGCGGGGTGCTCGACACGTCCTGGCGGCCGCTGTCGGTGAGCGGCTTGGGCTCGTAGGGCACGAGCGTGGTCACGTCATCGCGCTTGAAGTCGTTGATCCACATGATGTGGCAGGTGGCGCACTCGCGCTGCGGCCCGACGTCGCGCGCCGCCCAGGCGCCGGCGCCAAACGCGGCGGCGAGCAACGCCAAGAGCCACGACCCCGCGCGCGCGAGGCGCGCACCGCCCGGCGTGCTCATGGCGCGAGCTCGAAGACGCTGATGCGGTTCTTCAACACCTCCGCCACATACAACCGGTTGTGCTCATCGACCGCGATGCCGCCGGCGGCCGTGAAGCGATGCGGCGTGCCAGCGCTGCCCAGGACGTGCAGGAAATGGCGGTTCTCGTCGAACACCTGCACCACATCGAGATAGGAGTCGCTGACGTACACGCGCCCGCGCGCGTCGTTCGCCACCCCTTTGGGACGGAACAGCTGGCCGGGCAGCACGCCCCACTCGCCGACATTGATGACGTAGCGCCCGCCCGGTTCGAACACCTGCACGCGCGCGTTGAGCGCATCGACCACGTGGACCAGCCCGCTGCGATCGACCGTCACCGAGGCGGCATAGCGGAACTCGCCCTTGTTCTCGCCCTCCCCGCCCCACTGGCGCTGCAGCCTGCCGCGCGCGTCGAACACCGCCAAGCGGTGCGTGGCGGTGGTGACATACACGCGCTGCTGGGCATCGACGGCGACATCGACCGGTGGCGCCGGCTTGCCCTGCACGATCACCGGGAACGCCGACTGAAACGCGCCGTCGTGACTGAAGATCTGGATGCGCTGGTTGCCGCGGTCGGCCACGTACAGGCGCCCGTCGCGGTCGATGCCGATGCCGACCGGGTCGCGGAATTCACCATTCTTGCTGCCCGCCTGGCCAATGCTGAACAGCGCCCGGCCGCCGGCGTCGAAGGCGACCACGCGATGGTTGCCACCATCGACCACAAAGATGCGCCGCTGCGGGCTGACGGCGACGTCGGTCGGCAGCACAAAGGCGGCGGCCGCATCGCCGGTGAGGTCGAAGGCATGACGCAGCGGCGCGGTTGGAATGCTGGCCGCCACGGCCGCCGCCGTCAGCGCGCTCCACCCGAGCCACAGCACAACGTAGCGCTGGCGCCTAGGGCGTCGGGGCGGCTGGCCGCGGTGCGTCATAGGTGTCTTTCCACCACGAGCGCGGATCCTTGCGCATGTCCTCGCCCACCGGGGCGGCGGGCGCCGGCGCGGCCGGGCCGCGTTGGACCTTGGACAGACTGGGGGTATGGAACTCCTTGTACTTCTCGACCAGACCGATGATGTTGAGGTGGGTGAGATCGCGCACCCGCCGGTCGGAGAACCCGAGCTGCCGCAGCGGCAGGTAGCTCCTCGCCTCCTCGGTGTGGCAGCGCGAACACAGACGGCCCTTGCTCGCCACCAGGCGGTGGAACTGCTTCTTCACCGCCTCGCGGTCCTGATCGCTCAGCTTGTCACGTATCCGGGCGAACTCCTGCGCCTCCGGGTGATCGCGCATCGTGATCTCAAGCAGCTGCTCGGCTGCGCCGTCGCGCGTGTAGGCCACGATCTTGGAATAGTAATCGTCGGTCGCGAGCAGGGTGCCGAGCTTCGGGTCGACCTCGGTGCCGTAGGGCTTGCCGGTCGGGGTGATGCCGGAGAAGTTGAGCCACTGGAAGCGCAGCGAGCTCTCGGCCACCTTGCTGCTGTCGTTGTGACAGGTCATGCAGCCGATGAACTGGGTGTGCATGTTGAGCAGCGAGCGCACCATCGGCTCTTTCGAGTGCGGGAAGTCGCCGTGGCACACGAAGCACACGGTCTTCTCGCCCTTGAGTGGGTACTGCTCCGGTGGATAGTGGTGGAAATGGCGCAGGCGCTCGCTGGTGCGCTCGGTGCGCAGCTTGGCGACCAGGCCGACCGGCTCGGCCGACTTGAAGCCCAGTGCGCCGGCCAGCGCCACCGCCATCTCCACGATGAGCGCCGCCATGATGGCGAACAGGATCACGGTGGTGAGGAAGGCGATCACTGGGTGGTCGCGGCGCATGCCGATGATGCTGAACGGATTCTCGGTGAACCCGCCCGGCAGCCGCGCCTTGTGGTCGATGATCACCATGATCGCGATGCCGAGCGCGAAGAACAGCACTATCGCCGTCACCACGAGGATCGTACTGATGTTGGCCGTTTCCGACATAGCGAGTCGTGTGCCTCAGGGCCGGTGCGTCACAATCAGATACACCGCGTATATCCCCCACAGCGTCCATGCCAGCACGAACGCGAGCGAGCTGTAGGCGATGAGCTTCTGCCACCAGTTCAGCGGGGTCATCATGGGCGGTCTCGCGGGCCTCGCCCCGTGCCGGTCTCGGCGAGGAGCTCGCGGCTCTCCAGCATGTCGCGCAGCTGCTTGCGCTCCTGCGGCAGCTCCACCAGATTGCGCAGGTACTCGAGGAAGTGTTCCTCGATCTGGTGCTCGCGCGTGATCTTGCCGGTCAGGAACGTCCACTGCATCGGGAAACGTCCGGGCGCGAGGTGCACGTTGTACCAGTGCCAGAACGCGATCGTGAGCAGGGCGAGCAGCGCCTCGTGCGGATGCGACACGCGCATCAGCTCCTGCCAGTAACCGGCGACGCTGGCCGGCAGGATCGCCGCCCACACCTCCGGGAACAGGAACGACGAGCCCGACACCACCATCACGGTGTTGCCGAAGGCGGCGGCGAAGTAGTGCAGCTTCTGCTTGTACATGAACTTGTCCATCTCCGGGCGCTGCGCGCGCTTGCCGGCGAAATACAGCAGGTCGTCGCGGAAATCGCGCGCGTCCTTCCACAGCGGCACCATGGTGCGGCGGATGTCGAATCGCCCGGCACGCAGGCGTGCCCAGCTGCCGAGGACGATGGTCACGACGTGGTAGACCATCGAGGTGATCATGATCACGGCGAGCGTGCGGTGCACCACGCGCGTGATATTGACCCCGCCGAGCGCCCGGTTGAGCGGCTCGGCCCAGAAGGCGTCATTGAACGCGATCGGCAGGCCGGTGAACGCCAGCATCAGGAACGTGACGAAGGTCATCATGTGCTGCAGGCGGATGTGAATCGAGTAGCGCGGCAGGTCGCCGATCGGGTTCGACACCACGTTCTTGTACAACAGTACCCGGTCGTCGGGCAGCGCCGCGATCAGGTCTTCGATCTCCTCGCGCTCCTTGTCGCGCGTGCGGTTCTGGCGCAGCGCCGTCTCCAGCACATCACGTGCCTCCGCCGAGAGTTTCATGCCGCCTCACCCGTCATTGTTCTTGTCCACCAAGCCATCACACCACCCGGTCGCGTCCGCGCCGGCTCTTGCGCCACCACGACGACCCGTGGGTCAGGCGCCACCCCACGCCATCGCGCCGCCGCCCGATGGTCTCGAGCAGCGAGATGCTGATCAGGCCCACCATCACCAGGTCGCCGACGATCGAGTAGCCGATCTCGACCCAGTACCGGAACGGATTGTCGGACTTCCTGCCGGTCGGATGCGGATCGAGCTGTGCGTAGTTCTGATCGGCATGCGTGTGGCAGCGCTGGCAGGTCTCGAGGCGGCGCGCGCGGTGCGTGGGCGCGACCTCATCGCGCGAGGGGCGCAGCTCGTGCACGGTCTTGAAGTAGTTGCCGGAATCCGCGTGGCAATCGAGGCAGTTGGCGGTCTGCCGGAAGCCGTACTTGGTGAGCTTGCCATGGAAGCTCTCCTCGTAGGACTCGATCGCGACCGGGAACTTGCGCCCGAGCGTCCGGGCCTCGGCCTTGGCGAGCTGCAGGCGCCGCTCCACCAGCTTCGGGTCGCCGTGGCAGGACGAGCACAGCGCCACGATCTCGACCGAGGTGCGCTTGACCTCGCGGATGCGCCGCGCCGTGTGGTTGTACCAGCGCTCGACGAACTCGCGGTCCTCGTGGCAGATGACGCAGCGGTTGGTGATCTGCACCGGCGGGCGGTGCTCGTTCGGGTTGTACAGCGGGTTGGTGTGGCAGGTGATGCAGTACGGCTTGTCGGCGTTGCTGCCGGTTGCGACCTTGGGCCGGCCGTGCACCGAGTTGCGGTAGACCTCGCTGATCGCCTTGTGGCTGAACTGCTGGCCGGTGGCCGGGTTCTTGACCGAATGGCAGGTGCTGTCGCAGGTCACGCCTTCCTTGACCGGCTTGTGCGGGATCTCCTTGATCTCCTTGTGGCAGTCGCGGCACGGCACGTTGCGGTGCACGGTACGCGAGAAGATCTCCGGCACGATGTAGTAGGTGCGCACCGCGCCCTCGTCGGTGACGCGCCCCATCATCGGGTACTTGTGGCACATGAGACAGCTCTCCTCGTCCACGAACCCGGTCTGCTCGCCGCGGGCCGCGGCGGCCGCGCCCAGCAGGCCGGCGACGCCCAGCGCCGCAAGCCAGCGCCACCGCCCGGCCGCGCGCAATGCGCGACTACTTTTCATGGCACAGTCCACACATGTCCGGCTGACGCAATCGTTGTTTGCTGTCAGCGCCGCGGCCCGCGGCGCCGTCCAGCACGCCCTTTTCGTGCACGTTGTGGCAAGTCCCGCAGAAGACCTTGCCATTGTTGGGATCGAGCGGCACATGGACTTCGCGACCCTTGCGCACCTGCTGCAGGCGCGCCTGCACGAACGGCGACGGCACGCGCAGGTGATTGAGCCCTTCCGGGCTGCTGGAGAACGTCACTGCACCGCCCGGATGCGGTTCGGTCAGGTGGCAGCCGGTGCACAGCAGATTGAGGTCGTCCTTGACGTTGAACGTGACGTTCGCGATGCCCTTGGCCTTCTGCCGGTCCGGAACATCGTCGTGGCACACGCGGCAGCTCGCCTCGCGCAGCTCACCGCTGTCGGTGAGCTGATCGTGCGGATTGAGCCGCTCATAGGCCCTGGCGTCGTGGCAACGAAAGCACAGATCGGTGCGTGCGCGGAACGGGCCGCCGCGGAAAAACAGCGGATTGAGCCCCTTCTCGCGCGCGCGCTTCGGCAGGCACTGCATCGGGATGTCGTGACAGGTGCTGCAGGTCATCTGCCCCCCGTCGCGCCTGAGCGCATCGCGGAACGACGCCGGCATGCGCGCGGCCATCTCCTTGCCGACCGCTACGGCCACCGGGTGGATGTAGCTGTGGTTGGAGATCGTCTCGTGGCAGGTGTTGCACAGGCGATTGACGTCGCGATCGCGCAGCGCCAGGTTCTTGGGCGTCGGCGCGGCAGTGCCGTGACAGGCGCGACAGGCATCCGCCCGCCAGTGCGGGTTGGGCACCTGTTTGGGTTCGATCGCGCGACGCGCCAGCAACCCGGGGATGAGTTGCGGCTCGTCCAGCAGCTTTCGCTCCGACACCGGCGGCATGGTCGTCTTGGCTTGTGGCTTGGGCTCTTCGGCGTGCACACCGCTCGCGCCCCACGCCAGCGCGGCAACCGCCAGCGCGATCGACCCGCAACGCTTCGTGGCGCGCACTGCCTGCCACACTGCCGCAGCTGTGGGAAAACACATTGACATACGTCAATAAAATCTTGGCTTCCCTAGTTGCCCATTCCGCCACCGCCGCCACCGCCGCCACCACACATGCCGCCGCCCATACCACCGCCGTAGGAGCACGGATTGTGGTTCTTGCCGTGGCAGGTGAGCCAGCAACTGCCGGCGAAGGTGCCGGTCGATTCGTAGCGCAGAATGCCGCTCGAGCTGGCGCGCACGACGCTGGTGTTGAAATTGATCAACTTGCCGTTGGAGGACGCATTGATCGGAAAGCCGTGCGGATCGTGGCAGGTGTTGCACGGCGCATTGACCTCACCCATGCCACCGCCACCCATGCCACCGCCGCCGATGTGGAAGCTGTGCAGCGGGAAGCTCTGGTTGCCGAGGATGCTCGCGCGGTTGTGGCACTTGTAGCACAGCGCGTAGGCGGCGGCGCTCTCGGTGTTCGGGTCCTGCGTGAGGTACTGGCGCTCGAGCAGCGGCACGAAGCTCGAGCCGTGCGGGCCGTTCGGTCCGGTACCGCCGGCGCCCGGGCCATTGTTGTTGTTGTGGCAGTCCGTGCACTTCACCGTGCTCGCCGTCGTCCACGGCGCGATCAGGCTCGGCACGTTGTTGTTGCGCCCGCGCGTCTCGATCGGATGGAACGCGGGATTGCCCGGGTCGAACTCGATGCGCACGTTGCTCTCGTTGATCATGCGCGTGGTGCGCGGCGCGGGCTTGCCGGTGCTGTCGCCGTGGCAACGGTAGCAGATCTGGTACTCGAAGCTCGCCGTGTTGACCGTGACGTTGTTGGTGTCGACCCCGCGCACCCCGGCCAGCACGCCGGCGACGCCCGCCCCGCTGCGCGCGGCGTGCGGGTTGTGGCAATCGACGCATTCGACGTGGCGGGTGGCGCTCGGGACCACCGCGGTCTCGAGCGGCTGGTGCACCCCGGTGTCGGTGGCGATCGGATGGATCGAGGCCTTGTTGAACTCGTTCATGATGTTCTTGGCTGCGACGTTGCCGTTGTGGCAGGCGCTGCAGTTCGCCTCCTCGACCGCGTAGTTGAGCAGGCGCTCGGCGCCGCCGGCGGCATGCGGGCGGTGGCAGTTCTGGCAGGCGTTGTCCGCGACCGTGCTCCAGGTGGTGTACGGCCAGGGATCGGTGCCGCTGCCGTTCCAGCCGCGCGTCGAGCTGCGGTGCGCGCTCTGCGTCCAGCCGCTCTTGTTGTGACAGGTGGCGCACAGCGTCCCGCCGCGGTTGGAGAGCACCAGGAACTTGCCGTTCGGATCGTTGTGCGGATCGTGGCAGGAGGTGCACTGCATCTGCCCGCTCTTGTCGAGCTTGACCGCACCGGTGAGCAGCGCCGGATCGGTGAGCTCGACCGGATTGGGGTTGTTGTTGCGCGCGGTCGCATAGGAGAACGAGATGGGATGATCGTCGCGCAGGTCGGTACCGAGCCGCCCGGGGCTGCCGGTCGGCAGCGTGGTCACGCCACCGCTCATGGCGATCGGCGTGTCGCGGCTCAGCACCTCGCCGAGCGCGATGGTGCCGTCATGGCACGACAGGCACAGCAGTGAGGCGCCATTGGGCTGCCCCGCCCCGCCCTTGGCGGTGCTGCTGGTATAGGGCTGGTAGGTGCTGCCCGGCTGGCGGCGGTTCCACAGCGGCGCCGCCGCCGAGCTGCGGTGCGGCGTGTGGCAGAAGATGCAGATCTCCTGCTCGGAGGTGGCGCGGATCGGGCCCGGCCCGCTCACCGACAGGTTGTGCTTGGTGGTCGACACCGCCGCGGTGGCGGCGTGGATCAGGGTGCCCAACAGTCCCGCGGCCAGGACAGTTACAACGATACGCCTCATGGCTGGCCTCCGACATAACGAAAAACCTGAACGCGCCGATTGTGTGAGTCGGCGACGTAGATCGTATCCTGCTGGCCGATGAAAATCCCGGTCGGCAGCCAGAATTCACCGCGTCCCTGGCCGAGTGCGCCAACGTTCAGCAGGAACGTGCCGCGCGCGTCAAAAATCTGGAAGGCGTGAAACAGCGAATCCACAACGTAGACATGGCCATAACTGTCGGTCGCGATGCCCTTGGCGCGCGACAGGCTGCCGGTGGCGTCGCCGTGCACACCGAAGGCCCCGAGGAAGCGTCCGTCGCGGTCGAAGGTCTGGATGCGGAAGTTGAGCGAATCGCTAACGAATAGTCGTCCGCCCGGCTCGCGCCACAGCAGCGTCGGAAAATTGAACTGCCCCGGCCCCTCGCCGCGCTGGCCGAGGGTGGTGCGCAGCGAGCCATCGGCGCGGAACACCTTGATGGTGTGCGCGAGCGTGTCGGCGACGTACAGCTCGCCGGCCGCGGCGTCGTAGGCCAGCCCGGTCGGCTGCATGAGCTTGTCAGCGAGCGGCAGCGGCCGCGCCACGTTGGCCTCGCGTGTGAGCACGAAGACCTGCGCGAGCGCGGAATCCGCCACGTACACGCTGCCCGGCGGACCCGCGGCAAGCCCGACCGGCGAGGGCAGGCCCACCTCGTCGTCGCGCTGCAACAGGGCGTAGCGCTTGCGCTCGCGATCGAAGCGGTGCACGCCCTTCATGCCGGGATCGGCCACGTACAGCACGCCGTCGCTGGCCACCGCCACCGCCATCGGCCGGATCAGGCGCTCCTCGCTCTCGCCCACGAAGAACTCGACCACGCGCTGCCAGAAACCCTTGCCGATGCCGAGGTCGGCGGGCTGCGCGATCGTCTGCACGAAGGCGATGCGCGCCGCCTCCGGCTTGTCCGGCCACACCAGCGGCGGCGCCGCCTCCGGGGCCGGCGGCGCGCTGGCGCACGCGGCGAGCAGCGCGCCGCTCAGCAGGGTCATGGCGAGAGGGCGCAGGCGCGGCATGGGGTCAGAAATTGCGTTGCGCGATGAAGCGCAGCACGGTGCGGTCGCGCTCGCTCTCGGCCTGCGACTCGAGCGTGTAGCGCGCCTCGGCCCGCAGGCCGAACTGGCGGTAGCGCCACTCGAAGCCAAGGACGCTCGTCTGGTATTCGCGCGGGATGCTGCCGCCGCGGTCCTCATCGAAGATGTACTCCACGGTCAAGGTCGTGCGTGACCAGGGGCGGGCGCGCCAGAAGGCGCTGTAGCCGCGCGCATCGACGTCCTCGCTCGAATTGAGGTAGTCGATGAGCGTGCGGCGCGCGCTCAGGCGCAGGCTGCTGGCGAGCGGCAGCATCATCTGCACGTAGGCGTCGTAGTACTGTCGATCGTACGGCGAGATGTCCTCGCGCTGGTATTCGAGGTTCGCCTCGCCGCCGACCATCCAGCCGAAGTAGAACGGATAGTCGGCGCGCACGCCGTACCAGGTGTTGGTGATGTCGTTGAGCGGCAGGGTCGGCGTGCCGGAGACGATATCGTTCTGGACGTCGTAATAGCGGGCGAACGCCTGGAAATAGCGCAGGAAGAACAGCGTCGCCCGGTAGGTCTGGCCGAGCACCGTGTAGGCAACGGTGCCGCCGGCCTGGAACGTGTAGTCGACCACGACGAACTGGCCATCGGCGATGGCGCCGCCGACGATGCGCACCAGCTGGGTCTTGGAGCCGATCACGATGACCTCGTAGTCGGCCGTGGTGCAGCCGGCCGGCTGCGGCACCGGCGTGAGGCGGCAGTACTCCTGGGTGCGCGCCTGGTTGAACACGCGGATGGTGTTGATATCGATGAAGTCCTGACTGAGCGTGACCGGCGCGAGCCCCACGAACTGCACCGACTCGTTGGAAATGTCGACCCGGTCAGTGGGTGACTCGCGGTCGCGGTAGTCGTAGGCCAGGCCGACGTTGAAATCGAGCGCCGTCTGCTCATCGAGCGGGATGCGGTAGCGCAGTGTCGCGCTCGCCCCGCGCGCGTCCTCGGTCAGCCCGGTCGTGCGGTTGTGCTGCCCACGGGCCTCGGCCGTGGCCGTGACATTCTCGTCCGGACGATAGTTGAGGCCGACGTTCATTCCGTGGTTGGTGGTGTCGCGGTTCTGTTCGGCCGCATCGTAGTAGTTGTAGCGATAAAACGACTGCAGCGCCGCGTTGTGGTCCCAGCGCAGATCGGGCGTCCAGCGCACGTCCTTGCGGTCATACAGGCGCTCGCCGGGAATCGGCCCGCTGACCGAGTCCGTGTCCTGGGTGTCGATGGTCTGCTGGCTCGTGCTCAGGTAGCTCGTGAGGCTGCCCTGGCGGGCGGCACCGAGGCGCAGGCGCGTGTCGAGCGTGGCGGTGTCGGTGCGGTTGCGGGTCGGCACGATCGGCAGGGTGGTGCTGCCGCTGCGCGAATCCTGTTCGGTGCGACTCAGGCTGAAATCGTTATAACCATCGCGCCCGATCGCGTGGCTCATGCGCAAGGTTTCCTGCTGGATCGTCTCATCGATGCGGTCGGTGATGCCCTCGCCTTGGGTGGTGAGCTGATAGACATCGAGGTTGACCAGCACCGGTGACAGCGGCTGACGCAGGCTGAAGTTGGCGCCGATGCGGTTGGTTTCGGTCACGAAGCTCTGCGCAACGCTGGTCGTGACGGTCGGGTTGAGATGGTCGTAGTAGAGCCGGAACGGATAGGCCTTGGCGTCGAGGAAATTGAGGCTCGTCGTGAGGTTGTAGAGCGTATTGCGGTCGCGGTTGCTCAGGTCACCGGACTGGGCCTTGGTCTGCACGAACAGGGGGCCGACACCGAAATCGACGTTGAGAAAGGCCGGGTGATAGACGTAGGAGCGCGTGAGGATGAACAGCTCCTCCTCCATGATGGTCAGGGAATCGCGGTACTTGGCGGTGCCCGGCGCCCCGGTGCGCTGCACGTCGTCAAGGTAACGCAGCGCGAGAAAACCCTCGACCGCGGTCAGGCGAAAGGGCGCGATCTCCTGTTGCTGCGCCGGCGCGCTCCACGGCAGGCAGCTCAGCGCCGCCAGCAGCAGCGTGCGGCCGCGCAATCCTACCCGCCTGCAGCGTTGCATTTGCGGGAGCCCTCACCTCACCCATTGTCCCGGCCAACCCGTTCCCCGCCACGGCGCCGTGGCATCCGATAGGGCGCGACCCGCGCAGGCCGCCTGCCGGCAGCGCGTCGCAAGCCGCCACGATCGCCGCGCGCCGCGCTCACGGCACCGGCTCCGGCGGGCGGTCGGTCACCGTGTAATCGACGTCCTCCATGCGCCCGAAGCCGTAGGCATTGACCTTGTTGGCGCCGAACTGGCTGGCCACCAGGATGACGTATTCGAGCTTGAACTTCGGATCGGCGTACTTCTGAAAGAGCGGCGCACTGTCGTAGTCGATCGCCACGACCGTCGGCAGATTGATGTTTTCCGGCGCCTCGCCGGGAGACCCGAAGAACAGCAGCAGCTTGCCGTCCGGCCCGAAGATCTGGATGTTCTCGAACGCCGCGTCCACCACGTACATGCGCCCGTCGCGATCGACCGCCACGCCCTTGGGGCGCGCGAACTTGCCGACACCGCTGCCGATCTCCCCGAAGCTGCGCACGAACTGGCCGTCGAGCGTGAACTTCTGCACGCGGAAGTTGCCCGTATCCGTAACGTACAGGTGGTTGTCGGGCCCGATCGTGAGGTTGGTCGGCTGATACAGCTCGCCTTCCTTGGAGCCGACCTTGCCGATCTTCGCCAGCGTCTGGCCGCTCGCCTTGTCGAGCACGTGGATCTGGTGATGCTGCAGATCGGCCACGTACAGGCGGTCACCGCTGACGGCAACATCGGCCGGCTTGAACTGGTCCTTGACGCCGTAGGCGCGCACGAAGCGGTTGTCGCGATCGAAGGCCAGCACCTGGTTGCGGCCGGTGTCGGTGATGTACTTGGTATCATCGCGGTCGACGGCGATGTTGATCGGCTTCACCAGGGTGCCGCCACCGCTGCCTTGCACGAACTCGAAGCGCTTCTTTACGAGATCGAAAATCGCGTAGCCCGCACCGCGCGTGTCGACCACGTAGATCCGGCCCTCGTGCATCGCCACGCCGTAGGGCTTGCGCACGCTCTCGGTGTCGGCCGTCTCCTTGCCGAGCACGAAATCGGCAAAACCGCCCTTGCTGTCGCCAGCGTCACGCGGTTCGGAGAAGGTGGCAAGGTACTGGATGCGCGGCGGGTTGGGCAGCGGCGGGTAGAACACCGGTGGCCGCGCTTCACGCTCGCCGAAACTGGCGCACCCGGCGCTGAGCAGGACAGACAGCAGGGCGCCGGACCAGAGGAGAAGTGCTGAGACGGTTGTCGCTTTTGTTCTGGGCTCAGCCATGGGCGAAACTGACGGGCCGCGCGATGTGCCCCAACACTGCGCACCACAGCCCGGCTGTTGATGCTGCCGCCACTCCTCCCCTCACCCCTTCGCAATGTCCGGGATGAGGGGACGCGGCAGCAATCGTTCCTACGAAACGACGGTTACTTGAAAACTCAACTTACTTGGTGTGGCAGGTCAGACACAGCGCGCTGCCGGCCTTGCTCACCTTCAACAGCGGATCGCCACTGGTACCCGCGACCGTGAAGGTGTTGTGCACGTCATGGCAGGTGGCGCACTGGATCTGCCCGGAGTACAGCATGACCGCCGTGATGGTGCCATTGCGGGTCTGCGTACCGGAGCCGATCGTCACGGTCTTGGTCGACGGATCGGCCAGCCCGCCGTCGGTGGTCGCCAGCGCCGTGTTGTACGTGATGGAGATCGGGTGATCGTCCTTCAGATCGTTCGGGCCGGCGCCGATCGCGTATTTCGCGCCGATGAAGGTCGTCCCGGTGGCCCCGCCGAAGCTGTCGAGCGCAACCGTGCCGTCATGGCACGACAGGCAGAGCTTCGAGGCACCGCTTGGCTGACCCGCGGTCGCGTTGAATGTGGGACTGGTGTAGAGCTGGTAGGTCTTGGTCGTCAATGCGTGGTTCCACAGCGGCGCATCCGCCACGCTGACGTTTGCGTTATGCGGCGTGTGGCAGGCGATACAGATCTGGCCGCCCGACCAGCCCTGGGTCGAGAAGTCGTGCGCCGATCCCACGATGGTGCCGGCCGACACCTGCCCGGCGATACCCGCCAGCAGTAATGCGGCGCCGCCCGCGAGTGACTTCCTACGGAGCATTGTTGTTGCGTTCTTCACTGGCCACCTCCAATTGATTAGGGTTACGTGTTACCGCTTCGGTCGTTCGTGCCGCTTCGTCGGCAGTGTCGCTGTTCAATTGATTTCGTGCGGCACCTTTATCGCGTAATCATACCGGGTCAACATTGATAAAAATCAAATCGCGTAGCATCAAATTTCTAATACGCAAATAAGGATGGAATTTTGACGCGGCTTCCTGCGTCGTCAGCGAACTGCATCGGCCACGTGGGGCCATCCGGCACAAGCGAATTGCTCAACTATTCAGGGATGGGCGCCTTGATCGAGCCGATATTCGGCGCGACTATGGTTGCAGCGGTGAGCAGCCGGCGCGCGACAATCCCCGACAACCCATAGGCAGAAGAAGCGTGGATACCTGCTATTGCCACATCGAAGACTGTGTCCTGTGTGACGCCAGCCTGAGCGCGGGACTGACGGCGCAGCAGGTGTGCGAGATCCGCGGCATGCTGAGCAAGCACGACTACGCGGCGCACGAGGTGCTGTTTCGCGAAGGCGAGGCCAATGTCCACCTCTTTCTCCTGCGCGCGGGCCAGCTCAAGCTCACCACCCTCACGCCCGACGGGCGCGAGCAGATCGTCGGTCTCGGGCTGCCCGGTCAGCTGCTCGGCTTTCAGAGCATGCACGACACCGCCTACACCTGCACGGCCGTGAGCCTGACGCCGGTGCACGCCTGCAAGATCCGCCGCACCGACATGCTGGCGGTGCTGCGCCACAACCCGGCGGTCATGCTGCGCGTGATCGACATCCTCAACGAGGAGCTCAATCGCGCGCAGCTCCTCATCCGCCTGCTCGGTCAGAAGACCTCGGTCGAGAAGGTGGCGGCGTTCATTCTGTCGCTCGCGCCGCTCGGGCTGAAGAACGGTTCGCCCACGCAGCTGCCGCTGCCGCTGTCGCGCCAGGAGATGGCGGAGCTGCTCGGGCTGACCGTGGAGACCGTGAGCCGTCACATGTCGGAGTTCAAACGCGAGGGCATCCTGGATGCGCCGCGCGGGCATGTGCGCATCCTCGATGCCAAACGCCTGCAGTCGCTGGCAGGCGATCTGCCGCCGGCGCTGCGCCATTAGGCGCCGCGCTCAACCCTTGCCGCGCGTCGCGCTCCCGGCCGCCGGCCGGTCCGCGCCGGTCGGTACGTTGTCGTGGAATCCGAGCGCCGCGCCCTCGCGCGCGAGGGCCGCGAGACGTGCATGGCGCGCACGCGCGGCGCGCTTGGCCTCGAGCACTGCCAGACAAATGGTCATGCGGGCCTTGAGCTCGACCGAGCTGAACGGCTTGGTCACGTAGTCGTCGCTGCCGAGCTCGTAGCCGCGCGCGATGGTGGCCGAGTCATTGAGGGCCGACACCAGCATCACCGCCGTGCCGCACAGCTGCTCGTCCTCGCGGATCGTGCGCAGCACTTCGAACCCGTCCATGTCTGGCATCTGGATGTCGAGCAGCACCAGATCGTGCGGCTCGGCGCGCCGGCGCGCGAGCGCCTCGGCGCCGCCGGCCGCCACGCCCGGGTGGTGCCCGATCTGCTGTACGCGGCGCGCGAGCAGCGTGCGGTTGAGCTCCTGGTCGTCGACCACCAGCACGCGCGCCGCCGCCACCTCGATGGCCCCGGCGTCGTCGCGCCGCACGTTCGCCAGGCCGCGCGCGACCGCCACGCGCCAGATGCGCGTCTTCATCTCGATGAAGTCGTACGGTTTGACGATGTAGTCCGCGGCCCCGGCCTGCAGGCAGCGCAGCACCGCCTCGCGCGCGCTGCTCGCGGTCAGCATGATGACCGCCGCCGCACGCAGGGCCGGATCGGCCATGATGCGAGCGAGCGTCGCGTGACCGTCGAGACCGGGCATCTGCAGATCGAGCAGCACCAGGTCGTAGCGCTCGACGCGCATCATTTCGAGCGCACCCTCGCCGGTCTCGGCGGTCGCGACGTGGAAACCGTCGCGCGCCAGCCGCCGCGCCAGCAACTCGCGCATATCCGCCTGGTCATCGACCAGCAACAGCGACAATTGACGATGTGCCATGTCTGCCCCGCTAGCCCTTCAGCCGGCACCGCGGTCATCCGCATCCTGGTAGTAGCGCCGGATTCGAATGAATTCGTCCTCGGTCGCGAGAAACGCGTCGACCACCGCCGGATCGAAATGCCGGGCGCGCGCCTCGACGATGAGTGCGCGACTGTCGGCGTGCGAGAATGGCGCCTTGTAGCAGCGCCGCGAGGTGAGCGCATCGTACACATCGCCGAGCGCGAGGATGCGTGCCGGCAGCGCGATGTCGGTGCCGGCCAGTCCGCGGGGGTAGCCGCTGCCGTCCCATTTCTCGTGGTGGCCTTCGGCAATCTCGATACCCATGCCGATGAACGCATTCGGTCCGTACTGCTGATGCACGGCGCGCAGCGTCTCGGCGCCGATCACGGTGTGGGTCTTCATCAGTTCCCATTCCTGCGCGTCGAGCCGCCCGGGCTTGAGCAGGATCTGGTCCGGCACGCCGACCTTGCCGATGTCATGCAGCGGGCTGGCCGCGTAGATCGTCTCAACGAACGAGGCGTCGATCTGCGCGCGGTACGCCGGCTGTCGACCGAGCGCCTGCGACAGCACGCGGCAGTACTCGCGCATGCGCTCGAGATGCGCGCCGGTCTCCGGGTCCTTCGACTCGGCGAGCCGCGACATGGCGTAGATAGCCGCGAGCTGCGCGGTGCTGATCTCCGCCACCTGGGCGCGCACCCGCTCTTCGAGCAGCGTGTTGCAGTGGCGCAGCACCGCGCGGTACTGCTCTTCCTGGCGGTACAGGCGGCGCTTCTCGAGGCAGGCGTGCACGCGGGCGCGCAGCAGCACGGGGTTGAACGGCTTGGTGAGATAGTCCTCGGCGCCGAGCTCGATGCACTGCGCGGCGGCATCGAGCTCATCGAGCGCCGTGATCACGATCACCGGGACGTGCCGCAGCGACTCCTGCGCCTGCATCCGGCGCAGCACGGTGAATCCATCGACCACCGGCATCATGATGTCGAGCAGCAGCAGGCTGACGTCACCCGCCTGCAGGCGCGCGAGCGCGGCGGCACCGTCGGCCACGGCCTCGACGCGATGGCCCTGCGCGCTCAGGCGGCGCACGAGCAGGTCACGATTGAGCGCATTGTCGTCGGCGACCAGGATCACCTCGTCGGCGAGCGGATCGGGCAGCGATTGCGTGCGGTGCATTGGTGCGACCCGTCTAGGAGGCGGCACGCAGCGCTGCGGCCGGCGCCGCGCCACGTTCGATGCGCCGGCCGAGAGCGCGCAGCTTTTCGATGAGTTCGCCGCTGCCGTGCAGGTCGCGCTTGGCGACCTCGAACTCGATCTTGGCCGCGAGCTCGGTGACCTGCGGAAAGCCGTAGCCGCCCCCCACGGCCTTCATGTCATGGGCACGGGCCTTGTGCGTGGCCCAGTCGCCGGCCGCGTGCGGGGCCGCCAGCTCCTCGATCATGCCGGGCAGCTTCGTCACGAAGCCCGCGACGAGGTCGGCAAGCTCGGGTTCCTCGGCGAGCAGCTCCGACACGAGCGGCGGCTCCTCGGCGGCGGCGTGCACCGCGGCACCGAGGAAGCGCGCGACCGTGGCGGCGAAGCGCACGCGGTCGATCGGCTTGGTGAGGAAGGCATCGCAGCCGGCCTCCTCGCAGCGGCGCACGTCGTCCTGCATGGCGTTGGCGGTGAGTGCCACGATCGGGGCCGTATAGCCCGCGGCGCGCAGGCGGCGCGTCGCCTCGATGCCGTCGAGCACCGGCATCTGCATGTCCATGAGCACCAGATCGAACGGCTCGGCGAGCGCCCGCCGCACCGCCTCCTCGCCATTGCCGGCGACGGTGAGCTCGGCGCCGAGGCGCTGCAGCTGCAGGGCGATGAGCCGCTGGTTGTCGGCGTTGTCCTCGGCGAGCAGCACGCGCCCGCTCACGTGCGCGGCGGGTGCCACCGCGCCGGCGTTCGCCTCCGGCCGGCGCCAGGCCGCATCGTCGTGCAGCATCTCGACTGCCTCGAGCCCGCCGGTCGGTATCCGCAGCGTGAAGCAGCTGCCGGCATCCGGCGTGCTGGTCACCGCGATCGCCCCGCCCATCGCCTGCGCCAGCTGCCGGGACAGGAACAGCCCGAGGCCCGTGCCGCCATACTTGCGCGTGGTCGAGCAGTCAGCCTGGGTAAAGGGCGTGAACAGCTTCGCGACCTGCTCGTCCGTCATGCCGATGCCGGTGTCGCTGACGTCGAAGGCCAGCTCGCCGCTGTCGGCGAGGTAACGCACGCCCAGGGTCACCCGCCCGCGCGCGGTGAACTTGATGGCGTTGTAGCAGAGATTGAGCAGGATCTGCTTGAGGCGCAGCGGATCGCCGCTGAACTCGCGCGGCAGCGGGTAGGCGCACGCCGTCGTGTACTCGAGGCCCTTCTCCACGGCCCGCAGGCCGACGAGCGCCTCGAGGTCCTGCAACAGGCCGCCGAGCGCGATCGGCGCGCGTTCGAGCTCGAGCTTGCCGGCCTCGATCTTGGACAGATCCAGGATGTCATTGATGATGCCGAGCAGGTGCCGGCCCGAGCGGATGATGGTCTGGATCGAGTCGACCCGGTCGGACAGCGACTGGCCGTGATCGAGCAGCGATTCGGAAAACCCGATGATGGCGGTGAGCGGCGTGCGGATCTCGTGGCTCATGTTGGCCAGAAACGCGCTCTTCGCCTGGCTCGCCGATTCGGCCGAGAGCTTGTCGAGCAGCGCGGCCCGCATCTTGACCTCGGCGTCCTTCAGTTCGGTGAGATCGGCGATGATGCCGATCAGCCCGGCGAGGCTGCCATCGGCGTGCGTGAAGGTCGCCTTCGAGTACATGGTCTGGAACTGCCGCCCGTCCCGCATCGTGAGCGTGACCTCGTAGTTCTGGGTCCCGCGACTCGTCCACAGCTCGGCGTCCTTGGCGCGATGCAGCGCCGCGGTCTGCGGGTCGTGCAGGTAGAGCTCCTCGAGCGGGCGCCCGACAATGGCGCTGCGCGGCGTGCCGAAGAACCGCTCCCAGGCCTTGTTGACGCCGAGGTAGATACCGTCGGGGTCCTTGAAGAACACCGGCAGCGGGATGGAATCGAACAGCACCTCGGTGAAGTGCAGCTGCTCGACCAGGGCCTCGCGGTTGTCCGACAGCGCCTTGACCAGCCGCTCGATGCGTCCGGCCATGTTGTTGAAGGCCTCGACTGCGGCGCGCCCCTCGCGCGCGCCGCTGACCGGGATGCGAATGCTGTAGTCGCCGGCCCGGAACCGGTCGGCGGCCTGCGACAGGCGCGCCAGCGGGCGCAGATTGGCGCGGATCACGAACGCGATGGCAGCGAAGCTCACGAGCGTCACCAGCGCGAGCGCGAGCGCCTGGTAGACGACCAGGTGCCACAGCTCGTTGACCGCCGGTGTCGCGGTCATGCGCACCGTGAGCTCGCCGTAGTCGCTGCCCCCGAGGCGCACCGGGATCGATTCCTGCTGCGTCGCGATATCCGCCCAGGCGGTGAACCAGGCGGGCGCCTGCGGGCGCTCGGGCAGCTCGTCGGCCACCAGCTCGCGCCCGCCGCGGTCGCGCCAGGTGATGCGCTCGATGTCGGCGCGCCGTTGGGCCGCCGACAGCAGGAGCTGGCGGATGCTGGCGTAGTCGCCGATCACGGCCTGCTCCGCGATGATCGGCGCGAGGGTCTCCAGGGTCTCGCCCAGCTCGGCGCGATGGCGTGCCTCATGGCCCGCGGCGCTGGTGCGGATGATGAGGTGGGTGTGGATCACCGCGCCGATGCAGAACACCGCTCCCACGGCCCACAGCAGGCGCGCGAGCAGCCCGGTGTTGAACCACAGGTCCTGCAGGCGTGTGCCGAGGGTCATCTAGCCGCCCGACTTGACTGCCGTGGTCTTGTAGAAGCGCCGGTAGCTGCTGTAGTCGGGATCGCCGGCGGCGATGAACCCGACCGGCTTTTTGAGCTTGAGCAGTTCGGCCCCCGCCTGCAGGATGCGACTGCCATCCGGATCGCGCGCCATGTCGATGAACGCCTTGCGCACCGCCTCGACCTTGTCGGGCGGCAGCGCCGGATTGGCCATGATCGGCAGGTCGTGATAGCCCTCCGAGCTCCACAGCGTACGGTACGCAAAGCCCTCGCGGTGGGCGTAGTTCTCGAGCACGTTGAGATTGACGGCCGCGGCCGCGACCTTGCCGGCTTGCAGCTGCGCGATGGCGCCTTCCTGGTTGCCGGCAAACGACGGCGTCACCGTCACGCCGGCGCGCATGAGCGCGTCCATCGGCACCCAGTAACCGACGAATGCCTCGCGCGACGGGAATGCCACGGCCTTGCCGCCAAGCTCAGCGAGCGACCGCAGCGTCGAGCCCTGGGGGACGATGATCGCCGCGCGAATGCTGGGACTGGTGGTGCGTGCGATCACCCGGTAGCCGAGCTTGCTGCGCTCCGGCGTGAACAGATGGTTGGTGTAGACGAAGGCAAACTCGCCCCGCACCGTCATCTCGGTGGTCTCGACCGCGGTCTTGCCCATCTTGAGCGCGAGCGGCACGCCGCTTTTCTTGCTCACGTAGTCGAGGATCGGGTTCCAGTACTGCGCCGTGAGCGCGACACTGCGCTGATTGAGGAC
>CAZVUN010000028.1:0-26296 GCA_964629975.1 uncultured Acidiferrobacteraceae bacterium | reverse complement strand
ATTCGCGATTCGGTGCAGGTGTCGCTAAGCCAGATCAACAACATACTCGACCTGTCCAAGCTGGAGGCCGGCAAGCTCAATCTCGAGAAAATCAAGTTCGATCTTCACGACGTCGTGAACTCCGCCGCCGGCATGGTGCGGCCAGCGGCGACACAGAAAGGACTGCGGTTGCTCCCGCGCATTGCCCCCGAGACGCCGTACCGCATCGTGGGCGACCCCTACCACCTGCGCGCAATCCTGCTGAATCTGCTTTCCAATGCGGTCAAGTTCACGGAAAAGGGATCGGTGTGGCTGGAGGTCACCGGCGGGCGCGACGCCACAAACAAGCATGCGGTGATTCGCATGGAGGTGCGCGATACCGGCATCGGCATCGTTCCTGAGGCCATCGACCGCATCTTCGACAGTTTCGTGCAGGAAGACAGCAGCACCACGCGGCGCCACGGCGGCACCGGGCTCGGCACCACCATTGCAAAGCAGCTGGTCGAGCTCATGGGCGGTCGCATCGGCGTGCAGAGCATCAAAGGGCAGGGCAGCGTCTTCTGGTGCGAGATTCCCTTCGAGATCTCGGAGGCCGCGGCGGTGCCGGACGAGGCGATGTCCGACGTGCGAGCGATTCTGCTGAGTGAAGACCCGCAGATCGTCGAGCACTACCGGGGGATGCTCAAACGCTTGTCCGGCCAGCTCCTGTGCGTCACCTCGGCCGACGCCGTCACGGACACGCTGGCGCGCGCCATCCGTTTGGGCAACCCCGTTCATGCCGTGTTCATCGACGCCGCGCTTGCCATCGATCCGGACGGCAAACACCGCTGCGACGAGCTGTGCGCCAAGGCAGTGTCGGCCAACGTTCCGCTGCTGCTGGTCTGCCGTGCCAGCCCGTTCGTGGAGCGGTTGCGGGAATGGGGCTATAGCGCGGTGCTCGATGCGGCGGCCGATCTGGGCACCGTGCATGCGGCGCTGCACGCGTCGCCGGCGCGGACTGCGGCGGGGGAAGGGCGCGTGGTCAGCGTGGCGCCCTGGTTGTGGGGCCGGTCGGAAGGGAAGCGGCCACGCATTCTGGTCGCCGACGACAATCGCACCAACCTCATGATCGTGCGGCGCATGCTGGAGCAGGCGGGTTATGACGTACAGCTGGCGGAGACCGGCGACGAGGCGCTCGAGCGCCTGTACGCCGGTGGTTTTCGCCTGGCCGTCCTCGACATGCATATGCCGGGGCTCGATGGCACCGGCGTGGTGCGACAATACCGCGCCACGCGGCCGCGTTCGCGCCTGCCGATCATCGTGCTGACCGCCAATGCCACCTTCACTGCCAAGCAGGAATGCGCCGATGCCGGGGCCGATGCCTACCTGTCCAAGCCGGTCACGGCTGCCGATCTGCTCGCCGAGGTCGAGCGCCTGCTGCAGGACAGCCAGGTCGAAATGCTGACGCCGCGCGTAGGCAGCGCCGCGAGCGCCGCCGCCGGCAACAGCACAACCGTCGGGGACGTGCTTGATCTCAGCGTGCTTGCGGAGCTCGATCGCCTTTACGATGATCCGCGCGAGATGGCGCAGATCGTCGCGCAATACGAGCGCGAGGGCAGCGATCTGCTGGGCAAGATCGCGCAGGCCTGCGCCACGCGCAGCCACCCGGCGTTCTGCGACGCGGTGCACGCGCTCAAAGGCAACGCCGCCAATGTCGGCGGCAGCCGGCTGATGGAGGTGTGTCAGGAGGCGGAGCGTGGCGGGCTCGTCGGCTTCTTGCGCGAACGCGAAATGCTGCTGAAGCAGATGCAGGCGGCGTTTGACGAGACCCTCAGCGCGATGCGCAGCCTGATCAGTCTCGCCGGCGATCAGCCGAGCCGCGTGTCAGACACGACCCGCGGCGGCCACTGACCGGCGTTGACCGCCGGCTCAATTACTCACTGAAAACGCCGTAACCGCAGGCAGCAGCGGCTGCACCGTTGCCGCCGGCCGCGCGCGCGGCGTCTCGTCGCGCGCCTGGTGCAATTTCGGCTGCGCTTCCGCCAACCGTGCCATCGCGCGCAGGTCGCGCTCGGACAGCTGCAGCGCGCTGTCGACCCAGATCTCGACGATATCCACCAGCTCTTCCAGAGTCAGTGGATTCACGCGCTGGCGCACCCGATGAATCGCTTGATGGCCCATGCGGGTATGCTGGCGACGGCGGATGAAGTCATTGACCGCGTGCACGCCCTCACCACTCGGTGCCACCACGTCGACCACACCCATCTCCCACAGCTCGCGTGCCGGGTACTGGCGCGCCGTGCGCAGCAGCCGCTCCGCCCGCCACGGCTCGATGCGCCGCGCCAGCAGGCTGTAGGCACCCATGCCGGGAAACAGGTTGAACAGGATCTCCGGGAAACCGAGCTGCGCGCCTTCCTCTGCGATCAGGACATTGCTCGACAGCGCGCCCTCGAAGCCACCGCCAAGTGCCGTGCCCTGCACCAGGGATATCGTGGTGAGCGATGGAATGCCGAGGTTGGTCCAGTTGTGATAGACCACGTCGATGCACAGCCGCGCGTAGTGCGACAACGCATCGCGATCGCGTTCCGTGACGAGCTTGATGAACAGCGGGAGATCGCCGCCCAGATTGAACACCTGCGGTGTGGCGGAGGCGCACACCAGGTAGTGCAGATGGTCCTTGGCCTGCGGCGCGGCCTTGAAGTATGCCGTCACCCGCTCCTGCAGGTCGCGGATCTCGGTGGCCAGCCGCAGGGTCGAACAGGGGCGGGGGGAATTGAGGTAGTACCAGAGAGCGGCGCGTTCTCGATCGTAGTGACAGTACAGCTCGGAATACTTGGGAAAATCCAGGGGCAACACGAACTCACGACAGGCTTCCATACCTTCCTCCATGAACCGGTGCGGGTGCCGGACTGAGACGATCATAAATGAAACACCCGGCGGCACAAAAACCTGTCGGCCTGATGCCGGGCACGCGCTAGCGCGTTTTGAGTTTGCCGTCAATCGGGAAGCAAAGAGCTTTGCCTGTGCCACACACTCGCAGGCGAACGCGCCGGTCAACGGTGGCCGCGGTTACGTCGCCCGCAAGGCAGGCGACCGGTGCGGGACGCCGAGCGGCGCGCAGTCGCTGGCCAGCAGCCACGCGCCTTCCACCAAAGCCCCGGCCCCGCGAGGCACCCTGGGCGCGCGACGTGGGGCCGTAGGTATCCGTGCCCCAGGAACGCGAGACTGCTTGGGAGGTGCGGTGGGCGCGAGGCACACCAGTTAGCGTCCGGCGGACGCGCGCTGGGTGCACAATCCACCCGGGCTCTGCCAAGGAAGCGCGGTGCGGAGCTCGGCAGGCGGGTGGGCTGTGGCCCCCGGCACTTGGAGACATTGGGTAGTAGTTGGTGGAGCGCTACAGCCGCCTAAACACGATTTGACATAATATACATTATGCGCCCGTTGGAAATATCGCCGGTGCGATGGCGACGACCGTCTGTCCACGGCGCCCCCGTCTAGGTTGCTGCCGCCGGCGTGCGCGTATAGTCACGCTCCCGGAGTTCCCCCAACCGAATGCGCGTGGCGTCATGACCGTGAGTGCCGACTTCCTCGCCCTTGAGTTCCCGATCACGCGCGAGCTCATCTACCTCAATCACGCAGCGGTGGCGCCGTGGCCACAGCGTACCGCGACCGCGGTGACACGCTTTGCGGCGGAATGCGTCCATCATGGCGCCCGCGGCTATCCGCGTTGGCTGCAGGACGAACAGCGGCTCAAGACCAGTCTCGCCCGCCTCGTTAATGCCCCGGCCGCCGACGACATCGCGCTGCTCAAGAACACCTCGGAGGCACTGTCCGTCGTTGCCCACGGCTTCCCGTGGAAGCCCGGCAGCAACGTCGTGATCAGCGATGAGGAATTTCCCAGCAATCGGATCGTATGGGAATCGCTTGCGCGCTCCGGCGTCAGCGTGCGACAGGTACCGCTACGCACTGCTACGGACCCCGAGGCCGCGCTGCTCGATGCCTGTGACACCGGCACAGGACTGCTGTCGGTGAGCTCGGTTCAGTACGCCAGCGGCCTGCGCCTCGACCTCATGCGGCTCGGGGACGGATGCCACCGGCGGGGTATCGCCTTTTGCGTCGATGCCATCCAGGGGCTCGGTGCCGTTCGCCACGACGTGCAAGCCATGCGCGTCGACTTTCTCATGGCCGACGGGCACAAATGGCTGATGGCGCCGGAGGGCGTGGCGGTCTTCTACTGTTCGGCGCCATGGCGGGAGCGTCTGACCCTGCACCAGTACGGCTGGCACATGGTGGAAGACGTTGGCGACTACGACCGCAAGGATTGGCGCGTGGCGCGCAGCGCGCGGCGCTTCGAGTGTGGCAGCCCTAACATGCTCGGCATCCAGGCGTTGGCGGCCAGCCTTTCGCTAATCGAGGAGATCGGGCTCACTGAAATCGAGGAGCAGCTGCTGGCACGCAGCCGGTATCTGCTGGCTCGCATCGCTGCACGGGCAGACCTCGAGCTGCTGTCCGACTCCCGCCCCGGGCGCTATGCCGGTATCGTCAGTTTCCGCAGCCGTTCCTCGCCAACCGGTGAACTCTGGCAACGCTTGATTCGGCGCGGGATTATCTGTGCCCAGCGCGGTGGCGCTATTCGCTTCTCGCCGCACTTCTACACGCCCGAGGCTCAACTCGCGGAGGCGCTCGAACTGATATAACTTTATTACAAAAATACAGTTACTTGCAGCACTATAGTGATGTCATGTCTGCAGTCTGGCTGGCGCTGGCAGCCGGTACGGCCGCGCGGAAAAGGCGAAAAAAGTTGTCGGTTGTGGCTTCGGCCACGGATGCCAGCGACTCCCCGCGAACCTCAGCTACGCATTCGGCGACATGTCGCACGAACGCCGGTTCGTTGGTTCTTCCCCGGTGCGGCACGGGCGCCAGGTAGGGTGCATCGGTCTCGATCAGCAGGCGGTCTGCCGGTATGCGCCGCGCCACCTCGCGCAAGGCCGTGGCATTGCGGAACGTCACGATCCCCGAGAATGAAACGTAGAAACCGAGATCCAGGGCCCGGTGTGCGACCTCCCAGGACTCCGTGAAGCAGTGCATCACCCCGCCAATCTCCCCGGCGCCCTCCTCTTCCATGATGCGAAGGGTGTCGGCGGCGGAATCGCGCGTATGAATAATGAGCGGTTTGCCACAGGTCCGGGCGGCGCGAATGTGGCGCCGGAAACGCTCGTGCTGCCAGGCGAGATCGCCCTGCGAACGGTAATAGTCGAGTCCGGTCTCGCCGATGGCCACGACGCGCGGCTCGCGGGCCAAGTCGACCAGCTCATCAACAGTCGGGTCATGCACGCCCTGCTCGTTCGGATGGACCCCGACCGAGGCGAACACGTTGGCGTGCTGCTGCGCCAGGGCCCGCACCTCCGGATACTTCTCGATGGTCACTCCGACGCACAGCATGTGCCGCACCCCACTGGCGCGGGCGTTGCGCAACACGCCGCCGAGATTGGCGCCGAGCGGCTCGAAGTTGAGGTGACAGTGGGAATCGACCAGCGGCGGCTGCATCACATCGTATGCGTCGGCCGGTCGGAGTTGAGGTGTCCGGCCAGGAGCGTCTCGATCTTGGTGCGCGCCACACCCGAGTCCTTTTCGCTGAACTGAATGCCGATGCCCGCGGTGCGGCTGCCCTGCGCCCCGGGTGGTGTCACCCATACGACATGCCCGGCCACCGGTATCTTCTCCTTGCTGTCCATGAGTGTGAGCAGCATGAACACCTCCTCGCCCAGCTTGTAGGGGCGATTGCTCGGCACGAAGATGCCGCCACCCTTCACATAGGGCATGTACGCGGCATACAGCGCGTTCTTGTCCTTGATGGTCAGGGACAGGACACCGGGGCGCGCGCCGGCGGCGACCGGTCTGACCGGTCGCGGGATGTTCGGCTTGGGCGGATTGGCTTGGTCGGTCATAGGGGATTGCTTGCCCGGTCGTAGGGGCCGATCAACGCGCCAGGCGCGACCAGCGGATCAGGATGTCTTCCAGCAAGAGTAAGTCGTCCAGCGAACCGGCCAGCTGCCGATACGCCTCGGAAACCACATCAAGAAAATCGTGTAATTTTCTTAAGTCTAACGCCTTGGTCCCTTCCTGCAAGCTGCCCGTTCCGCACCCCGTTCCTGCCTTTATTTCCCCGGCCACGTAGTCATAGAGCCACGCCAAGCAGCGCTCGGCGCCCAGATCCCGCCAGCGGGCGGCGCAGGCCACGGGATCGCAGACGCCGCCGATCAGACCGCGCAGCTCCTGCGTCAGTACCGGCACGTGCCGGTGGAACCCCTCGTTACCGAGCTGCCTGGCCCGCAGTGGTGCCCCGTTTGCCAGGCCGAGCAGCAGCTCTGCCTCCGGCGCCCCGATACCCTGCGCCGTCAGCCAGGCAAGTGCCTGTGTTGGCTGCGGGCGCCGTACCGTGATCCGGGCACAGCGGCTGCGAATGGTCGCTGGCAGCCGGGTTGGCCGATCCGACACGAGCAGCAGGACATTGCCGAGCGGCGGCTCCTCCAGTGCTTTCAGCAGGCTGTTGGCCGCGTGGACATTCATGGCATCGGCCGGCTGCAGGATGACCACCTTGCGCCGCGCGGTATGGGGCTTGAGGGCAAGAAACCCCCCGAGCGCGCGCACTTGATCGATGGTGACAGACCTGCTGTCGCCCTGCGGCTCGACCGTCAGCAGATCGGGATGCGTGCCGGCCGCCAGCAGCGCGCAGCCGTGACATTGGCCGCAGGCCGCCGACGCGTCACCGGGCGCGGCACACAACAGTGTCTCGGCCAGTCGGCGGGCCAGCTCGTGCTTGCCCACGCCGGGGGCGCCCTGCAGCAGGATCGCATGGGGCAGACGGTCCAGATCGCGCGTCAGCTGGCGCCACACGGCCTCATGCCATGGCAAGATCTGCGGCCGCGGCGGGCGCACCGGCGTGTCTTCTTCAGCGGCGCGCACTGATCACCTCGGTGAGCACGAACTGTATCTGGCGCTCGACCGCGCTCTGCTCCTGGCTCGCATCGATCATGCGTATGCGTAGCGGTTCGGCGGCGGCACGCTGGCGATAGCAGGCACGCACGCGCTCGAAGAAGTCGAACTGCTCCTGCTCGAAGCGGTCGGGCGTGCCGCGCTGTCCGGCGCGCGCGAGCCCGACTTCCACCGGCACGTCGAGCAGCAGGGTCAGGTCAGGGCGCAGCGTATCCTGCACCCATTGCTCGAGCGTCGCGATGCGCGCCATGGCGATGCCGCGACCGGCACCCTGATAGGCATAGGTGGCGTCGGTGAAGCGGTCGCACAATACGGTCTCGCCCCGCGCCAGGGCCGGACGGATGACGCGCGCCAGATGCTGGGCACGGGCGGCGAACATGAGCAGCAATTCCGCCTCCGGCACGATGTCGAGGTCGTGCGCATGCAGCAGCAGGTCGCGCACCCGCTCGCCGAGCGGGGTGCCGCCCGGCTCGCGCGTCACGACGACGGTGTGGCCGGCCTGCTCGAGCCACCGCTGTACGATCGCCAGGCTGGTGCTCTTGCCGGCACCCTCCCCGCCCTCCAATGTGATGAACCATGCACGCCGGCTCATGATCCCGCCGGGTACGAAGAGAAGGCGCCCGGGGCGCGCCGGCCCCCGCAGCTGGTGCTTGATGACGGCCTGATTGTGCTGCTCCAGCGTCTCCGAGAACTCGTGGCTGCCGTCGCCGCGCGAAACAAAGTACAGCGCGCGCGTTTCGGCCGGGTGCAGCACCGCGCGCAGCGCAGCCCCGCCCGGCATGGCAATCGGTGTCGGCGGCAGGCCGCTGCGCGTGTAGGTGTTGTAGGGCGTGTCGGCGCGCAGGTCCTTGAGGCGCAGATCGCCGTCGAAGGCCTCGCCGAGCCCGTAGATCACCGTCGGATCGGTCTGCAGCCTCATGTTGCGCCGCAGGCGATTGATGAATACACCGGCGATCAACGGGCGCTCGTCCGCCTGGCCGGTCTCCTTCTCGACAATGGAGGCGAGGATCAATGCCTCGTAGGGCGTCTTGAGCGGCACATCGGACCGGCGCCCATCCCACTCACGCTGCAAGGTACTTTGCATGCGTTCGTAGGCGCGGCGCAGGACGGACAAATCGGTCTGTCCGGCGCTGTACCGATAGGTATCGGGGTAGAAGCGACCCTCGGGGTGCTCGCCGGGCCGATCCAGACGCGCCATGATCTCGGCGGGCGTGGCGCCGGTGAGAGTCTGTGTCAGCTTGGGCGCCTGGGCGAGTGCCTGCAGGAACTGCCTGAAGGTCCAGCCTTCCACGAGTGTCAGCGGATACTCGACCACCTTGCCGCGCACGACCCGATCGAGCAGCTGTCCGGCACGGATGCCGTCATCGAAGCGATACTCGCCGGACTTGAGATCGCGCGCGTGACCGAGCAAGGTGCCGATGACGACGAACGTGCGGGTCTCGGGAAGTGCGCCACGCGCGTGCAGCTCGCGCGCCAGCGCGGCCAATCCGGCCCCCGGCTTCACTAGATAGGTCTCGCTGCCGGGATGCAACGGCCGCCACCAATACCACCCGGCATACGCGCCGATGACGCACGCGACCACGAGCGCCGCCAGGGCAAGTGTCTTGAAGGGTCTCATGGTGTGGGTAGGGCGTCGGCGATGCGCTGCTGCAGCTGGCGCGTGATGGGTCCCACCGGGTAGGTCCGTGCGCCACCGCCCGGTGCTGCCCCGACCAACTGCGTGACCGGCCAGATGCCGATGATGCTGTTGGTGAGAAAGACCTCGGTGGCGCGCACCAGGTCGGCGAGCGGCACGCGTGTCACGTCGACCGGCAGTATAGCGCGTGCGCGTTCGATGAGCAGCGCGCGCATCACGCCGGCCACGCCGCAGCATGCCACGTCGGGCGTCACCAGTCCGCCGTCGAGCACGGCAAATACGTTCGACATGGTGCCTTCGATGACGTCGCCCTCGCCGTTCAGCATCAGGCCCTCCGCGTACTCCTGCGACCACTCCGCGCGCGCCAGGACCTGCTCCAGCCGGTTGAGGTGCTTGATGCCGCCCAGCGCCGGGTTGCTGCCGAGCCGGGTGCGGCATACACACACCCGCACCCCGGCGTCTGCGCGCCCGTGCACCGCGGCGGGCCACGGATACACGGCAAGCACGCGCGTCGGCAAGACCGCGTGCGGCGGCGCGTAGCCACGGCCACCGCTGCCGCGGGTGAGCAGCACCTTGAGGACGGCGCGCGCATGCCCGTGGCAGAGCTGATGTGCCTCGTCCGTCAACGTCGCGGCCTCGGGCATCGGCATGTGCAGGCGCGCGGCGCCGGCGCTCAGGCGCGCGAGATGGCGCTCCCATAGCAGCGGCCGACCCTCAGCCACCGCCACGGTCTCGAACAGACCATCGCCGTAGTGCAGGCCGCGATCGTGCACCGACACGGCCTCGCCCGGCGCGCCGTTGATGCGTGTGGCGAGCGCGTCGCTCACATCGGCCCCAGCGCGGCCAGCAGGCCGCGCGCCTTGGCGCGCGTCTCGGCCAGTTCACGCTCCGGCAGGGAGTCGGCGACGATTCCCGCCCCCGCGCGCAGGTGCACCTGCAGACCGTCCTGGACGATGGTACGAATCAGGATATTCAGGTCCATGCTGCCATCGTGATTGAGATATCCCATGGAGCCGGTGTAGGCGCCACGTGGCGCGCGTTCGAGCTCGGCGATAATCTGCATGCAGCGCACCTTCGGGCAGCCGGTGATGGTGCCCCCGGGGAACACCGCGCGAATGACGGCGCCCGGCGTCATCCCCGGACGCAGCGTACCGCAAATCTCCGACACGATATGGTGCACATGGCGGTATGACTCGAGCACCATGAGTTCATGCACCTGCACACTTCCGCTGCGACACACACGCCCCAGGTCATTGCGCTCGAGGTCGATGAGCATGACGTGCTCGGCGCGTTCCTTGGGATGCGCCAGCAGCTCGCGCGACCAAACGGCGTCCTCGGCCGGATCGAGCGAGCGCGGGTAGGTGCCGGCGATCGGGCGCGTACTGACGCGCCCCGCGCGCAGCTCGACGAGACGTTCCGGCGAGGAGCTGATCACGGCACGCGCACCGGGCAGGACCATGAGGCCGGCGAATGGCGCGGGGTTGGCGGCACGCAGCCGCCGGTAGAGCGCGTGCGGCGCCAGCGGTTGGGCGAGCTCGGCCTGCCACGCACGCGAGAGGTTGACCTGGAACACGTCACCGGCGCGGATGTAGTCGCGCACCCGCGCCACGCCGGCGAGAAACGCCTGCGGCTCGTCCTCCGTCAGGCGCGTGACCTGCAGCGGCGCATCACCCACCGCGGTTGCCGCGGCCGCGTCGCGACGCAGCTCGGGCAGGTAGGCGTGCGCCTGCGACGCCTCGCACACCCGGTAGGCCTGCTGCCTGACGTGATCATGCACAATCGCTGCCGGCATCCGCACGGCAAGCGCCACCGGCAGGCTGGCCTCGTGGCACAGCCCGACCACCGACGGTTCGATGGTGCCCAGCAGCTCATAGGCCAGGAACAAGAACCAGCCGCCACAAAAGGGCAGCTGCTCGCCCGCGCGTGTGTCGGGGGCCGCCGCGCCGTGCGATGCCCACTGCCGATCGAGCTCGGCGAGAAAGTCGCGGTGCGCAAGCGCGCGCTCGTCGAGGCGCAGCACCCCATCGGCGGCCAGCGCCAGGGTCGTGCCGGGAAACGCAAACAGGATGTCGTAGCGTGCGCGCGGCGTACCGTGCACCACACTTTGCAGGAGAAACGGATAGCGCTGCGGGTCGGCCGCGTGCAGCGCGAGCAGGTCAGGAGGGGTGTGGCAGCGCTCGACGACGCAGCGGGGCGCGGCCGCACTCACACCAGACGGCGGAACACGAGTGTGCCGTTCGTCCCCCCGAAGCCGAAGGAATTCGACAGCGCCACGTCGATCTTGAGGTCGCGCGCCGCATTCGGCACGTAGTCGAGGTCGCAGTCCGGATCGGGCGTCACCAGGTTGATAGTGGGCGGCGCGATCTGGTGATGCAGCGCGAGCGCCGTGTACACGGCCTCGACGCCGCCAGCCGCCCCCAGCAGGTGCCCGGTCATCGACTTGGTGGAACTCACCGCCAGACGTGCGGCATGCGCGCCGAACGCGGCCTTCACCGCCATTGTCTCGGCGCGGTCGCCGAGCGGCGTCGAGGTGCCATGCGCGTTGATGTACTGGACCTGATCGGGATTGACCCCGGCATTGCGCAGGGCGTTGCGCATGCATCGCGCCGCCCCCTCACCGTCCTCCGGCGGGCTGGTCATGTGGTAGGCGTCGCCGCTCATGCCGAAGCCGATCAGCTCGCAATAGACACGCGCCCCGCGCTTGCGCGCGTGCTCGTACTCCTCCAGCACCACGATGCCGGCACCCTCCCCCAGCACGAAGCCGTCGCGCTCCCTGTCCCACGGGCGACTGGCCGTCTCCGGGTGGTCGTTGCGCGTCGACAGCGCCTTGGCGTTGCCGAAGCCGGCCACGCTCGAGGGCGTGATCGCCGCCTCGGCGCCACCGGCGATCATCACGTCGGCGTCGCCGTACTCGATGAGGCGCGCGGCGTCCCCGATGCTGTGGGTGGCGGTGGCGCAGGCCGTGACCATCGCCAGGTTCGGCCCCTTGAGGCCGTACATGACCGACAGGTCGCCGGAGATCATGTTAATGATGCTCATCGGGATGTAGAACGGCGACACGCGCCGCGGTCCCTTCTCGTGCAACGTGCGTGTGACGTCTTCAATCGTGCCGACGCCGCCGATGCCGGCGCCGATGTGCACACCGATGCGTTCCGCGTTCGCCTCGGTGACCGTGAGGCCCGCTTCCCTGATCGCCTCGATCGCCGCCGCCATGCCGAGCTGGATGAAGCGGTCCATGCGGCGCGCCTCCTTCTCGGAAATCCCGTAGGCGCCGATGTCGAAATTCTTCACTTCACCGGCGATGGTCGAGGCGAAACCGCTGGCATCGAAATGGGTGATGCGGGTGATGCCGCTGCGGCCGGCGACGATGTTCTTCCAGTTCTCCGCGACGCCAATGCCGACTGGCGAGAGGATGCCAAGCCCGGTGATCACGACGCGTCGCTTGCTCAAGAGGGCTCCTTTGCGTGGCTGGCGGTGCGCCGGAAAATCAAAAGGCCGTCTCCACCCGCGTGGATGACGGCCTCGGTGTTCGTCGCCGCTACTTCTTCAGGTGGGCGTTGATGTAATCGATGGCCTGCTGCACGGTGGTGATCTTCTCCGCCTCTTCATCGGGAATCTCGCAATCGAATTCCTCTTCCAAGGCCATCACCAGCTCCACGGTGTCGAGCGAATCCGCGCCCAGGTCGTCGACAAAAGAGGCCTCGGCCTTCACTTCACCTTCATTGACGCCGAGTTGCTCGACTACGATTTTCTTGACGCGTTCTTCAACACTGCTCATGGTTGCTTTTTCCTCCGAATTCGGCCTCCCCGGCCGTTTGCGGGCGCATAGTTAACACCATTTGCCCAAACCCGTCCAGCAAGCGGGACGGTCCTCTCAAATCATGTACATGCCGCCGTTGACATGCAGGGTGGTGCCCGTGATATAGCCGCCCGCCGGTCCGGCCAGGAACGCCACCGCGTGGGCGATGTCCTCGGGACTGCCGAGCCGCCCGAGCGGTATCTGGCCCAGCAGCGCCGTGCGCTGCGCCTCGGACAGGGCGCGCGTCATGTCGGTCTCGATGAACCCGGGCGCCACGGCATTGACCGTGATGTTGCGCGACCCGACCTCGCGCGCGAGCGACTTGGTGAAGCCCAGGATGCCGGCCTTGGCGGCGGCGTAGTTGGCCTGCCCCGGATTGCCGGTCGCGCCGACCACCGAGGCGATGCTGATGATGCGGCCCTTGCGCGCCTTGGTCATGGCGCGCAGGCAGGCCTTCGACATGCGGTAGACGGACTTGAGATTGGTGTCGAGGATCGCATCCCAGTCCTCCTCGCTCATGCGCAGCAACAGATTGTCGCGCGTGATGCCGGCGTTGTTCACGAGAATGGAAGGCATGCCGCAACTGCCCTCCATGTCCTTGAGCAGTGCCTCGATCGATGCGGCCTCGGTCACGTTCAGTACCGCGCCGCGCCCGGTGAGCGCGTGATCCGCCAGCGCCTTGCCGATCGTGTCGCCACCCGCGGCGCTGGTGGCCGTGCCCACGACATAGGCCCCCTGGCGCGCGAGCTCGAGCGCGATGGCCATACCGATGCCGCGCGATGCGCCGGTCACCAGTGCGACTTCCCCTTGCAGCGTCATGCGTTGTCCTCCTTCTCTTCTGCTACGCCTGCGCACCGAGCTTGGTCAGTGCCTCATTGAGGCTTGCCGGGTCGAACACCGGCAGCGTATCGGCACGCCGGTCGATACGCCGGTTGAGCCCGGCCAGCACCTTGCCCGGTCCGCACTCGATCAACTGGCTGACGCCATCGGCCAGCATCTTCTGAATCGTCTCGACCCAGCGCACCGGGGACTCGACCTGGCGCACCAGCGCCTCGCGAATGGCATCGGCCTGCGTTTCCGCGTGCACGTGCACGTTGTGCAGCACCGGGATGCGCGGCGTGGCGATCGGCACCTCGCGCAGGCGTTCGGCCAGGCGCTGCGCGGCCGGGTGCATCAGCCGGCAGTGTGACGGCACACTCACCGGCAGCACCAGGGCGCGTTTCGCGCCCGCCGCCTTGGCCCGTTCCACGCCGCGTGCCACGGCGGCCGCCGTGCCGGCGATCACGACCTGCCCGGGCGAGTTGTAGTTGACGGCCTCGAGCACCTCGCCGTGGGCCGCCTCGGCGCACAGCGTGCGCACCGCCTCGTCCTCCAGCCCGAGGATGGCCGCCATGCCGCCCTGCCCGGCCGGCACCGCCTCCTGCATGAAGCGGCCGCGATCGGCCACGAGCCGCACGGCGTCAGTGAACTCGAGTGCCCCGGCGCACACCAGCGCCGTGTACTCCCCGAGACTGTGCCCGGCGAGCACCACTGGCTGCGGGCCGTGGCGCTCCTGCCACACGCGCCACACCGCCACGCCCGCGGCCAGCATGGCCGGCTGCGTCACCTGCGTCTGGTTGAGCCGCTCCTCGGGACCCTGGGCGACGAGCGCCCACAGATCGTAACCGAGCGCCGCGGCGGCCTCGCCGAACGTGCGCTGCACGCTCGGCGATTCGCCGGCGAGCGCATTCAGCATGCCGACCGATTGCGAGCCCTGACCGGGAAATACGAACGCGAGCTTCATGGTTCTGTCTTCAGGTTTGTGGTTGCACACACTTGCCAATCGATTGGGGCGGCACCCCCGGTTTCGGCATGGCCCTGCCCGCTCAACGCGCCCAGCCCCCGCCAGCGCAGCCCTCAGTATTTCAGCAACACCGAGCCCCAGGTGAAGCCGCCGCCGAAGGCCTCCATCAGGACATGATGGCCGCGTTCGATGCGCCCATCGCGCACGGCCTCATCGAAGGCGAGCGGGATCGATGCTGCGGAGGTGTTGCCATGACGATCGACCGTCATCACCACCTGATCCATCGACATGCCGAGCTTCTTCGCGGTCGCGGCAATGATGCGCACGTTCGCCTGGTGCGGCACCAGCCACTGGATCTCCGACTTGCGCATGTTGTTGGCCTCCAGCGTCTCATCGACGATGCGTCCGAGCGTCGTCACCGCCACCTTGAACACCTCGCTGCCCTGCATCTGCAGATAGGCCTCGCCCTCCATCATCTTGGAGTAGCCCTTGGACACGCCGGCCGGCACATGCAGCAGGTCCTTGTACTGCCCGTCGGCGTGCAGGTGTGAGGAGATGATGCCGGGGGCGCTGTCGGCTGCCAGCACCACGGCACCGGCCCCGTCACCGAACAACACGCAGGTGGAACGGTCTTTCCAGTCAATGATGCGCGACAGTGTCTCGGCGCCCACGACCAGGACGCGCCTGGCGCTGCCGGTGCGCACGAACTTGTCCGCCACACCGAGGGCATAGACGAAGCCGGTACATACCGCCTGCACGTCGAACGCCGCGCAGCCGTGCACGTCGAGCCGCTCCTGCAGCAGGCAGGCGGTGCTCGGAAACACCTGGTCGGGCGTGGTGGTCGCGACCACGATGAGATCGAGCTCGCTCGCCTTCACGCCGGCCGCGGCGAGCGCGCGCCGCGTGGCCTGCTCGGCCAGATCACAGCAGGTCTCGTTGTCGGCGGCGATATGGCGCTCGCGGATTCCGGTGCGTTCCACGATCCACTGGTCGGTGGTTTCGACCATCTTCTCGAGGTCGTAGTTGGTGAGCACCTTCTCCGGCAGGTAACCGCCGGTGCCAACGACGCGTGAATAGTTCATCGTCACCTTGCACCGCCTACGAGGCGGCCAGCTCCCGGCCGTGCAGGGCGGCCAGCTCCCGGCCGATACGCTGCGGCACGTCGTTGTTGACCTCGGTGAGCGCCTCGTCGATGGCATGCTCGAAGGCGAGCGCATCGGCGCCGCCGTGGCTCTTGATGACGATGCCGTTCAGTCCGATGAGGGTGGCGCCGTTGTAGCGGCGCGGATCCACGCGCCGGCGAAACGCGCGCAACACCGGTAGCGCCACCACACCCGAGAGCTTGGTCAGCAGGTTGCGCTTGAACTCCTGTCTCATGAAGTGGGTGATCATGCGCGCCAGCCCCTCGCTGGTCTTGAGCATGACGTTACCGACGAAGCCGTCACACACGATCACGTCCAGGTCGCCGGTGTAGATCTCGTCGCCCTCGACGTAGCCGCAGTAATTGAGGCCGGTCGCGCGCAGCAACTCGTTGGCCTTCTTGACGGTCTCATTGCCCTTGATGTCCTCTTCGCCGACGTTCAGCAACCCGATCCGCGGACGTGCCTTGCCCTCGACCGCGCTGACCAGGATTGAGCCCATGATGGCGAACTGCAGCAGTTGCTCCGGCGTGCAATCGACATTGGCGCCGAGGTCGAGCACGTGCACATGGTTGTGGACGGTCGGCAGCGTCGTGACGATGGCGGGCCGATCGATGCCGGGCAGCGTTTTCAGCACGAAGCGCGCGGTCGCCATCAAGGCGCCGGTGTTGCCGGCACTGACACACGCCTGCGCGCTGCCCTGCTTGACCAGGTCGATGGCCACGCGCATGGACGAATCCTTCTTGCCGCGTAACGCCTGCGCGGGCGGTTCGTCCATGGCGACCACCTCGCTCGCGTGATGAATGACCAGGCGCTCCGACTCGCGGGCGTGGCGGCGCTTGAGCTCGGCGGCGACCGTATCACGCTGCCCGACCAGAATCAGACGGGCGTCGGGCTCGCGGTCGAGGACCGCCAGGGCCGCGGGGATCGTGACCGATACACCGTGGTCGCCCCCCATGGCGTCGAGGGCAATCGTGGTCAAGGACGATGTTCCGGCGCGGCCCGCGATGGCAGAAAACTACTCGGACTTGGTCTCGAGTACCTTGCGACCGCGATAGTACCCGTCGGCGCTGATGTGATGACGACGGTGGGTCTCGCCGCTTGTCTTGTCGACGGCGAGCGTCGGCTTGGTGAGCGAGTCGTGGGAACGACGCATACCACGTTTCGATGGGGTGACTCGGCTTTTCTGTACGGCCATGGTGTTTCCTCGTGCTTGGATTCCGCCAGTTCAGTGTCCATTGCGCTTCAGCTGCCCGAGCGCGGCAAACGGACTGGGTTCGCGCTCGCCTGCCGCGTCCTGCGCTTTCGCCGGCGTCACATGCGCGCGCGCCGGACAATGCGCCAAGTCATGCAGCGGAATCATCGGCATGACCAGCAGTAACTCGTCTTCCACCAACGTGCTCAATGCGATCGGTTTGTCAACGGTAAGGCTGTCGACTTCCGGCGGCAGTGCCTCGTCCGATTCTCCCGGTCGCAGCAGCACCACGCGCGGCCGGGCGCTGAGCTCGTAGTCCATGTCCTCCAGACACCGCTGGCAGGTCAGTCGCACCCTGACGCGGATGTGGCCAATCATCAGACGAACATCACCGCCGTCGCCACGCGTGAACTCGAGGTCCACGTCAACCGTACCCACGCGGCTGCGACACGATTCGGCGAGCCGTGGCAACGCCGCAACCGAAATCTGCCCGCACAGGCGTGCACCCTTGTCGGCCAGCATGACAGGGTCGATCGTGGTCGGGAGGCCCGACATAGGGCGCGCATCATATAGTCGACGCTAACTTGTGTCAAAATATGGAGGTTTTTCCGTGTCCCGGCTGCCTCATCGGGTTGACACCCCCATGCGGTTTCCGTAAAAGGACCCAAGGGGGCCTGCCGGGTCGTCGCAGCGGTTGTGACGGAGCGAAGTACGCCGTGATTAGGAAGATTCTGGTCGCCAACCGCGGCGAAATCGCGGTGCGGATCGTGCGCGCGTGCGCGGAACTGGGCATCAAGTCCGTCGCGATCTACAGCGATGCCGACCGGCACGCACTGCACGTCAAGAAGGCCGACGAGGCCTACAACGTCGGTCCGGATCCGGTCGGCGGCTACCTCAACGCCCATCGCATCGTCAATCTGGCCGTGGCGGCCGGCTGCGATGCGCTGCATCCCGGGTATGGCTTTCTGTCCGAGAATCCCCAGCTGGCCGAGATCTGCGCCCGGCGCGGCATCATCTTCATCGGCCCCTCGCCCGCCGCCATCCGGCGCATGGGCGACAAGACCGCTGCCCGGGAGGCGGCGATGCAGGCCGGCGTGCCGGTGGTGCCGGGCAGCGAAGGCAATCTCGCCAGCGCCGAGGAGGCCGTGACGCTCGCCAGGCGCTTCGGCTACCCGGTCATGCTCAAGGCGACCTCCGGCGGCGGCGGGCGCGGCATCCGGCGCTGCAACAACGAAGAGGAGCTGCGGCGCGCATTCGAGCGCGTGGTGTCGGAAGCCACCAAGGCATTCGGCAGCGCGGATGTGTTTCTGGAGAAGGCGATCATCGCGCCGCGCCACATCGAGGTACAGATCCTCGGCGACAAGTACGGCACGGTTGTGCACCTGTTCGAGCGCGATTGCTCGATCCAGCGCCGCCACCAGAAGCTGCTGGAGATCGCCCCGTCGCCACAGCTGAGCGACGACCAGCGCCAGACGGTGTGCGAGCTCGCGGTGCGCGCCGCCCGGCACGTCGGTTACGAGAACGCCGGCACGGTGGAGTTCCTGCTCGATCAGGACGGCAACTTCTATTTCATGGAGATGAACACCCGGCTGCAGGTCGAGCACACCGTGACCGAACAGATCACCGGCATCGATATCGTGCAGGAGCAGATCTGCATCGCCGAAGGTCAGCCGTTGTCGTTCCGCCAGGAAGACGTCCAGCGGCGCGGCTTCGCGATGCAGTTTCGCATCAACGCCGAGGACCCGAAGAACGACTTCCTGCCGAACTTCGGGCGCATCACGCGCTACTATTCGCCCGGTGGGCCGGGGGTGCGCACCGATGCCGCGATCTACACCGGATACGAGTTCCCGCCGCACTACGACTCGATGTGCGCCAAGCTCACGGTCTGGGCGCTCACCTGGGAGAAGCTGCTCGCGCGTGGCCGGCGCGCGCTGCTCGACATGGGCCTGCACGGCGTGAAGACCACCAAGCCGTTCCATTTGGAGATCCTCAAGACCCCGGAGTTTCAGGCCGGTCGCTTCGACACCGGCTTCATCGAACAGCACCCGGAGCTGATAAACTTTTCCGTGCGCCGGCCGCCCGCCGACCTGGCGGCGGCGATCGCCGCCGCCATCGTCGCCCAGCACGGCCTGTGACGCCCGCAACCGCCACCATGCCCAACGCCGCCAACAAGGTCTACGTCACCGACGTGGTGCTGCGCGACGCGCATCAATCGCTGCTCGCCACGCGCATGCGAATCGAGGACATGCTGCCGGCCTGCGAGAAGCTCGATCGCGCGGGCTTCTGGTCGCTCGAGGCCTGGGGGGGTGCCACGTTCGACGCCTGCATCCGCTTTCTCAAGGAAGACCCGTGGGAGCGGCTGCGCCGCCTGAAGCAGGCGCTGCCCAAGACCCCGATCCAGATGCTGCTGCGTGGCCAGAACCTGCTCGGCTACCGGCACTACTCCGACGACGTGGTCGAGGCCTTCGTCGGCAAGGCCGCCGCCAACGGGGTCGACGTGTTCCGCATCTTCGATGCGATGAATGACCTGCGCAACATCGAGGTGTCGATCAAGGCGGTATTGCGCGCGGGCAAGCATGCGCAGGGCGCGATTTGCTACACGGTGAGCCCGGTACACACCATCGCGCACTTCGTGGAGCAGGCGAGGAAACTGGAGGCCATGGGTTGCCAGTCGATCGCGATCAAGGACATGGCCGGACTGCTGACGCCGGTGCGCACCGTCGAGCTCTATGCAGCCCTGTCCAAGGCCACGCGCCTGCCGCTCGCGTTCCATTCGCATACCACGGTCGGGGTGGCCAATATCTGCATGTACCTTGCCGTGCAGCACGGCGCGCGCCACGTGGACACGGCGATCTCGTCGCTGTCCTGGGGCACCAGTCACTCGCCCACCGAGAGCATGGTGGTGGCGCTGCAGGGTACGCCCTACGACACCGGTCTCGATCTCGAACTGCTGCAGGACATCGGCGCGTACTTCCGCACCGTGCGCAAGAAGTATCACCAGTTCGAAAGCGAGTACGCCGAGATCGACACGCGCGTCATGGTCAACCAGGTGCCGGGCGGCATGATCTCGAACCTGTCGAACCAGCTGAAGGAACAAGGGGCGCTGCATCGCATGAACGAGGTGCTGGCGGAGATTCCGCGCGTGCGCGAGGACCTGGGCTTCCCGCCGCTGGTGACGCCGACCTCGCAGATCGTCGGCACGCAGGCAGTGCTCAACGTGCTCACCGGGAGCCGCTACAAGAGCATCACCAACGAGGTGAAGCTCTATCTGCAGGGTCGCTACGGGCGCGCGCCCGGCAAGGTCAACGAGGCGGTGCGCAACATGGCGATCGGCAACGAAGAGGTCATCACCTGCCGGCCGGCGGACCGCCTGAAGCCCGAAATGCACCGCCTGCGCGAGGAGATTGGCGAGCTTGCCAGGAGCGAGGAAGACGTCCTGACCTACGCGATGTTCCCCGAGATCGGCCGCCGGTTCCTGGAGGAGCGTGCCGCCGGCGCACTGAAGCCCGAGGCGCTCAAACCGCCGGCGGGCAGCGAGGCGCTCGCGCCGCCCGCCTACGCCCCGACTGACTTCAACGTCACGATGCACGGTGAGACCTACCACATTCGGGTCACCGGCGTCGGCCACAAGACCGCCGAGCAGCGCCCGTTCTTCGTCACCGTCGATGGCGTGCCCGAACAGATCCTGGTGGAAGTGCTCGCCGAGACCGTTCCGACCGAATCGGCCATGGTCGACACCAAGCGCGTGTCGAAGGGCTCCAAGCGCCCCAAGGCGAGCAAGGAAGGTCATGTCACCAGCTCCATGCCGGGGCGCGTGGTCGACATCCTGGTGAGCGTCGGCCAGCAGGTCAAGGCCGGCGACCCGGTGCTCGTCATCGAGGCGATGAAGATGGAAAACGAGGTGCCGGCCCCGGTCGGCGGCACCGTGAAGGCAGTCAACATTGCCAAGGGCGACAGCGTCAATCCCGACGAGGCCCTGGTCGAAATCGAATAGTCCGCGCGCCCTGCCGCACAGGATCAACCGCGCCGCACCGACGCTGCGCGACCGCCATTGCCACCTACCTGTATGCGACTCGTTCTTGCGTCCTCCTCGCCCTACCGGCGCGAGCTCCTGGCCCGTCTCAAGATCCCGTTCGAGGTCGTACTGCCGGAGGTTGACGAGACACCACGACCTGGCGAGACCCCGCAGGCGCTGGTCGAGCGTCTGGCGGTTGAGAAGGCGCGGTCGGTCGCGGAGTCCGTGCCGGATGCGCTGGTGATTGGCTCGGATCAGGTCGCGGTGTACGACGGGGCGATCGTCGGCAAACCCCACACGCACGAGCGTGCGGTGCAGCAACTGCGCGCGGCTGCCGGCCGCACCGTGGTTCTTTACACGGGCCTCGCCCTGGTGAACAGCGCCACGGCGCGCGTGCAGTGTGAGGTGGTTCCCTATCGGGTGACGTTTCGGGCGCTGAGCGAGGCGCAGATCGAAAGCTACCTGCGCAAGGAGCAGCCCTACGCGTGCGCCGGCAGCGTGCGCTCGGAGGGTCTCGGCATCGCGCTGCTTGAGCGCTTCGAGGGCGAGGACCCGAACACGCTGATCGGCCTGCCGCTCATTCGGCTCGTGCGCATGCTCGAGCAGGAGGGCATCGCGGTCATCTGAGGCGCGCCACGCACGCTCACTTGAGCGTGGGCGCCCCCGACAGGAGCCGGCTGCTCAACGACTCCGCAACCGCAGCGCCGAGGCGGCGACTGAAACGGTCAAACAGGCCTTCGCGGAAGCTGTAGTCGACGATGTCCTCCGCCCCGATCACTTCGCGTGCCACGTAGCTGGCGCTGCCGAACTCGTCCACCAGCCCCATCTTGCGCGCCTCTTCACCGGTCCAGAACAGACCGGAGAACATGTCCTTGGTCTCCTTGAGTGCGCTGCCGCGTCCCTCACGCACCCGCGCAATGAACTGCTGGTGCACCTGGGCGAGCAGGTTCTGCGCATGCTGGCGCTCGAATGGCTTGAGCGGCGAGAACGGGTCGAGAAAACCCTTGTGCTCGCCGGCGGTGAGCAGGCGCCGTTCGACCCCGAGTTTGCGCATGCTGTCGACGAAGCCGAAGCCATTCATCAAGACGCCGATGGACCCGACGATGCTCGAGCGATCGGCGTAGATCTTGTCGGCCGCCGCCACCGCGTAATAGCAACCCGAGGCGCAGACATCGCCGATCACGGCGTGCAGCGGAATCTTCGGGTACTTGGCGCGCAGGCGCTTGATCTCGTCGTAGATGTAGGCGGCCTGCACCGGGCTGCCGCCCGGGCTGTTGGCGCGCACGATCACGCCAACGGTGTTGGTGCTCTCGAAGGCGGAACGCAGCCCGGTAATAACATTGTCGGCGTTGGCGGCGCCTTCACTCTCGATGACGCCCTCAAGCTCGACCAGCGCCGTGTGCCGGGTGGCAAGCGCCTTGCCGGTCCAGTGATCCGATTGCGACAGGACGAGCAGGATCACCAGATAGACGGCGAAGAACAGTTTGAAGGCGATGCCCCAGCGGCGCGCCTTGCGCTGTTCGTTGAGTGAGGCGAACGCCAGGCGTTCGAGCAGGTCGCGTTCCCAGCGCTCCGAGCGCTCGGGGCCCTTGGGGGCCTCGCCTTCTGGCTGCGGTTTGTCGCTCACGGTACTCCCTCGTCACGGCGTTTGGCGGTGCACCAAGTGTATCCCATCGGCCGCCTCCAGGCGGATGCCCTGGGGCGTCTCGCACACGGCGATGCGCTCGAGCCGCGCGCCGCGGCACGGACCCGCGACGCACACGCCCGTGTCCGGCTCGTAGAGCGCGCCATGGGTGGCGCACACCAGGTAGCGGCGGTCGGCATCGAAGAACTGGCCGGCCTCCCAGTCGAGCTCCGTCAGCTTGTGGGCGCAACGGTTGAGGTAGGCATGCACCTGCCCCTGATAGCGGATGGCGAAGGCGGCGAGCACCTCGCCGCCCGCGCGGCGCACGCAAAAGCGCACGCCCGTCCCGCGCTCGCTCAGATCGCCCGATGCGCACACCCGATCCGCGGCACTGTCGTTCAGGGCAGCCACGCGTGGACCTCGCGAAACGAATCCAGACAGGCGAGCGGCGCATGCGCGAGCAGCCGACTGCGGTCGTGCACGCCGTAGCTCACCGCCAGGGCATCGACGCGCGCGCTGCTTGCCATCTGCAGGTCGTAGACGGTGTCGCCGACCATGAGCGCATCGGCCGCGTCCACGCCGGTGCGCTCAAGAATGTCGAGCAGCATCTGCGGGTGCGGTTTGGAGAACGCCTCGTCTGCGCAGCGTGACGCGACGAACAGGGATTCGAGGCCGCTGGCGTGCAGAGCGCGCGTCAAGCCGCGTCGTGCCTTGCCGGTCGCGATGGCGAGCAGGTAGCCGCGCGCGCAGAGATCCGCCAGCCCCTCGCGCACCCCCGCAAACAGCGGCATCGCGGTCTGATCGAGGTGCAGGAAATGCTCGCGATAGCGCTCCACGATGCGCGCCCGCGTGGCGGCGTGCAGGTCCGGGAGGAGCGCCGCAACCGCCTCGTCCAGGCCGAGGCCGATGATGTCGCGGATGGCCGCCTGCGGCGGCGGCGCAATCCCGACATCGGCGAGCGCCGCCTGAAAGCAGCTGACGATCTTGGCCGCCGAGTCCATCAGCGTGCCGTCCCAGTCGAACACGATCAGCTGATAGTCACGCGCGCGCATGGAGCTGGGACAAGACTGCCTGGAGATCGGCCGGCAACGCCGCCTCCACGTGCATCTTGCCGTGATGCCGCGGATGCACGAAGCCAAGGTGCGCGGCGTGCAAGAACAGCCGTTTAAGGCCAAGCGCGCGCAGCTCACGATTGAACTCGCGATCGCCGTACTTGTCGTCGCCGCCGATCGGGTGACCGAGGTGTGCGGCGTGCACGCGCGCCTGGTGGGTGCGGCCGGTCGCCAGCCGGATCTCGACCAAGGATTCGTGCGCGTAGAGCTGGCGCGGCAGGAAATAGCTTTCCGCCGCACGCCCCTCCTCCGTCACGCGCACCATGCGCTCACCGGACTGCCGCTGCCCTTTCTCGAGGGCGAGACGCACGCGCCGCCCGCGCCCGCGCCAGCGGCCGCGCACCAGTGCGAGATAGCGCTTGTCCATCTCGCCGGCGCGTATCTGGCGATGCAGCTCCGTCAACGCAGCCCGCGTCTTGGCCAGCAGCAGGCAGCCCGAGGTCTCACGATCCAGCCGGTGCACCAGCTCCAGCATGGGTTCCTCCGGACGCAGCGCGCGCAGCGCCTCGATCAGACCGGTCCCGATCCCGCTGCCGCTGTGCACGGCCAGTCCGGACGGTTTGTCGATCGCCAGCAGCTCGTCATCCTCGTACAAGATGCGCTCGGCCAGCCAGCGGTAGCGTTCGCCCGCCACCGCTGCGGCCGCCGGCGCGGTACGCACCGGGGGCAGGCGCACCCGATCCCCGCCCGCCAGCCGGTAGTCAGGGCCGGCGCGCCCGCCGTTGACCCGCACCTCGCCCTTGCGCAGGAGCCGGTAGACGCGGCTCTTGGGAACGCCCTTGAGTTCGCGCAGCAGAAAGTTGTCGAGGCGCTGGCCGGCGTGACGCTCATCGATCTCGACGTGGCGCACCCCGCTGCCGGCGCCAGGGCGTGGAATTTTCATGCAAATTCGATCATAACAGATTGCCCATGCTGTACTTGCTTGATATATTGTAAAAAGATGTCAGTGTCGCTTGCTCCTGTTTGGCGGCGCGACAAGCTGTAGCCGGTGCATTTTTCATGAGGTTGTAACGGTTTCCGTCCCTGGCATCCGTGCCGAAGGGACGCGGCCCGACGAGTTTCGTCCGAGCGGCTCGCCTGATCAACGCAGGGGGACGGGGCCAAAAGGGTTATGCGTCTCTCACCCTTACGAGACGTAGAGACGCACCAGACAAGACGCACAGGATTTTCCGCTGCGGGTGAGCGTCAGCCGGTCCGCGAGACGCGAGCCGCTTTCCCAGCTGCGCAAGGCGCGCCACTTCAGGTCGAGCGCTACGCCGCCGTGAGCGGGCAATGCCCGGGCGTCAGGGATTTTAAAAAAAATGAAGCGCATTCTGTTCAACGCAACTCACCCCGAGGAGTTGCGGCTGGCTGTCGTCGACGGTCAAAAGCTCCTCGATCTCGATATTGAGTCCTCTACCTACCAGCAAAAGAAAGGCAACATCTACAAGGCCAAGATCACGCGCGTCGAGCCCTCGCTCGAGGCCGCGTTCGTCGACTACGGCACGGAGCGCCAGGGCTTCCTGCCGCTGAAGGAAATCTCCCGCATCTACTTCCAGGGTTTCGACGAACGCACCCCGATCAGCCAGGTCAAGATCCGCGACGTCATCAAGGAGGGCCAGGAACTCATCGTCCAGGTCGACAAGGAAGAACGCGGCACCAAGGGTGCGGCGCTCACCACCTTCATTTCGCTGGCCGGCCGCTACCTGGTCCTGATGCCCAACAACCCCAAGGGCGGGGGCATCTCGCGGCGCATCGAGGGCGAGGAGCGCGCCGAGCTGCGCGAGGCCATGGCCCAGCTCAAGGTCCCCGATGACTATGCGCTGATCGCGCGCACCGCGGGCATCGGCCGCTCGGCCGAGGAGTTGCAGTGGGACCTCGACTACCTGGTGGCGACCTGGGATGCGATCACCAAGGCCGCGGCCGAGCGCCCCGCCCCTTTCCTGATCTACCAGGAATCGAACCTCGTGGTGCGGGCGGTGCGCGACTACCTGCGCCAGGACATCGGCGAGGTGCTGGTCGACAACGCCGAGATCTTCGAGCGCATGCGCAAGTTCGTGCAGCAGGTCGCGCCGCAATACATCGACCGCGTGCGCCTCTACAAGGACGACACGCCGCTCTTTTCGCGCTTCCAGATCGAGCACCAGATCGAATCGGCCTTCTCGCGCGAGGTGCGCCTGCCCTCGGGCGGTGCCATCGTGTTCGACAAGACCGAGGCGCTGGTGACGATCGACGTCAACTCGGCGCGCGCCACCAAGGGCGCCGACATCGAGGAGACCGCCCTCAACACCAATCTCGAGGCCGCCGAGGAGATCGCCCGCCAGCTGCGCCTGCGCGACCTGGGGGGCCTGATCGTCATCGATTTCATCGACATGACCCCGGAGCGCAACCGCCGCGAGGTGGAAAACCGCCTGAGCGAGGCGCTCAAGGTCGACCGCGCGCGCGTGCAGGTCGGACGCATCTCGCGCTTCGGCCTGCTCGAGATGTCGCGCCAGCGCCTGCGCCCCGCGCTCGGCGAGACCTCGAGCCTGGTGTGCCCGCGCTGCGAGGGCACCGGCCACATCCGCGGCGTGCAGTCCTCGGCGCTGTCGGTGCTGCGCATGATCCAGGAAGAGGCGATGAAGGAGAATACCGCGGCCGTGCACGTGCACCTGCCGATCGAAACGGCGACCTTCCTGCTCAACGAGAAGCGCCACGAGTTGAGCTCGATCGAGTCGCGCATCGGCACCCCGATCATGGTCATCGCCACCCCGGAGCTCGAGACCCCGCACTACCACATCCGGCGGCTGCGCCTCGAGGAATACGAGGAAGAGGCCGACATCCCGAGCTACGAGATCGAGATGGTCGAGGACGAAGAAGGCGAGGAAGAATTGCCGCCGCCCGGCGCGCCCAGCCCCGAGCAGCCGGTAATCGGGCCGCTCAGCCACATGCCGGCCCCGCCGCCTGCGCCGGCACCGGCCAAGCCTGAAGCGCGGGAAGGCATTCTGACGCGCCTGTTCCGCAGCCTGTTTGGCAAGCCGACGGAAGCGCCACCCGCACCGGCGACACGCGCCCCGGAGA
>CAZVUN010000027.1:13091-27946 GCA_964629975.1 uncultured Acidiferrobacteraceae bacterium | reverse complement strand
GCTACCGATGGCCGTGGCCGAGCGCGCGCACGAACGCGCGCAGCGCCTGGCCGCGGTGCGAGAGCGCGTTCTTGACCTCGGGCGGCAGCTCGGCGCTCGCGCAGTGGTGCGTCGGCACATAGAACACCGGGTCGTAGCCGAAGCCGCCGCTGCCGCGCGGCTCGAAGAGGATTCGCCCCTCCCAGACGCCCTGGCAGATGATCGGCGTGGGGTCGAGTTCGTGGCGCAGGTACACGAGCAGGCACACGAAGCGCGCGCTGCGCTGCGCCTCGGGCACGTCCTTGAGGTCGGCCAGCAGCTTCTCGAGGTTCGCGGTATCGCTCGCCCCCTTGCCGGCATAGCGGGCGGAGTAGATGCCGGGGGCGCCGTTGAGCGCATCGACCTCGAGGCCCGAGTCATCGGCGATCGCCGCCAGCCCGGTGTGGCGCGCGGCGTTGCGTGCCTTGAGCAGCGCGTTCTCGACGAAGGTGAGGCCGGTCTCCTCGGCCTCGACCACGTTGAAATCCGACTGCGGCACCACCGTCAGGTGCAGCCCGGCGAGCAGCTGGTTGATCTCGCGCACCTTGCCGGGGTTGGCGCTCGCCAGCACGATGCGTTTGCTCATGACGCGGCCCCCAGGGCGGCGCGCTGCGCGCCGATCAAGGCACGGATGCCGCCCTCGGCGAGCGCCGTCATGGCCTGCATCTCCGCGAGGCTGAACGACTCGCGCTCGGCGGTGCCCTGGATCTCGATGAAGCCGCCGGCCTCGTTCATCACGAAGTTCATGTCGGTCTCGGCATTCGAGTCCTCGGCATAGTCGAGATCGAGGATCGGCGTGCCGCGGTAGATGCCGGCCGACACCGAGGCCACCAGGTGGCGCAGCGGGTCGGCGCTGATCAGCCCGCGCCGGCGCACGTGCGCGATGGCGTCGGCCAGCGCCACGCACCCGCCGGTGATCGAGGCGGTGCGCGTGCCGCCGTCGGCCTGGATCACGTCGCAGTCGATGGTGATGGAGCGCTCGCCGAGCGCCTTGAGATCGACCGCGGCACGCAGGCTGCGGCCGATGAGGCGCTGGATCTCGAGCGTGCGCCCGCCCTGCCGGCCGCTCGCCGCCTCGCGCGGCATGCGCGCGCCGGTCGAGCGCGGCAGCATGCCGTACTCGGCCGTTACCCAGCCCTGGCCCTTGCCCTTGAGGAAGGCCGGCACCTTCTCCTCGACGCTCGCGGTGCAGATGACGCGCGTGTCGCCGAACTCGACCAGCACCGCGCCTTCGGCGTGCTTGGTGTACTGGCGCGTGATGCGGATGGGACGAAGCTCGTCGGGGGCACGGCCGCTCGGTCGCATGGCTGCCTCGGGGCGCTGATGGGCAGGGGCGATTCTAGCAGCTTCGCGCGGGCGCGCGCCGCTCACTTCGGCTCGAAGCGCCGCAGGAACTCCTCGATCTCCTCGATGCTGTGCTTGACGTCGCTCGGTGTGGTGTCGCGCGTGCGCTCGGTCGGCATCTTCGGCAGCTCGCGGCGCTGCTGCTCGAGCTTGGTCTCGGTGCGCCAGATCCAGGCGTCCTCGCGCAGCGTGTCCTCATCGACGTGCGGCGGCATGCGCCCCTGCAGCGAGGCGGCCGTGGTGCGCGCGTCTTCCCAGCGCAGGCAGGCGGCGCTGATGTTGTCGCTGTGCTGGCGCGCCTTCTGTTCCGCCGCGAGCAGCATGTCCTCCACGCCCTCCTCGAGTGTCTCGCCACCGAGGAAGCCCGCCATGTCCTCGGGCGCCAATGCCCCCCACAGCCCATCGCTGCACAGCAGCAGCACATCGCCGCGCTCGAGGATGGTCTCCGGTCCGAGCGCGATCGAGGGCTTGCTCGGGCCGCCGACGCATTTGAGCAGCCGGCCCTTGATCGGGTGGTCTTCCGCCTCGTCGTCGCTCAGGAAGCCCTCTTCGCGCAGCTGCTCGACCGCGGTGTGGTCCTGGGTGCGGCGCAGCAGCGCGCCGTGGCGGAAGTGGTACAGGCGCGAGTCACCAACGTGCGCCCAGTAGGCATAGCCGTTCTGCACCAGGCAGGCGACACAGGTGCTGCGCGGCTCGATCGGCGGGCGGGCGCTGCGGCCGCGCGCGCGGATCTCGTCGTGCGCGCGCAGGATGGCGAAGGCGAGGAACGCCGAGGGGCGCGCGATCACGTTCTGGCGCACGGTCTGGAAGGCGCGTTGCAGCGAGGCGGTGAGGATCTCGGCGGCGATTTCCCCGCCGCGATGCCCGCCGAGCCCGTCGGCCACCACCAGCAGCACGGCGTTGTCGCGCTCGGCCACGATCACGCGGTCCTGGTTGGTGGGGCGTGCCCCGCGCCGGCTGTGATGGGCGAGCTGGTAGCGCATCGGGCTACTTGCGCACGCCCAGCAGGCGCAGGCTCCAGCGTTCGAAGAAGGAATCGTCCTTGTCCTCGAGCGGCTGGGCCGGGGTCTTGCGCAGGGCCGCGAGCAGATCATCGACCGTCTGCGGGCGGGCGAACTGGTCCATCTGCAGGCACCAGTCGATTGCCTCGAGCAGTTCGCGCGTGTAGTGGCGCGCGTATTTGCGGGTCGCCGGCTTGTAGGTGTCGCGCTCGGCGCGCTTGGTGGCCGGCGGCGGTGCGCGCCCGCAGAGACACGCGTACATGGTCGCGCCGATCGCGTACAGGTCGGTCCACGGGCCGATGTGGCCGCGCTTGTGCTGCTCGATCGGCGCAAAGCCGAGCGTGAGGGTGTGCGGCCCGACCAGGCGGTTGTGCGCGTAGGCCTGCTGCGCGGCGCCGAAATCGAGCAGCAGCGGCCTGCCGCCCGGGCGCAGCAGGATGTTGGCCGGCTTGATGTCGAGGTGCAGGAGGCTCAGGGCGTGCAGCTCGCGCAGGCCACCGAGCAGTTCGCCGAACACCGCGCGGATGAAGCGCTCGCTCAGGGCGCCGTCGTGGCGCTTGATGTACCAGCGCAGGTCCTTGCCCTGCTCGTACTGCATCACCAGGTACACCGTGTTGTTCTCGCGGAAGAAGTCCGTGACGCGCACGATGTTCGGGTGATTGATCCTGGCGAGCACGGCCGCTTCCTCGAAGAAGCGCTTCATGCCCTGGCGAAAGGTGGTGTCGGCCTCCTCCGAGACGCTCTCGACGCTCTCGTCCTCGAGGCGGGTGGCCTGGCTGCTCGGCAGGTATTCCTTCACCACCACCGCGCGGTTCTGCGCCGTGTCGGTGGCGAGGTAGACAATGCTGAAGCCGCCACCGCCGAGCGTTTTCTCGATGCGGTATTGGTGCAGCAGGGTGCCTGGGCGCAGGGCGTATTCGGCTTTGAAACCCACAGCAGGTGGTCCCGGTTACATCGAGCCAGTAAGTATGGCACGTCACAAAACATTATATATGCGCGCCCCGGCGCCCCGGCGCGCCGGTATCGACCGGCCGGGAATCCGGCTACCATGCCGGGCCATGACCCGCAGCATGACCGCCTTCGCCCGCGCCGATGCCGACACGCCATGGGGGCGTCTCGCCTGCGAGCTGCGCTCGGTCAACCACCGCTACCTCGAAATCAGCGCCAAGCTGCCGGAGGAGCTGCGCGCCCTCGAAACCCGCATCCGCGAGCTGGCCGGCAAGCACCTCGAGCGGGGCAAGCTCGAGTGCCTGCTGCGCCTGCAGCTGCGCGAGGCCGGTGCCGGGGCCCTTGAGCTCGACGAGGCGCGGGTGCGGCGCGTGCTTGAGGCCGGCGAACGCGTGCGCAGCTTCTCGAGCGTGGTCGTGCCGCTGCGTACCATCGACGTGTTGCGCTGGCCCGGTGTCCTCAAAAGCGACCAGCTCGATGCCGAGGCGCTGGCCGAGGCGGCGCTCGAGCTCGTGGCGCGCGCGTTCGCGGAGCTGGTCGCCACCCGGGCGCGCGAGGGCGAGCGGCTCAACGCCTTCCTGCGACAGCGGCTCGAGGCCATGGCACGGGTCGTGACCGAGGTGCGTGCCATCGTGCCGCAGGTCACGGCCGCCTACCGCGAACGGCTGGTCGCGCGGCTGGCCGAGCTGCGCCAGCAGCTCGACCCCAACCGCCTGGAACAGGAGATCGTGCTGTTCGCCAGCCGCACCGACGTCGCCGAGGAGCTCGACCGCCTCGACACCCACATCGGCGAGGCGCAGCGCGTGCTCGGGCAGCCGGGTGCGGCCGGCCGGCGGCTCGACTTTCTGATGCAGGAGTTCAACCGCGAGGCCAATACGCTCGCCTCGAAGGCCGCCGACATCCGCCTGACCAACGCCGCCGTCGAGCTCAAGGTGCTGATCGAGCAGATGCGCGAGCAGGTGCAGAACATCGAGTGAAGCACGCGGCCAGCGCTGCAATGAGGAGCAATGCCATGGGTGCGGTGATGCGCGGGTTGGCGGTGGCGTTGACCCTGGTGGCGGCCGGGTGTGCCGGGCTCGCTGAGCAACGTCGGCTCGAGCAGTTCGAAAAGACCGCCCGCGCCTATGACAAAGCGATCCGCTGGTCAGACTTTCAGGCGGCCTACAGCCTGACCCGCCCGGATCCCAACCGGCCGCCCAACTTCGAGCGGCTCAAGCGGGTACAGGTAACGTCCTATGAAACCCTGGGGGCAACGCCCGCCCCCGGCGGCACGGAGGTGCGCCAGTCGGTCGCCATCGAGTACATGTTTATCAACAGCATGCGCGTGCTGCGCCTGATCGACCCGCAGGTGTGGGTGTTCGATGAAGCCGCTGGCCGCTGGCAGCTGACCTCGGGCCTGCCGGACTTCAAATAGGCAAATAGGCCGCTCGCGCGCCTTGCCATCCCCCGGGGCGTAAACTAGATTTGCTACACAGACTTAATGCGACAAGCTCGCGTTGCTTGCGAGCTTGCAGGTGGTGGGTCCAAGCCGCCGAGGCGGGCGCGCAGACCGCGCCGGGCACAAAATCGAGGAGGCAATAATGCGATTCGGGTCAACAGTGGCGCGCATGGCGGTCACGGTGCTGGCGGCCACGGGCTTGGCGTCTTGTGGCGAGGCCCCAAATAACAGCACGATCAAGTTCGAACCTGACACAATCACCTGGAGCGTCGCCGCCGGTACGGTCGTATCTACGAGTTCGACTTCAAGGCTTACGGTGCTCACCCCGACCGGGCAGCCTAATAGCGGGGTCAAGGTGACCATCGTCCCGCCATCGGGCTCTGCGGCGAATGTTCAGGTGTGCGCCGGTTTTGTTGACCCTTTAACCTGCACGCCAGTGGCCACGCCCGGCGTCCCCTGGACGACCGAGACGGATTCCTCTGGCGGCGTGAATCTGACCATGATCTATCTCGTGGCGGGCGTCGACGCCTCGGACTTGACCCTGGTCGAAGCCTACAGCGGCGCGGCGTATGGCATCCACCGCTACTCGCAGGAGTGCGTCGACAATCCGCCGACGACCTGTCCGTAACGACGGGCCGTTGCGCTGGCCGGTGCGTGTTGCCGCGCGCGGGCGGCGGCCATCGCAGGTTGAGCCGCAAGTGAGCCAGGCGGAAGCGCGGCAGTGGCCGGGCGGCTTGGCGTAAACCCCGCGCGTGACGCGAGTACCATTGCGTTGACCTCGTCCCCTGCCAGGCTATTTGTTTTCTCCGCCGCCTCCGGCACCGGCAAGACCAGCCTTGCCAACGCGCTGGTCGAGAGCGTGCCGGATCTGGAGTTTTCGGTCTCGCACACCACGCGCCCGCCGCGCCCGGGCGAAAAGTACGGCGTGCACTACTACTTCGTGAGCCGCCAAGAGTTCGACATGATGGTCGCGGCCGGGCAGTTCCTCGAGCACGCCGAGGTGTTCGGCAACTACTACGGCACCTCGCGCCCGCAGGTCGAGCAGCGCCTGAAGCAGGGCAAGAGCGTGATCCTCGACATCGACTGGCAGGGGGCGCGCTCGATCAAGGCGCGCATGCCGGAGGCGGTGAGCATCTTCATCCTGCCGCCGTCGCGCGCGGCGCTCGAGGAGCGGCTCATCAAGCGCGGCCAGGACTCGGCCGAGGTCATCGCGCGGCGCATGCGCGCTGCGGTGGATGAGATGCGCCATTACGACGAATTCGATTACGTCGTGGTCAACGACGACTTCGAGGCGGCGCTCGCCGACCTCAAGGCCATCGTCACCGGGCAGGGCAAGCCGCGGCCGGTGAGCGTCGACGTGGCGGCGTTGTTGCGGGAGTCTTGATTGCCCGCTTGCCGGCGCCGTTTGCCCCCGCTCCCTCGCCAGGGGAGGGGAGGTGGGCAAGATTCTCCAACCGGGCTGGCTGGCAAAACGGCCGTCGGATCAGTAACATTCCCCGCCCGCCCCGATCAATCGCTGCGGGTCCACCCGGCACAGGCCCGTGTCGCGGGGCCAAGCCAGAAAATCAACGAGGTAGAGTAAGATGGCACGTGTAACCGTTGAAGATTGTCTCGATTACGTCGACAACCGCTTTCAGCTGGTGCTGGTCGCCGCCAAGCGCGCGCGCCAGCTCACCCTGGGGGCCGAACCGTGCGTGCCGCGCGAGAACGACAAGCCGACCGTGATCGCGCTGCGCGAGATCGCCGGCGGGTTCGTGACCAACGCCATTCTCGACGAAGAGCCGATCCAAGCCGGGCTAGAGGCCGATGAAGACACAGCCGCGCAAGCGCAGCCGAACCCCGACCTCGGAGCCGCCGCCGCCCCCGCCAGCGACGACGCCGCCGCCGTCTAGCCACGCCCCGGCGCCCGGCGCGGACGGCGCCGAGCGCTTCCAGATCTCCGATCTCTGCGCGCTGCTCGAGACCTATCTCGACGCACGCGACGTCGCCGACGTCTACCGTGCCTACCTGTTCGGCGCCGAGGCCCATGAGGGCCAGCGGCGCAAGAGCGGCGAACCGTACATCTATCACCCGCTCGAGGTCGCCCGCATCCTCGCGGCCATGCGCATGGATGCCAAGAGCATCATCGCGGCCATCCTGCACGACGTCATCGAGGACACGCGCATCCCCAAGGAGGTGCTCGAGGATGAATTCGGGCGCGACGTGGCCGAGCTCGTCGATGGCGTGAGCAAGATCGGCCAGATCAGCTTCCAGACCAAGGAGGAGGCGCAGGCCGAGAACTTCCGCAAGATGCTGCTCGCGATGGCGCGCGACATCCGCGTCATCCTCATCAAGCTCGCCGACCGCCTGCACAACCTGCGCACGCTCACCGCGCTCAAGCGTGACAAGCAGCGGCGCATTGCGCGCGAGACCCTTGAGATCTACGCGCCGATCGCCAACCGCCTCGGCGTGCGGCAGTGGGCGACCGAGCTCGAGGACCTCGCCTTTCGGGCGCTGTATCCGCTGCGCTACCGCGTGATCAGCGAGGGCGTGCGCCGCCGCCACGGCAACCGCAAGGCGATCGTCGAGCGCGTGCGCAGCGCCATCGTCGCGCAGCTCGAGCAGGAGGGCATGCATGCCGAGGTGAGCGGGCGCGAGAAGAACGCCTACAGCATCTACCGCAAGATGAGCACCAAGCACCTGCCCTTCGACCAGGTGCACGACGTGTACGGCTTTCGCATCCTGGTCGACAAGGTCGACACCTGCTACCGCGTGCTCGGCGTGATCCACAACCTCTACAAGCCGATCCCGGGGCGGTTCAAGGACTACATCGCGATCCCCAAGACCAACGGCTACCAGTCGCTGCACACGGTGGTATTCGGCCCCTTTGGCGTGCCGATCGAGGTGCAGATCCGCACCCACGAAATGCACCGCATCGCCGAGGCCGGCGTGGCCTCGCACTGGCTGTACAAGAGCGGCGAGGCGACCGAGGAGCACGTGCGGGCGCGCGCGCTGCAATGGCTCAAGGACCTGCTCGAGACCCAGCAGAAGGCCGGCAATCCGCACGAGTTCCTCGAGCACCTCAAGGTCGACCTGTTTCCCGATGAGGTCTACGTGTTCACGCCGAACGGTGAGATCAAGAAGCTGCCGCGCGGCGCCACCGTGGTCGATTTCGCCTATGACGTGCACACCGACGTCGGCAACCGCTGTGTCGGCGCCAAGGTCAATCACGAGCTGGTGCCGTTGCGCACCACGCTGCGCAACGGCGATCACGTCGAGATCATTACCGCCGAGTGGGGGCGGCCGAATGCCGCCTGGCTCAACTACGTGATGACGAGCAAGGCGCGCGCCAACATCCGCAGTCACCTCAAGAACCAGCAGCTCGGTGAGTCGGTACGCCTGGGCGAGCGGCTGCTCGCCAAGGCGCTCGAGGACATTGGCGTGCCGCTCGCGCGCGTGACGCCGATGCAGCGCGCCGCGTTCCTCAAGGAGCTCAAGATCCGCAGCTGGGAAGAGCTGATGGGCGAGATCGGTCTGGGCACGCGCCTGGCCGCGGTGGTGGCGCGCCAGCTCGCCCCCGAGGCCCCGCCGGCCGCGGAGGAGAGCCGGCTGCGGCGGCTGTTCCGGCGCAGCCCGAAGCCGTCGCCGCCCAAGGGCCCGCCGCTCGCGATCCGCGGCACCGAGGGCGTGGTTGTGCAGTACGCGCGCTGCTGCCGGCCGATTCCGGGTGATCCGATCCTGGGCTTTCTCACCGCCGGCCGCGGTATCGTGGTGCATACCGAGGACTGCCCGAACGTCGCCAAGTACCGCAAGCATCCCGAGCAATGGATCGACGTGCAGTGGGAGCGCGACATCCAGGGCATCTTCCCGGTGAGTTTCCGCGTCGAGGTGAAGAACCGCCGTGGCGTGCTCGCCGCCGTGTCCGCGGCGATCTCCGAGGAAGACGCCAATATCGATGCGCTCACCTTCGACGACCGCGACAGCGAGTACACCACCATGGACTTCGTCGTGGAGGTGCGCGATCGCGTGCACCTGGCGCGTATCCTGCGGCGCATCCGCGCGCTGGAGTCGGTGGTGCGGATCAACCGCAAGAAAGGCTAGTTTCCAAGGGCAGCGTTAGGTGGTAAGTGTTCAGTGCTCAGGAAATGAAGCTAGCGACGCGCGCTGCGCGCCTGCGATACTCAACACGAAACACTGAGCGCTTAACCCGTTGGTGTATCGAATGACCAGGAAAACCATCATCACTACCAACAAGGCCCCGCAGGCCATCGGCACCTACTCCCAGGCCGTGCGCGTCGGCGACACCGTCTACCTCTCCGGCCAGATTCCGCTCGTGCCCCAGACCATGCAGCTCGAAAGCGGCGACACGCGCGCGCAGATCGCGCGCGTGTTCGACAACCTGCGCGCGGTGGCGCAGGCCGCCGGCGGCACCTTGCAGGACGTGGTCAAGCTCAACGTGTATCTCACCGATCTCGCCAACTTTCCGCTGGTCAACGAGGTGATGGCGCAGTACTTCGCGCCACCCTATCCGGCGCGTGCCGCGGTCGGTGTGGCCGCGCTGCCGAAGGGCGCGGCGGTGGAAATGGACGCGGTGCTGGTGCTGGGCAGGCAGCGGCGCGCTGCCGCGCGCAAATCACCCCCGGCCCGCGCCGCCACGCGTCGCCGGAAGAAATAGCCGCGCGGCCTCGCGGCAACGCTCGCGGTCGCCGTCGCGGCGGTGAACGAGCACATGGACAGCGCATCGTTGCCGGTCACGCGCCTCAAGGGCGTCGGACCCAAGCTGGCCGCGAAGCTCGCGCGACTCGGCCTGCACACGGTGCAGGACGTGCTGTTCCATCTGCCGCGCCGCTACCAGGACCGCACCCACCTCACGCCCATCGGACGGCTGCGCCCCGGCATGGAGGCGATGATCGTCGGCGAGATCGAGCTCGCCGACGTGCTGCTGCGCAAGAAGCGCAGTCTCGTGGTACGTGTGGCCGACGGCACCGGCCACGTGCATCTGTGTTTCTTCCACTTCAACGCCGCGCAGAGCGCTGCCTTCGTGCGCGGGCGGCGCCTGCGCATCTTCGGCGAGGTGCGCTTCGGCCCGTCGGGTTTCGAGATGGCGCATCCGGAGTACAGCTTCCTCGCCCCGGACGAGGTGCCGAGCGCCGAGCCGCATCTCACGCCGCTCTATCCCACCACCGAGGGCCTGCATCAGCTGAGCATGCGGCGCATCGCGCAGCAGGCGCTCGAGCACCACGTCGATCACATCGCGGAGCGGCTGCCGCCGGCGCTGCTGGCGCAGCTCGGTCTGCCGACCCTGGCGGAGGCGCTGCGCTTCGTGCATCAACCCCCGCCGGGCGTGGACGTGACGCGTCTCGAGGCCGGGCAGCATGCGGCGCAGCAGCGCCTGGTGTTCGAGGAGCTGCTGGCCCACCATCTCAGCCTGCGCCGCCTGCGTGCGCAGCTCGAAACCCAGCGCGCGCCGGCGATCGCGGTGCGCGGCGCGCTCGTGGCGCGGCTGCGTGCCAGCCTGCCGTTCGCGCTCACCGGCGCGCAGCAGCGCGTGCTCGGCGAAATCCTCGCCGATCTCGCCCGCCCGCACCCGATGCAGCGCCTGGTGCAGGGCGATGTCGGCTCGGGCAAGACCGTGGTCGCGGCCGCGGCCAGCCTGCACGTGGTCGAGGCCGGGTTGCAGGTCGCCGTGATGGCGCCGACCGAGCTGCTCGCCGAGCAGCACCTGCGCAACTTCGCGCATTGGTTGGCGCCGCTCGGGGTCGAGATCACGGGGCTGTCGGGCAAGCTCAACGCGCGTGCGCGCCAGGCGGCGCTCGAGGCCATCGGCAGCGGCCGCGCCGCGGTCGCAGTCGGCACGCAGGCGCTGTTCCAGGAGGGCGTGCGATTCGCGCGCCTCGGGCTGATCGTGGTCGATGAGCAGCACCGCTTCGGTGTGCACCAGCGCCTGCAACTGCGCGAGAAGGGCGCGCGCGACGGTGCCTTCCCGCACCAGCTCATCATGACCGCCACGCCGATCCCGCGCACGCTGGCGCAGAGCCTGTACGCCGATCTCGACGTGTCCGTGATCGACGAGCTGCCACCGGGGCGCACGCCGGTCGAGACCGTCGTGGTGCCCGAATCGCGCCGCGACGAAGTGGTGGCGCGCGTGCACGCCGCCTGCCGCGCCGGGCGCCAGGCGTACTGGGTGTGTTCGCTGATCGACCCGTCCGAGGCGCTCGATGCGCAGACCGCGACCGCTACGGCCGAGGCGCTGCGCGCGGCGCTGCCGGACCTTGCCATCGCCATGGTGCACGGGCGCATGACGCCGGCCGAGAAGGAGCGCGTCATGGCGCGCTTCAAGGCGGGCGCGGTGCAGCTGCTGGTCGCCACCACCGTCATCGAGGTCGGCGTGGACGTGCCGAACGCGAGTCTCATGATCATCGACAACGCCGAGCGCCTGGGGCTGTCGCAACTGCACCAGCTGCGCGGACGCGTCGGGCGCGGCGCCCAGGCGAGCGCCTGCGTGCTGCTGTACCAGGCGCCGCTGTCGGACCTGGCGCGCGCGCGTCTGGCCGTCATGCGCGAGACCAGCGACGGCTTCGAGATCGCACGGCGCGATCTGGAGATGCGCGGGCCGGGTGAGGTGTTCGGCACGCGCCAGGCCGGGATGCCGGAGTTCCACATCGCCGACCTGCTGCGTGACCGGCACCTGCTGCCGCAGGTGCAGCAGGTGGCCGAGCAGCTGCTGCGCGACTACCCGCAGCAGGTCGATCCGCTCATCCGCCGCTGGCTCGGTGGGCGCGAGAGCTATGGCGGCGTGTAGCGCGCGCGGCTTGGCGCCCCTTTACCCGGAACGCATAATGCGCGCATGCAATTGCCCGGCACTGCGCAGTTCCGCTCGCCGTGGCGGCCGGCCGCGCGCTGCACGCGCGCACAGCTGCCGGCGCGCCTGCGCGCCTGGCTGCTCGATCCGGGTTCGCTCACGCAGCGTATCGTGTGCGCCTGCCGCGGCGCCTTTCGCGTCAACCTGCTCAGCCAGTCGTGGCGCCGCCCGCTCACGAGCGAGGCGCAGGCCCTCGGGCTCGCCGGCGGGCGCCACGCCCTGGTGCGCGAGGTGCAGCTGCTGTGCGACGCGGCCCCGTGGGTGTACGCGCGCACCATCATTCCCGCCGCCACCCTGACCGGGGCCGAACGGCGCCTGGCGCGGTTGCGCACCCGCTCGCTCGGGGCCGTGCTGTTCTCCGATCCGTCGATGCAGCGCGGTGCAACCGAGATCGCGCGCCTCGTCCCGGGCGACCGGCTGTTCGCGCTCGCCACGCGCGGGCTCGACCTGCCGCTCGAGGAGATCTGGGGGCGGCGCGCGATATTCCGCCTGAGCGACAAGCCGCTGCTGGTGAGCGAGGTGTTCCTGCCGGCGCTCGGCAGCTTTCCGGCGCGATGACCCGCCTGCCGCTCAGGGACTACGCGCTGCTGATGCGGCTCCACCGGCCGATCGGCATCCTGTTGCTGTTGTGGCCGACGCTGTGGGGCCTGTGGATCGCCAGCGCCGGCCGGCCAGACGGGCGGGTGCTGATGGTGTTCGTGCTGGGCGTGGTGCTGATGCGCTCGGCCGGGTGCGTGATCAACGACTACGCCGATCGCGGCTTCGACCCGCACGTGGCCCGCACCCGCGACCGCCCGCTCGCCGCCGGGCGCGTGTCGGCGCGCGAGGCGCTCGCGCTGTTCGTGGTGCTGTGTCTCGTCGCCTTCGGCCTGGTGCTGCTGACCAATGCGCTCACGGTCGTGCTGTCGGTGGTGGGCGCGGCGCTCGCGGCGAGCTATCCGTTCATGAAGCGCTACACGCATATGCCGCAGTTCTACCTGGGCGCGGCCTTCGGCTGGTCGATCCCGATGGCATTCGCCGCGCAGACCGGCACGGTGGCGCCGGTGGCGTGGGTGCTGTTCCTGGCCAACGTCTTCTGGTCGGTCGCCTACGACACCGCCTATGCCATGGTCGATCGCGAGGACGACCTGCGCATCGGGGTCAAGTCGACCGCGGTGCTGTTCGAGGGCTACGACCGCGCCATGATCGGGGTCGCGCAGTTCCTGACGCTCGCGCTGCTGTGGCTCGCCGGCAACATGGTGCGTCTTGGCGTCTGGTACCATGCCGGCCTGGCGGTGGCGGCGGGACTCGCGGTGTATCAGCAGTACCTGCTGCGCCACCGCGCGCGCGAGGCGTGCTTCCGGGCCTTCCTCAACAACAACTGGTTCGGTGCTGCCGTGTTCGCCGGTCTGCTGCTGCACTACGCAACGAGGTCCATGCCATGAAGCTCTACGGTTCGCTCACCTCGCCGTTCGTGCGCAAGGTACGCATCGTCCTGGCCGAGAAGCGCCTGCCCCATGAGTTCGTCGTTACCGAGCCGGGCCGCGTGCAGGCGATCGCGCACCTCAATCCGCTCGGCCGGGTGCCGGTGCTGCAGCCCGATGACGGCGAGGTGCTGTTCGACTCGCCGGTGATCGTTGAGTATCTCGACGCGCTCGCGCCGCCGGCGCTCATCCCGGCGAATGGTCCGGCGCGCTGGCAGGTGCTGCGCTGGCACGCGCTCGCGCAGGGCGTGCTCGAGGCGACCGTGGCGCGCCTGCTCGAGACGCGTCGTCCGGCCGCGCAGCAGTCGGGCGAGAGCATCGCTCTTCACGAGAACGCGATCCGCGCGGCGCTCGATTTTGCCGAGGCGCGCGTGCCCGCCGCCACTCATCTGGTCGAGGGACGCCTGACGCTGGCCGATCTGGCCTGGGCGGGCGCGCTCGAGTACATCGATTTTCGCTTCGCGCACGACTGGCGCAGCACCCACCCGCAGCTCGCGCGCTGGCTAGCACCGTGGAGCGCGCGCGCATCGTTCCAGTCCACCCAACCCCCACGCTAACCCACCCGCGAGACACGGCCCATGACCTTCGGCATCCTGCTGATCGCGCTGATCGTGATCCTGATCGGCGCCGAGACCTTCACCAACGCGCTCGAGCACCTGGGCGAACGCTTGCGGATCTCTGACGGCGTCACCGGCTCGATCTTTGCCGCGGTCGGCACGGCGATGCCCGAGACCATGGTGCCGATCGTGGCGATCCTGTCGACCGCCGGCACCCAGGAGGTGCGCGAGGAGGTCGGCGTCGGTGCGATCCTCGGTGCGCCGCTGATGCTGTCGACCCTGTCGCTGTGCCTGATGGGCGTGTTCGCCGCTGCCAAGCGTGGTTGGACGGATCCCCTGCACCCGGAGCGCACCGGCCTCCAGCGCGATCTGCACTGGTTCCTGCTGGCCTTCGGCCTGAGCACGGTCGCGATCTTCGTGCCGCACGATCTGCCGACCGTGCGCGGCATCATCGGGCTGTCGCTGGTGTTCGTCTACTTCATCTACCTCATGCTCACCATCCGCGCCTCGGCCAAGCTCGTGGCGAGCGGCCATGCCACCGAGGCCGAGGAGCCGCTGTTCCTGGTGCGCGTGTTCGGGCGGCTCGGGCTGACCGAGGGCATGCCGGTCGTTCTGCTGCAGCTCGCCCTCGGGCTCGCCATGATCATCGGCGGGGCGCACGGGTTCGTCTTCGGCATCGAGGACCTGTCCGCCTGGCTCGGCGTCTCGGCGCTGGTGCTGGCGCTGCTGATCGTGCCGGTGGCGACCGAGCTGCCGGAGAAGGTCAACTCGATCCTGTGGATCCGCCGGCGCAAGGACACGCTCGCCTTCGGCAACATCACCGGCGCCATGGTCTTCCAGGGCACGCTGCTGCCGGCCGTCGGCATCCTGCTCACGCCCTGGGAGTTCCGCGAGGAGGTGTTCGCCGGCTTGATTCTCACCCTCCTCGCCAGCACCTATCTGCTCATCCTGCTGCGGCACGGGGGCCTGCGACCTTATCACCTGCTGGGTAATGGCGCCTGTTACGCAGCCTATATCCTGATCGTCACGCTCTAGCGTCGCCTGCGCCATGCCCGCGGCACCTTCCGGGCCCGATTTTCCCTGCAACCGCACGCTGCACCTGGCCGGTCCGGCCGGCGCGCTCGAGGCGCTCCTTGCCTGTCCGTCGGCAGCGCCGATCGCCGCCACCGCGGTCATCTGTCATCCGCATCCGCTGCACGGCGGCAGCATGCACAACAAGGTGGTGCACACGCTGGCGGGGGGCGG
>CAZVUN010000027.1:1948-13081 GCA_964629975.1 uncultured Acidiferrobacteraceae bacterium | reverse complement strand
CAATGATCTCGGCGCGCGCACGGTACGCTTCAACTTTCGCGGCGTGGGCGCGAGCGCGGGGCGCTTCGCCCACGGCGCGGGCGAGACCGACGACCTCATGGCGGTGCTCGCGTGGGTGCGGGCGCGGCGTGCGGACGACGCCGTCTGGCTGGCGGGGTTCTCCTTCGGCGCCTACGTGGCGCTGCGTGCCGCCGCGTACTTTCCGATCGCGCAGCTCGTCACCGTCGCTCCGGCGGTGCATCTGTACGACGTCGGGGCGCTCGCGACCCCGCGTGTACCCTGGCTGCTGATCCAGGGGCTGCAGGACGAGGTGGTGCCGGCGCACGCGGTGCTCGACTGGGCGCGCAGCCTCACGCCCGCCCCCGAGGTGGTGGCGCTGCCGGACGTCGGCCACTACTTCCATCAGCGCCTGCCGGAGCTGCGCGCCGTGGTGGTGGAGCGGCTCGGCGCACGCACGCGCAACGCTTGACGCGCGCGGCGGTACAATGGGCCGTGCGCGCATGCCGCGCGCGGCACAAGCCATGACCGACCCGTTCGATTTCGAGAAGCCGGAGAGATACGCGGTGCTGGGCAACCCGGTGGCGCACAGCAAGTCACCGCGCATCCATGTGCTGTTCGCGCACCAGTTCCGCCACCGGCTCGAGTACCTCGCCATCCAGGTCGACCCCGGCGGGCTGGCGCAGGCCATCGAGCAGTTTCGCGCCAACGGCGGCAAGGGCGTCAACATCACCATCCCGTTCAAGCAGGACGCGTACCGTCTCGTCGATCATATGAGCGAGCGCGCACAGCTCGCCGGCGCGGTCAACACCATCAAGTTCGAGCCCGACGGCCGCCTGTTTGGCGACAACACCGACGGCACGGGGCTCATTCACGACATCACGCACAACCTCGGCTTCACCCTGCGCGACAAGCACGTGCTGGTACTGGGTGCGGGCGGGGCGGTGCGCGGGGTGGCGGGCCCGCTGCTCAAGCAGCACCCGGCGCGTCTGGTGATCGCCAACCGCACCGTGTCCAGGGCGCGTGACCTGGTCGCGGCGTTCGCCGGCGTCGGACGGATCGAGGCCTGCAGTTTCGAGGAACTGCGCGGCAAGCACTTCCACGCGGTGATCAACGGCACGGCCGCGAGCCTCAAGGGCGAGCTGCCGCCGCTGCCCGACAACCTGTTCGCCCACCACGCGCTCGCCTACGACATGATGTACGGCGAGCACGCCACGCCGTTTATGGAGTGGGCGGCGCGCCACGGCGCCGAGCGTGTGGTCGACGGTCTCGGCATGCTGGTCGAGCAGGCCGCGGAGTCCTATTTCGTTTGGAAGGGCGTGCGCCCGCAGACCAAACCGGTGATCGAGGCGCTACGCAAGGGCGCGTGAGGCGCCGGCGCTCAGCGGCTGCCGAGATAGTCGTTCTTCAGCTGCACGTAGTGGCGCGCGGAGTAATCGAACCACCTGAGCTCCTCGGCGGTGAGCGCGCGCGCACGCTTCGCCGGGCGGCCGAGCCACAGGTAACCGCCCTCGAGCTCCTTGCCCTCGGGCACGAGCGAGCCGGCGCCGAGCAGCGCGCCACTGCGGATCACCGCCCCGTCCATCACGATCGAACCCATGCCGATCAGGCAGCGGCTCTCGATCGTGCAACCGTGCAGGATCACCTGGTGGCCGACGGTCACGTCGTCGCCGACGATCGTGGCATGGCCCTCGGGGCGCGCCGCGTGGCGATGCGTGACATGAATGACGCTGCCGTCCTGGATGCTGGTGCGCGCGCCGATGCGGATGCAGTTCACATCGCCGCGGATCGAGCACATCGGCCAGATCGAGCTGTCGGCGCCGATCACGACATCGCCGATCACCAGCGCGGTCTCATCGACGTAGGCCGAGGCAGCGATGCTCGGCACGATCCCCCGATAGGCGCGCACGGCCATGCAGTCGTCCTCCTCTAGCGGTAGGCCCCATCCCAGGCCAGTGGCGGCTCATCGAGCGCCGCGGCCTGTTCCTTGAGCGTGAGGATCTGCTCCTCCCAGTAGCGCTGGGTATTGAACCACGGAAAGGCGCGCGGAAACGCCGGGTCGTCCCAGCGGCGCCCGAGCCAGGCGCTGTAGTGCAGCAGCCGCAACGTGCGCAGCGGCTCGATCAGGCGCAGCTCGCGCGCGTCGAACTCCATGAACTGCGTGTAGCCGGACAGGAGCGCGGCCAGCTGCTGCTCGCGCTCGGCGCGCTCCCCGGACAGCAGCATCCACAGGTCCTGTACCGCCGGTCCGGTCAGGCAGTCGTCGAAGTCGACGAAAAACGGGCCGTCGCGCCCCCACAGGATGTTGCCCAGATGGCAGTCGCCGTGCAGCCGCAGCCACCGTGCCCCGGCGTGGGCAGCGAACGCCTCCTCCAGGCGCGGCAGCAGATAGGCGCTGATCGCCGCGTAGGACGCGGCCAGCTCCGCCGGCACCATGCCGCAGTGCGTGAGGAACTCGACTGCGTTGTGGCCCCAGTCACGCACGTTCAGGCGCAGGCGATGCGCGAAGGATTCGGCCGTGCCGAGGCGATGCAGGCGCCCGAGGTAGCGCCCGAGGATGCGGAAATCCTCATCGCTGTTGAGCTCGGCGGCGCGCCCCGGCTGCCAGGGAAACAGGGCGAAACGGAATCCGGCGTGCGCGCTCAGGGTCACGCCGTCGTGGCAGGCGCGCGGTGCGACCGCCGGGATTTCATGGGCCTGCAGCATCTGCGTGAAGGCATGCTCCTCGCGGATCGCGGCGTCGCTCCAGCGCCCGGGGCGATAGAACTTGGCCACCACCATGCCGTCGTCTTGGGTTTCGACGCGGTAGACCCGATTCTCATAGCTGTTGAGCGCCAGCAGTGCACCGGTGCAACGCAGGTTGCAGGACTCGACCGCGCTGAGGATAACCTCGGGAATGAGTTGGTCGTAGGGATGGCTGGCGCCCATGGCGTTGCGTGCGAGGCCGCGTGACGGCGTGCTAAATTTCGGCCTGACGCAGTATAAGACCTTATGGACGCTACCAATAATCCGCTACTCGAATTTGCCGGCGCCTCGCCGGGGCTGCCGCGCTTTTCCGCCATTCGCCCCGAACACGTCACGCCCGCGCTCGATGCGGTGCTCGCGGACAATCGCCGGCGGCGCGAAGCGCTGCTCGCGCGCGGCAGCGGCTATACCTGGGAGAACCTGGCGCAGCCGCTCGAGGACATGGCCGAGCGCCTGGCGCGCCTGTGGTCGCCGGTGTCGCATCTCAACGCGGTGATGAACAACGAGGCGCTGCGCGCGGTGTACAACGAATCACTGCCGAAGCTCACCGACTATGGCACCGAGCTCGCGCAGGACGAGCGCATCTATGCCGCCTACAAGGAGATCGCGGCCGGCGAGGAGTACGCGCGCCTGAGCGCCGCGCAGCGCAAAATCATCGACAACACGCTGCGCGATTTTCGCCTGGCCGGCGCCGAGCTGCCGCCGGACAAGAAGGCGCGCTTCAAGCAGCTGCAGACCGAGCTGTCGCAGCTACAGAGCAGGTTCTCCGAGAACGTGCTCGATGCCACGCAGGCCTGGGAGCTGCGGGTGACCGACGAGGCCGCGCTCGCCGGCCTGCCCGAGACCGCGCGCGCGCTCGCGCGCCAGGCGGCGCAGCAGGCCGGCAAGGACGGCTGGCGCTTCACGCTCGAGTTTCCCTCCTACCTCGCCGTTATGACCTACGCGGACCAGCGCGCGCTGCGCCAGCAGATGTACGAGGCCTACGTGACGCGCGCGAGCGACCAAGGGCCGCACGCCGGGCGCTGGGACAACGGACCGCTCATGGTGCAGATCGTCCAGCGGCGCAACGAATCCGCGCGCCTGCTCGGTTTCGCCAGCTATGCGGAGTACGCGCTGCAGACGCGCATGGCCAAGAGCGTGCGCGAGGTCATGGACTTCCTGCACGACCTGGCGGCGCGCTCGCGTCCGGCGGCGCAACGCGACCTCGAGGAGCTGCGCCGGTACGCGCGCAGCGAGCACGGCGTGACCGAGCTGGCCGCCTGGGACATCGCCTATTACGCGGAGAAGCTGCGCCAGGCGCGCTACAGCTTTTCCGAGGAGGAAGTGCGCCCGTACCTGCCGGACACGCGCGTGGTGCCGGGACTGTTCCAGGTGGTGCAACGGCTCTACGGCATCACCATCCGGCCGCTCGACGGCGTCGACGTGTGGCATCCGGACGTGCGCGTCTACGAGATTCGCGACGCGGGCGGTGAGCTGCGCGGGCGCTTCTACCTCGACCTGTACGCGCGCGCCAACAAGCGCGGTGGCGCGTGGATGGACGACTGTGTGGGACGCAAGCGCACCGCCGACGGCGTGCAGGTGCCGGTGGCCTATCTGGTGTGCAACTTCACCCCGCCGGTGGACGGGCGCCCGGCGCTGCTCACGCACGATGAGGTGAGCACCCTGTTCCACGAGTTCGGTCACGGTCTGCATCACATGCTCACACGCGTTGATTACTGGGGCGTGTCGGGCATCAACGGGGTGGCGTGGGATGCGGTCGAGCTGCCCAGCCAGTTCATGGAGAACTGGTGCTGGGAGCGCGAGGCCATGGATCTGCTGTCGGGTCATTACCAGAGCGGGGCGCCGCTGCCGCGGGCGCTGTTTGACAAGATGCTCGCGGCGCGCAACTTCCAGTCCGGCATGCAGTTCGTGCGCCAGCTCGAGTTCGCGCTGTTCGACATGCAGCTGCATGCCGGCGCCGAGGTGCGCAGCCCGGACGACGTGCAGCGCCTGCTCGATCAGGTGCGGCACGAGGTCGCGGTGGTGATGCCGCCCGCCTACAATCGCTTTCAGAACGGCTTCAGCCACGTGTTCGCCGGTGGCTATGCCGCCGGCTATTACAGTTACAAGTGGGCCGAGGTGCTGTCGGCGGATGCGTTCAGCAAATTCGAGGAACGCGGCGTGTTCGATCGCGCAACCGGGCGCGAATTCCTGAACCACATTCTGGAGCAGGGCGGCGCGCACGACCCGATGGAGTTGTTCGTCCGTTTCCGCGGACGCAGGCCCACCATCGATGCGCTGTTGCGGCACTCCGGTCTGGCCGCCTAAGGGGGGAAGGACGTGAAACACGGTCTGTGGCTCATCTGTGGGGCGCTGCTCGTCGCCGCCCCGGTATACGCCGAAAATGCCTTCATCACCGATCGCCTGTCGGTGCCGTTGTTTCCCGCCCCGGACGAGATCGGCCCGGCGCTCAAGCGCCTGGAGGCCGGCAGCGCGCTCGAGGTGCTGGCGCGCCAGGATCGCTTCGTCCGCGTGCGCGATCGCCAGGGCGCCGAGGGCTGGGTGGAGGCGCGCTATCTCTCCGCCGAGGCGCCGGCGCGTGCGCAGCTTGGCAAGCTGCAGGACGAGCTGACCGCGGCGCGCCGTGACCTGGCTGCCGCACAGGCGGCGCTCAAACAGGCACAGGACGCGCTCGAGCAGGAAACCCGCAAGAGCAAGGAGATCGCCAAGACGCTGGCCGACGCCCAGGCCGCAACCGCCGCGGCGCCGCCGCCTGTGGTTGCGCCCCCTCCGCCGCCGTCGCCGGTGCCAAGCCCGGGGGACGCCAACGGCGGCTTGCGCTTCAGTCTCGGATGGCTGCTCGTGTCCTTTGCTATGCTTGGGATTGGTTTCTTCGCCGGCGTGCGCTGGTTGCGCGAGCGCATCCGCCGGCGCAGTGGCGGAATGTACCTGAGGGTCTGATGCATGGCGCTTCGCGTGTTACTGGTTGCGGCACTGCTGGTCACACTGCCGCTGGCGCATGCCCAGCGCATGTACCGCTGGGTCGACAAGGACGGCAACGTCTCCTACCAGGATCATCCGCCGCCGAGCGAGGCCAGTCAGCGCGTCGAGGAGCGCAGCCTGCGTGTGCCGCGTGAGCGCGCCGATGCCGCCTCGGCCGACGACCCAGCGAGCAAGGCACCGGTGGTGTTGTACACGGTGCCCAAGTGCTCGGGATGCGATGCGGCGCGCGCCCACCTGCAGCGGCGCAACGTCCCGTTCAGCGAGAAGAACGTCGAGTCCGACGCCAAGCTGCAGAGCGAGCTGACCCAGCGCAGCGGGGCGCTGTCGGTGCCCACCATCGTGGTGGGCGACAAGGTCATGAAGGGTTACGTCGACACCCTGCTCGACGGCGAGCTCGACAGCGCCGGCTATCCCAGGGCCGAAGCCGCCACCCCGTAAGTCGCGCGGGCGCGCACCCCGTGCGCCCGCGGTGCCGTCCGGCAGCGCATGAAAATCGCCACCTGGAATGTCAATTCCGTGCGCGTGCGCCTGCCGCAGGTGCTCGACTGGCTGGCGTGCACGGCGCCCGACGTGCTGTGCCTGCAGGAAACCAAGGTGGTGGATGCGGATTTCCCGCTGACCGAGTTCCGTGCCGCCGGCTATCACGCCGTGTTCACCGGGCAGAAGAGCTACAACGGCGTGGCCACGTTGAGCCGCGTGCCCGCGGACGACGTGCAGCGTGAGCTACCCGACTTCGATTCCGATCACCGCCGCCTGCTGGCGGCGAGCGTCGCCGGCGTGCGGCTGATCAACGTGTACGTGCCAAACGGCGAGGCGGTCGGTTCCGACAAGTACGCGTTCAAGCTCGCCTGGCTGGCCGCGTTGCGGCGCTTCGTGGCGGCGGAGCGGGTGCGCCACGCCGATCTGCTGGTGCTCGGTGACTTCAACATCGCCCCCGAGCCATGCGATGTGCACGATCCGCAGGCATGGGACGGACAGGTGCTGTTCAGCGAGCCCGAACGCGCGGCCCTGCGCGAGCTCATGGCGGTGGGGCTGATCGATCTGTTCCGCCAGTTTCCCCAGCCGCCAGCGAGCTTCACCTGGTGGGACTACCGCCAGGGGGCGTTCCGGCGCAACCACGGACTGCGCATCGACCATATCCTGGCGAGCGCGCCGCGCGCCGCGCGCTGCCGGGGCTGTACGATCGACAAGTCGCCGCGTGCGCTCGCGCGACCGTCCGATCACGCGCCGGTCGTGGCGCAGTTCGACTGAGCGGCGGGCGCTGACTCAGCGCTTTGCGCTGTTGTCCAGCGCGAGGTCGAAGCCCCACACGTCCTTCAGCAGTCTGCCGAGGTCCTGGTACTCATCGCGCGTGGCCCTGACCAGTTCCTTGCCCTTGTTGTAGCGCTCGAAGAACTCCTTCATGCGCTGCTGCGCCTCCGGGGCGAGCAGTGCCTGCGTGATCCTGGCGCGCTCGCTGTCGGACAGGCGCGGGCTGACCGAGAAGCCCTGATTGGCGATACCTTCGGACTTGTACACAACTTTGCCAGCGCCCTTGTCCAGGTTGGCGAACACGTTGTCACGCAGGATCGCCGCCACGCACTTGCCGCTGATCACGCTGTTGTACGCCTCCTTGAAGCTCTTGACCTCGACGACGAGCGGCTGGCGCGCAGGATTGTCGAACTGCCCGAGCACGGTCAGGGTGGCGAGGTTGGGCGGCGCCAGCCCGCACAGGGTGCGGCCGGCCAGGTCCTTCACGGTGCCGATCTTGTCGTTGTCCTTCCTGACCATCACCACGAAGGCGAGCTTGCCCGGCAGGCGCACGATCGGTTCATGGCCGAGCTTGTTCATGCGCCAGCTGATGAATGCCGGGCCGTCGAACACGATATCGTATTCGCCGCGCCGCATGCGGTCCTGATAGGTGAGCCAGTTGTCGTAGTTGCGATACTCGATGCGCTTGCCGATCGCGCTCGACAGGTACGCGGCCACCGGCTGGTAGACATCGGCCTCGCTGCCGCCGGTGTCGCGTGGCGGGGCGGTCAGCACATAGGTCTCGGCGGCCGCAATGGCCGCCGCCCAGGCGCCGAGCAACGCCGTCACAACCGCTCTTACGAAATTTTTGTTACGCATAACGATTCTCCGGAAGTGCATCGGCGAAACACGGTCCGCCACCTCGAAACGCCGGGCGCGGTCCGTTGGCACGGTTGCGCGCTGCGTGCCGGCCAGACGAATGGCGGCGCGCAGCGCGAGACGTTGCAATTCTTTGCAATGCGTGTGCCGACAGTATAGGTGCGGCTGGGGCGCCGGCCGGCCCCGGCGGAAATCCGGCGCCCATAGACACGAACGCTAATGAGAATGATTTGCAATAACGGCAGGATACTGGCAGGATAGTGCTCGTAAGCGCTGGCGGGACTGGGTGTAGTGCTTGCGCGCCTCAGACGCCGATGTTCAACAGACTATTGAGATCGAGGGTACGGTGAAGCATTTACTCGCAGTAGTACTAGGTCTTTTCGCGCTCGTGGGTCTAGCCCCACGGCTGTTGGCCGATGAGCTGGTGGTGTATTCGGCACGCAACGAGCAACTCATCAAGCCGCTTTTTGACACCTATAGCGCGCAGAGCGGCACCCGCATCCGCTTCGTGACCGACAAGGAAGGCGCGCTGCTGGCGCGTCTCAAGGCCGAGGGCGCCAACACGCCGGCCGACCTGCTGCTCACGGTCGATGCCGGCAACCTGTGGCTGGCCGCGCAGGAAGGGGTGCTGGCGCGCATCGGTTCGAAGACGCTCGCGGCCAACGTGCCGGCGCATCTGCGTGATCCGGACAACCGCTGGTTTGGCCTGTCGATCCGCGCGCGCACCATCGTCTACAACAGCGCGCGCGTGTCGCCCAAGGACCTGTCGACTTACGAGGACCTCGGCCACCCCCGGTGGAAAGGGCGTCTGTGCCTGCGCACGTCGAAGAAGGTCTACAATCAGTCACTCGTTGCCATGATGCTGGCGCGCCTGGGCGAGGCCAAGACCGAGACGGTCGTGCGCTCCTGGGTTGCGAACCTGGCGACCGATGTCTTTCCCGACGACACCAAGGTGATGGAGGCCATCGCGGCCGGGCAATGCGACGTCGGCATCGTCAACACCTATTACTACGGTCGGCTGATGGCCAAGCACCCGGACTACAAGCTCGCGCTGTTCTGGCCGAACCAGGCCGATCGCGGTGTGCACGTCAACATCTCCGGCGCCGGGGTGACAGCACACGCCAAGCACCGCGACGCCGCCATCAAGTTCCTCGAGTGGCTGTCGTCGGAGAAGGCGCAGAACCTGTTCGCCGACGAGAACCTCGAGTACCCGGTCAACCCGCGCGTCAAGCCGCATGCCCGCGTGGCCGCGTGGGGCAGCTTCAAGCAGGACACCATCAACGTGTCCGAGGCCGGCCGCCGGCAGGCGCAGGCCGTCAAGCTCATGGATCGCGCCGGCTACCGCTAGGCCGGCTGAGGGCCAACGCCGCATGAGTCGCCCGGCAGAGGCGCTGCGCGAGTCGCTGCCCCGCGAGGTCGGCATCGCCGCCGCGCTCAACGTCAACGTGCGCGCCTGGCAGGCAGCGAGCCTGCTGGTCGCGGCCGTGGTGGCCGCGCCGATCGCCGTGGTGGTCGCGGCCTGGGCGATCCCGGCGACCGACATCTGGCAGCACCTGGTCGAGACCGTGCTCGGTGAAACCCTGCGCAACACCGTGTACATGCTCTTCGGTGTCGGGCTCGGTGTGCTCATGCTCGGCGTGGCACTCGCCTGGCTGACGACCGTGTGCGAGTTCCCCGGCCGGCGCCTGTTCGATTGGGGGTTGATGCTACCGCTCGCGCTGCCGGCCTATGTGCTGGCGTTCGTGGCCGTGGCGCTGCTCGACTACAGCGGTCCGCTGCAAACCCAACTGCGTGCCTGGTTCGGCGGCCGGACGGCGCTGCTGCCGCCGATTCGCTCGCTGGGCGGCGCGATCGCGGTGATGGTGCTCGCCTTCTACCCCTACGTCTACATGCTCGCGCGTACCGCATTCGCCGCGCAGGGTCGCGCCATGCTCGAGACCGCACGCGTCTATGGCCTGCCAGCGCGCGCCGCATTCTGGCGGGTGGCACTGCCGATGGCGCGCCCGGCGCTCGCGGCGGGCGTGGCGCTCGCGCTGATGGAGGCGCTCGCCGACTTCGGCGCGGTGTCGATCTTCAACGTCGATACGTTCACGACCGCGATCTACAAGGCCTGGATGGGTCTTTTCAGCCTGCCGGCGGCGGCGCAACTGGCGAGCCTGCTGCTGCTGTTCGTCGCCGTAGCGCTGCTCGCCGAACGCAGCGCGCGCGGGCGCGCCCGCTACCACCTCGGGGTGCGCAGTGACCGGCCGGCGCGGCTGGCGCTGCACGGCTGGCGCGCGGCGGCAGCAAGTGGTGTCTGTGCCGGGGTGCTGCTGCTCGCTTTTGTCATCCCGATCGTCCAGCTGCTGCTGTGGGCGTGGCAGTACGCGCTGCGCGACCTCGATGCACGCTACGTCACGTTTTTTACCAATACCTTCGTGCTCGGCGCGACGGCGGCCGCCACCACGACGTTCCTTGCGTTGCTGCTCGCCTACACCCATCGCCTCCGGCCGGACCGGTTCATACGCGCGGCCGTGCGCTTTGCCACACTCGGCTACGCCCTGCCCGGATCGGTGTTGGCCGTGGGCACCATGCTGTCGTTCCTGTGGCTCGAACAGCAGCTTACACGCGCGCTTGGCACGACGCCCGCCCCGCTGGTCGCTGGCGGGCTTACGGCCCTGATCCTCGCCTACGGCGTGCGCTTCATGGCGGTTGCGCACGGCCCCATCGATGCCAGCTTCGAGCGCATCCGCCCGAGCCTGTGGCAGGCGGCGCGCACCCTGGGCGCAAGCAACTGGGAGATTCTGCACCGCGTGTCGATCCCGCTGTTGCGCAGCGGTCTGCTGAGTGCGGCGCTGCTGGTATTCGTGGAGGTGATGAAGGAGATGCCGGCGACGCTGCTGCTGCGCCCCTTCGGCTGGGACACGCTCGCCACACGCATCTTCGAGCTGACCTCGGAGGGCGAGTGGGAGCGCGCGGCGCTGCCGTCGCTGACGCTCGCGCTCGTGGGGCTGCTGCCCGTCGTCCTGCTGGTACGGCGAAGCCACCCCGCGCATTAGGGACTTCCGGCGCGCTTGGCGCCCCCCGGAGGCTGCGCTATAGTGCCGCGCTCGACATCGACCCTGTGGGAGAGACCGCGACGCTCGTGATGTTTTGAGCGGTGCGGCGCCGAAGGCGCAACCCGCCCGGAATCGCTCAGGCAGAAGGACCGCAGGCCGTTGGACGTCGACTCTGGAGAGTGATCGGTCCGCGGCGATCTGCGGCAACGATCCACCGAAGGGGCTCAAGCTCTCAGGTTACCGGACAGAGGGGGGGGGGGGG
>CAZVUN010000027.1:0-1938 GCA_964629975.1 uncultured Acidiferrobacteraceae bacterium | reverse complement strand
CAATGGCCGTCGCCCCGTTTTGTTCACCCGAGGATCCGGCTCGATGGGTAACCGCACGCCGCTATACGACACGCACGTCGGGCTCGGCGCCAAGATCGTCGACTTCGGCGGCTGGGACATGCCGCTGCACTACGGCTCGCAGATCGAGGAGCATCACAAGGTGCGCCGCGACGCCGGCGCCTTCGACGTCTCGCACATGAACGTCGTCGACCTCAAGGGTCCGGAGGTTCGCGGCTACCTGCGCCTGCTCCTCGCCAACAACGTCGACAAGCTCACGACCCGGGGTCGCGCGCTCTACAGCTGCATGCTCAACCGCAACGGCGGCGTCATCGACGACCTCATCGTCTACTACCTCGACGAGGCCTGGTTTCGCCTGGTGATGAACGCCGCCACCCGCGACAAGGACATGGCGTGGGTGCGCGCGACCGCCAAGGAATACGGAAACATCGTCGTCACGCAGCGCGATGACCTCGCCATGATCGCGGTGCAGGGGCCGAAGGCGAGGGAGAAGGTCTACGCCGCGCTTGGCGAGAGCATCCGCGCGGCGACGGCGGGGCTCAAGCCGTTTCACTCCGCGACCATCGGGGAACTGATGATCGCCACCACCGGCTACACCGGCGAGGACGGTTTCGAGATCATCCTGCCGGCCAAGGCCGCCGCGTTCACCTGGCAGATGCTGCTCGATGCCGGTGTCGCCCCCTGCGGGCTCGGCGCGCGTGACACGCTGCGCCTCGAGGCCGGCATGAACCTGTACGGTGCCGACATGGACGAGACCACCACCCCGCTTGAGTCCGGGCTCGCCTGGACCGTGGCGCTCGAGCCGGCGGAGCGCAAGTTCATCGGGCGCGAGGCGCTCGAGCGGCAGCTCGCGCAAGGCGTGCCGCGCGAGCTCGTGGGGTTGGTGCTCGAGGGCAAGGGCGTGCTGCGCAATCACCAGCGGGTGGCGTGCGGCGCGCGCGGCGAGGGTGAGATCACGAGCGGAAGCTTCTCGCCCACGCTCGGCCGGTCGATCGCGCTGGCGCGCGTGCCCGCGGGCGTGGTGACCGGCGCCACGGTGCAGGTCGACATGCGCGGCACGTTGCAGCCGGCGCGCGTGGTCAAATATCCATTCGTGCGCAACGGCAAGAGCTGTATTTCCTGACGGGAGGAATTCCAACCATGAAGACACCAGAGGATCTCAAGTACACCAAGTCGCACGAATGGGTGCGGGTCGAAGCCGATGGCACGTTGACCGTCGGCATCACTGATCATGCTCAGGAACTGATGGGCGACATGGTGTTCGTCGATCTTCCCGAGGTCGGCCGCACGGTCGAGGCCGGCAAGGAGTGCGCGGTGGTCGAATCGGTGAAGGCCGCCTCCGACGTGTATGCGCCGGTGGCCGGTGAGGTCACGGCCACCAACGGCGCGCTGTCCGCTGCGCCCGAGACCATCAACAAGGACCCGTACGGGGCCGGCTGGATGTTCCGCCTGAAGCCGGCCAACGCGGCCGACCTCGCGGCGCTGCTCGACGCCAAGGCCTATGAGGCTATGGTGGCGTCTGAAAAGCACTGACGCGATGCTGGATGTTTGATACTGAATTTTGAGTTGATGAACGCGCGGCGCGCATCCCGATTAGAAATTCCAAATTCGACATTCACGGTTTTCAAGGATCAATAATGCCGTTCATTCCGCATACCGACGCCGATACCCGCGCGATGCTAGCCGCCATCGGCGCCCAATCGATCGAAGATTTGTTCGACGAGATCCCGGCGGCCTTGCGCGCCAAGGGGCTTACACAGGTGCCGGAGGGTTTGAGCGAGATGGAGGTCGCGCGCCTCATGCGTGCGCGCGCCCAGCAGGACGGCCACTACCTCAACTTCCTCGGCGCCGGCGCCTACGAGCACCACATCCCGGCGGCGGTGTGGGAGATCGTCACGCGCGGGGAGTTCTACTCGGCCT
>CAZVUN010000026.1:0-28245 GCA_964629975.1 uncultured Acidiferrobacteraceae bacterium | reverse complement strand
CCCGTGGTTCGTGCCGCCGCGCGCCGCGGCCGGTCGCGTGCGGGCGCACGCCGCGCGCGGACCCATGGCGCTGCCGCCGGCCGAGACGGGCACGGGCTATGTGCTCGATCTCACGCGCTGAGCGCCGTCGAGCGCGCGCCGCACGGCTGCGCTATTCTGTCGGCCCGGGGCCATCGGTCCGTCCATGAATGCCGGCTTGAACAATCCCGTGCTCGGCGCCTACCGGCAACAGGCCGGCGCGTACGACGAGATGCTGACGCCGCAGGGTGAGGTGCGCGCGCACTGGCGCTACCTCGCCGAGGCGCTCGGCGCGCTCGGCGTGGACGTGCTGAATGACCGCTGGCGCGAGGCGCGCCGCCTGCTGCGCGAGAGCGGCGTCACGTACAACGTCTACGGCGATCCGGAAGGCTTCGAGCGGCCGTGGCAGCTCGACCCGATTCCGGTGCTGGTGCCGAGCGAGGAGTGGCGCGACATCGAGGTCGGTCTGCAGCAGCGCGCCGAGCTACTGGATCTCATTCTCAAGGACATGTACGGGCCGCAGACGCTGATCGCGCGCGGCCTGCTGCCGCCTGAGCTGCTGTACGGTCACGCCGGTTTCCTGCGTCCCTGCCACGGCATGCGGGCGCCGGGCGCACACGCGCTCACGCTGTATGCCGCCGATCTGGCGCGCGGCCCGGACGGGCGCGTGTGCGTATTGAGCGACCGCACCCAGGCGCCCTCCGGCGCCGGCTACGCGCTCGAGAACCGCGTGGTCATGGCGCGCATCCTGCCGAGCCTGTTCCGCGACTCGCACGTGCACCGGCTGGCGCTGTTCTTCCAGAACCTGCGCGCCAGCCTGGCGGCGCTCGCGCCGCGCCCGCAAACCGAGCCGCGCGTGGTGGTGCTGACGCCGGGCCCGCTCAACGAAACCTATTTCGAGCATACCTATCTCGCCGGCTACCTCGGCTACACGCTGGCGCGCGGCGATGACCTCACCGTGCAGGACGGGCGCGTGTGGTTGCGCGCCATGCGCCGGCTCGAGCCGGTGGACGTGATCCTGCGGCGCGTGGACGATCACTTCTGCGATCCGCTCGAGCTGTACGCGGAGTCGCGCCTCGGCGTGCCGGGCCTGACCGAGGCGGTGCGGCGTGGCACGGTCGCGGTGGTCAACCCGCTCGGCGTGAGCGTGCTGGAGAACCCGGGGCTCAATGCCTTCCTGCCGGCGATCGCGCGCCACTACCTCGGGCGCGAGCTGCTGCTGCCGTCGGTCGCGACCTGGTGGTGCGGCGATCCCGCGCAATGCGCGCACGTGCTCGCCAACCTCGAGCGGCTGGTGATCCGGCCGATCTACCGCGAGGCCGGCAGCCGCCCGCTGTTCGGCGCCTTGCTGAGCGCGTCCGAACGCGCCGCGCTCGTGGCGCGCATGCGCGCCCAGCCGTCCGCCTTCGTCGGCCAGGAGCAGGTGGCGTTCTCCGCGGTGCCGGCGCTCACTGCGACCGGGATCGAGGCACGGCGCGCGGTGATCCGCACCTTTCTGGTGGCGCGCGACGACGGTTACGTGGTGATGCCCGGGGCGCTGACGCGTATCGCCGGCTCGCAGGACAGCCTGCTCGTGTCGAACCAGGCCGGCGGCCTGTCGAAGGACACCTGGATCCTCGCCACCGAACCGGAGAAGCAGGTGAGCCTGCTCGCCGGTGTCGGCCGGCGCCGGGCCGCGGCCGAGATGCGCGCCGCGCTGCCGGGCGGGGCCGCCGACAACCTGTTCTGGCTCGGCCGCTACGCCGAGCGCGCCGAGCAGAGCGTGCGTCTGGTGCGCAGCACGCTGCGCGCCTATGGCAACGCCATCGAGTACCAGGGCGCGAGCGATCACGCCTGCCTCGCCGATCTGCTGGTGGCGGTCACGCGCGTGACCGGCACCGCGCCGGGTTTTGCGCCCGGCGCGGCGACGCTCGCGGACCCGGTGCCGGAGCTGTTGTCCGTGGTCCTCGACAGCCAGCGCGTCGGCTCGGTCAGCTTCACCGTGCAGGCGCTGCTGACCGCGGCCTATGCGCTGCGCGACCGGCTGTCGAGCGACACCTGGCGCGTGGTCAGCGCGCTGCGCGCGCACCACGAACGCCTGCAGGCGCGCTCGCGCGCGCAGCTCGGCGACCTGCAGGACGATCTCGATGAGCTCGTGACCCAGCTCGTGGCGCTGCTCGGCATGGCGCAGGAGAGCATGGTTCGCGGTCAGGCGTGGCTGTTTCTCGACGCCGGGCGGCGCCTGGAGCGCGCGCTCATGCTGATCGCGCTGCTGCGCGCGACCGTGATCGTGCCGCGCGAGCCGCCGGTCGAGGAGGCGCTGCTCGAATCCGTGCTGCGCACCACCGCGAGCCTCATGACCTACCGGCGCGGCTACCACGAGCAGCCGCAGCTCGAGCCGGTGCTCGCGCTGCTGTTGCTCGACGACACCAACCCCCGCGCGCTCGCCTATCAGTTGAACGAGCTGCAGGAGGCGCTGGCGGCGCTGCCGCGCGAGGAGGGCCGCGTGCAGCTGAACGAGGAGGCGCGGCTGCTGCTCGAGGCGACCAGCAGCCTGCGGCTGGCGGAGCTGGCGACGCTGCTCGGTGTGGATGCCGCGACCCAGACACGCGCGGCGCTCGATGCCCTGCTCGCGCGCGTCGCCGCGCCTCTCGCCCAGATCTCGGAGGTGCTGACGCGCCACTACTTCACCGACGTGCGCGGTCCCCAGCAGCTCGCGCGCGTGCGACCGGACGGCGGCGCATGAGATACCGCGTGGTCCACCGCACCGAGTACTGCTACCCGGAACCGGTGACGCTGTGTCACAACGAGGCGCATCTCATCCCGCGCGCCGGCCCGCACCAGCAGCTGCTCGCCCACGACGTGCAGATCGAGCCGGCGCCGGCGGTGATGACGCGGCGCACGGACTTCTTCGGCAATGCCGTGGTGTACTTCGCCATCCAGTCGGCGCACACGCGGCTCACGGTCACTGCGACCAGCGAGGTCGCGCTGGCGACGCGTGAGGCGCAGTTGTGCGCTCCGTCGAGGCTGTGCTGGGAGGAGGCCGTGGCACGCACCCATGCCGAGACCACACCGGCCACGCTTGCCGCCCGCCAGTTCACGCTCGCCTCGCCGATGGTCGCGCCGAGCGCCGAGATCGCAGCCTACGCGGCCGAATCGTTCGCGCCCGGGCGCGCGCTCGCCGAGGCGGTGCACGACCTGATGGGACGCATCCACCGCGACTTCACCTACGATCCCGGCTTCACCACCATCGCCACGCCGCTGGCGCACGTGTTCGCGCATCGCCGCGGCGTGTGTCAGGACTTCGCGCATCTGGCGATCGCCTGCCTGCGCGCCGTCGGGCTCGCGGCGCGTTACGTGTCGGGCTACATCGAAACCCTGCCGGCGCCCGGCCAGCCGCGGCTCCTCGGGGCCGACGCCTCGCACGCGTGGTTCGCCGTGTACGACCCGGACGCCGGCTGGCTCGATTTCGATCCGACCAACAACCAGGTGCCGATCGATCAGCACGTGACCGTGGCGTGGGGCCGCGACTACGCCGACATCACGCCACTCAAGGGCATCATCTACGGCGGCGGCGCCAGCCACCGTGCGCAGGTCGCCGTCGACATGCAGCGCCTGGCGCCGTGAGGCGCGCTAACCGTTGGCGGCGCGCGCCGCCGGCGGCTCGAGGTAGTAGCGCGCCAGCACGTTCAGACCTTCGTCGAACTCGTACACCAGCGGCACGCCGGTCGGAACCTCGACCTGCATGATAGCTTCATCGGACAGCAATTCGAGATGCTTGATGAGCGCGCGCAGCGTGTTGCCGTGCGCCGCCACGATCACGCGCCTGCCTTCGAGAATCTTCGGCAGGATCGCCTCCTCCCAGCAGGCGAGCGCGCGCTTCATCGTGTCCGCGAGCGATTCGGTATCCGGCAGCCAGGCGCGCGGCAGGTCGCGGTAGCGCGGATCGTTGTTCGGCAGGCGCGGGTCGGTGTTGCTGAGCGCCGGCGGTCGCACCGCGAAGCCGCGCCGCCAGGCGTGCATCTGCCCGGCGCCGTAGTGGGCGGCGATCTCGGCCTTGTTGAGCCCTTGCAGCGCGCCGTAGTGACGTTCGTTCAGGCGCCAGTCCTTTTCCACCGGCAGCCACAGACAGTCCAGTGCCTCCTGCACCAGCCACAGGGTGCGGATGGCGCGCTTCAGCACCGAGGTGAAGGCGTAGTCGAAGGCGTAGCCCTCGTGCTTCAGCAGCTGCCCGGCACGGCGCGCCTCCTCGATTCCCTGGGCCGAGAGATCGACATCGGTCCAGCCGGTGAAGCGGTTCTCCAGATTCCAGGTACTCTGCCCATGACGCAGAAACACCACCTTGATCATTGCCTGTCCTTTGCGCGCGGCTTGCGCCGTTGCGGCCGTTGCGATCACACTCCGCCTCAATATAGGTAGCACACGCCGTGCCATCACGAACAAACAAGCACTTAGCCGCAACTGACCCCGCGTTCGGCGTCCTCTTGTGGTGCGCATCCGAACTACGGCGGTGCGGGCGCGCCACCGCGGGGCAGCGACGGGCCGGCCGGTCCTGTTGCTGAGAACTGCATCCCGGGGTGATCTGCATGTCCGTGCTGGAAGGCCTGTTCGTGTCCACCGTGCTGGTGGCGCTCGCCGAGATGGGCGACAAGACCCAGTTGCTGTCGTTCGTGCTCGCGGCACGTCGGCAGCGCAAACTGCCGATCGCCCTCGGCATCCTGTTCGCGACCCTGGCCAATCACTTCCTCGCGGGCGCGTTCGGGGTCTGGCTGGCCAGCCTGCTGTCGCCGGCCGTGCTCACCTGGGGCGTGGCGCTGGCGTTCTTCGCCTTCGGCATCTGGGCATTGCGCCCCGACACGTTCGATGAAACACGCACCGTGCGCGGTGCGGGCGTGTTCCTGACCACTTTCATCGCATTCTTCCTGGTCGAGATGGGGGACAAGACGCAGCTCGCGACCATCGCGCTGGCGGCGCGTTACGACGCGTTGATCGCGGTGGTGGCGGGCACGACCCTCGGCATGATGATCGCCAATGTGCCGGCCGTATGGCTTGGCGCGACGCTGGCGCATCGCATCGATATGAAGCTCATGCGCTGGGTGGCGGCAAGCTTGTTCTTGGTGCTCGGCGCGCTGACGCTGCTCGCCGGTGACACCATCACGCGCGGCCGGTAGCGCGCCGCGCTCGCCTTGCGCGCGCGGCGTATGCACAATGCGCGCATGTCGCGATCCGATCGCCCCTGCATGGTGCGTGCGCCGCGCGCGGCCGGCATGCTCGCCGTGGCGCTGCTCGCGGTGCCGCTGCTGTGCGCGGGCGCCGACTGGCAGCTCGGCGGTCACGCCAAGTACCAGTACACCTACATCGACTACCGTCCGGACGACCTCGGCGCGCGGTATGGCGATGATCCGGCGCGCGACCACGGCCTCGATCTGCGCCTGAAGGCCGCGGCGCGCGCCGGCCCCTGGGACTACGCCGTGCACTACGAGCTGCTCGCGGCTTCCGGCGATTCGGTCGCGACGCGCCGCGCGCTCGAGGCCGCCGGCCTGCCGCTGCGCGGCACGGCGAGCGGTCTGCCCGACGATCGCACGCGCCTGTTCGACCTGACCGACCGGCTCGTCGATGAATCGCGCGCCGTCGCCGTGCAGCGCCTCGACCGCCTGGCGGCGGGCTACAGCGGCACGCGCGCCAGCGTGCGCGTCGGGCGCCAGGCGATCAGCTGGGGGAACGGACTGGTGTTCCAGCCGCTCGACTTCGTCAATCCGTTCTCGCCGTTTGTCATTGACAAGGACTACAAGACCGGGGATGACCTGCTGTTCGCGCAGTGGCTGCCGAGCGTGGTGAGCGATGTGCAGGGCATCGTCGTGCCGCGCCGCGACGCCGCCACGCACAATGTCGACTCGGCACAGAGCACCTACGCCGCCAAGTATCGGCGTCGCTTCGAGCGCTTCGGCATGGAGGTACTGGCGGCGCGCCACTACGACGAGAACCAGGCCGCGGCGAGCGTGGTGCGCTCCCTCGGCGGGGCGGTGTGGCGTCTCGACCTCACTGCGGTCGACGCGCGCTCCAGCGGCACGGTGCTGTCGGCGGTGACCAACCTCGACTACTCCTGGACCGGGTGGCGCAAGAACTTCTATGGCTATGTCGAGTATTTTCGTAACGGCTTTGGCGAGGCCGACCCGGCCAACTACCTCAGCCCCAATCCCGAGCTCGCGGCGCGCATTGCGCGCGGCGAGCTGTACACGCTGGCGCGCGACTACCTCGCCGCTGGCGGGCAGATCGAGCTCGCGCCGCTCGTGAACCTGTTCGCCGCCGCGGTACGCAACCTCAACGATGCCAGCCACGTGCTGCAGCTGCGCCTCGTGTATGACTGGCAGCAGAACCTGCAGGTGATGGCTGGCGCCAACCTGCCATTCGGGGAACGCGGCGACGAATACGGCGGCATCGCGCTCGCGCCGGGCGCGTATGCCGCCCCCGGCCGCTCCGCCTATGCGCGGATCGCCGGGTACTTCTGAGCCGCCCGATGCGCCAGCGCTATCGCCACACCCAGTTCGGCACGGCACTGGTGCTGCTGCTCGGTGGCACCGTGGCGGGCGTGCTCCTCGGCGCCTATCACACCGACTGGCATCCGGCGGCGCTCGCGGTGCTCGCAATCCCGCTGCTCGTGCTGCTGCTGTTTCACTCGCTCACGGTCGAGGTGACGGATACGCACGTACACGTGCACTTCGGCATGGGGTTCGCGTCGTTCGACTTCGCCTTGCGCGACATTGTGGCGGCGACCGTGGTGCGCAACCGCTGGTACTACGGCTTCGGCATCCGCCTCACGCCGCACGGCTGGTTGTACAACGTCTCGGGTCTGGACGCGGTCGAGCTCACGCTCGCCTCCGGCAAGCGCGTGCGCATCGGCACCGATGAGCCGCGCCGCCTCAGGCAGGCGATCGAGCGCGCGCGCCGCGCCGCCGCCGGGCAGCCGGCCTGAGGGTGCGGCACGCGCACGGGCGCCGTGGCCACCGGTCGCGACGCGAGCGGCTGCGAGTACAATGCGCGGCACGCCGGCACCCCCGGCGCGGCAAGGTGCAAGCCCACAACCTGGAAGGACGGCAGCCACGCCTATGGCGATGCACAAACTCTTTCTTCTGATCGGCGCCGTGACGGCGGCGCTTGCGGTTGCGTTGGGTGCCTTTGGCGCACACGCCCTCAAGGCGCGGCTTGCGGCGGATCTGCTCGCCATCTACCACACCGCGGTGCAGTACCACTTCTGCCACGCGCTCGGCCTGCTCGTGATCGGGCTCGCGGCCGGCGCGCTCCCCGGTTCGGTGTGGCTCAAGGCGGCGGGCTGGACGATGCTCGCCGGAGTGGTGCTGTTCTCGGGCAGCCTCTACCTGCTGGCATTGAGCGGACAGCGCTGGCTGGGCGCGGTCACCCCGCTCGGCGGCGTGGCCTTCATCGCGGCGTGGATCCTGTTCGCGGTCGCGGTGGCCCGGGCGTGAGACAGCAAGGGAGGCAGGCATGACGACGGGCAGGACGCAACGGCGCGAGCAGGACGGCCACGGCTACTACCAGAACTACGCGGAGTACAACCGCACGCTGCGCGCCTGGTTCGTGGTGTTCGGCGTCGGCGGTCCGGCGACCCTGATCGTCAACAAGGAGCTGTCCATGCAGCTTGCCCAGGCCGGCGCGCTGCGTTACGTCGTGGCGCTGTTCCTGGTCGGTGCAATGGCGCAGATCGCCATCGCGCTCATCAACAAGACCGCGAGCTGGTACTGCTACGCGGCCGAGCTCAACCCGCGGCGTGCGCGCGATCCCGTGCACCGCTTCTGGGCCTGGGTCAACCAGCAGTTCATCCTCGACGTGGTGATGGACCTCACCAGCATCCTCGCCTTCGCCGCCGCCGTGTGGGAGCTGTTCCGGCTGTTCGCCTGAGCCGCAACTCTTCGCGCTGCCCAATCCCCGCGCGCGCCGCCTGCCGCGCGACGTGGCGAGCGTCTTGCTCGATCTGGCGCTGGGCGCCGCCGATGGCACCCCCGACCCCCTGTGCACGAGCGGGTCGTACAGCGTGTTGTTCGACAAGCCCCTGCCGCTCGCCGCCGGACACGTGGCCACGCTCGCGTTCAGTGATAGCGCCATCAGCACCGACGGCGAGTCGATGACCGTCAACGGCAGCACGACGCTTTCGGTCGAAGCCCTGAGCGGTGATCCGGCCACGGCGGGCACGATCGGCGTGGCGATTTTTCCGTTGAATCTCACCTCCGTGAGCGCCGCCGAGACGTCGGTGCTGTCCGGCGGGCTGCGCTTCGTACGCACGGCAAGCAGTGCCGGGTTCACCGAGACCGCATCCTCGCTCCCGCCCCCGGGCGTCGCGTTCAACATTGCCGAAACATCAGGCGGCGCGACGCACGCGCGCTCGCTCAGCGGCTTTTCGATCTCGAGCACGGTGGCGCCGAGCGGCGCCTTCACCTTGGGCGCACCGGGCGAGCCGATGTCGATCGGCTCGAGCCGCTGCAGCGGGCCGCTCGCGCTCACCGTGTCGCAGCCCTTCCAGGGGCCGGTCCTCGGGGATACGCCCAGCGCGGGCGGGTTTGCGGTCACAGCGCAGGATGCGAGCGGCCTGAAGCTCGTCGTCGGCGCGGGCGGTGCCGTGACGCTCGAGGTCGACGGTAACGGCGACGGCGCTGTAGACGCGACTATCCCGACCACCTGGGGTGCGATCGACTGAGGCGCGCAACCCGCCGGTTCGCGCCGTAGCGACTCACAGCCCGGGCCAGGGCCCCGTGGTCGTGGTCTCGTAGGCGCCGTCGGCGTCTGCGTCGATCTGCAACTGGTAGCGCGTGGCGTCGAGGGCGCTGAGCAGGGCGCGGCGGTTGCCGGTGTCGGTCAGCAGCAGGCTGCCGCTCGAGGGGTAGTGATCGGAGGCGAGCACGCGCAGTGTCGCCGGGGTCGAGACGGTGACGTAGCCGTGCACGGGGTGGAAGAAGTTCCCGCTCAGGGTCACCTCGCTGTAGGCCGAGCGTACCGTCGTGATCGCGAGATCGAGCGCGTCGATCCAGTAGACCGTACCGGCATGGCGCGCGTAGACGCTGAGCCGCTCGCCGGAGGCGGTGGTGATCGCGAGCGACAGCACCAGCACCGGGTTCACCGGGTCGCCGGTGAGGGTGATGTTGGCGGTGAAGTCGACGCTGCCCGACACGAACACGACCTCCGGCTCGCAGAAATGGTTGAACCTGACGCTGCCGATGATGGTCGCGCTGTTCGCCGAGCGGATCACGACATTGGCCGTGCCGCCGCAACTGCCCGCGATGATCTCGCTGCCGGTGCCGATGCCGGCGACCAGGCCGGCGCTGCCGCTGCGGGTCGCGGTGTGGGTCACGATGCGCTCCACCACGCGCGCGGTCGTGTGATGGGCGTCGCGCGCCACCGGCACCTCGGCGATCTGGATCGCCGTGAGCGCGCCGGTCACTTCAATACCCGCGACCGCGCTCGCGCGCGCCGCCCCGGCGAGGCTCGCGGCGTTGCTGTCCGAGAGTGTCGCGGCGCGGGTGCTGCCGGTGTAAGAGAACGCCTGTGTCGTCGGTGCGCCGGCGCTACTGCCGTCGCCACCCCCGCAGGCAGCCAGGGCGCCAGCCAAGGTGACGGCCGCCAGCCATCGGCCGGCAAGGGCGCGGCGGTCAATCGCAGCGGTCATGGATCGGTCCTCCCTGAAACGCATCGGTGAATCGTGAATGCCCGTCTCTGTGGGCCGAATTCTCCACCCACTGTGACCGCCGTGATGCGGATCGGCTCGGCCTCGCCCGACTCATGCAGCATTTGATCCGACGAGCGGAAGGCGTGCGTGGCGGGCTGGCCCTCAGCAGATCCGCGGCAGCGGGTCGTCCTCGAGCTCCTCGAGCACGCGCTCGCCGCCGAGCTCGGTTTCGAGCACGACGTGGGGCGTGCCGCTCTCGATGCGTCCAATGAGGGCGGCATCGCGCCCCGGCGCCAGCGCGCGCCAGCGCGCGAGCGCCGTGTCCGCGTCCCGGGGGGCGAGCACCGCGACCACGCGGCCCTCGCAGGCGAGATACAGCGGATCGTAGCCGAGCATCTCGCACACCGAGGCGACCGGATCGCGCACCGGGATCGCCGGGCCCTTGAGGCGCACGCCGAGCCGCGTGGCGCGGCAGATCTCGTTGGCGATCATGGCGAGCCCGCCGCGTGTCGGGTCGCGCATGAAGCGCAGGCCCGGCAGGTCGAGCAGGGCGCGGGTGAGTGGATAGACGCTCGCCGCATCCGATTGCAGGTCGCCGCGCAGCCCGAACTGCTCGCGCGCGAACATCACCGCGATGCCGTGATCGCCCACCGGTCCGCTCACCAGCACGACATCGCCGGCGCGAATCCGGTCCATGGCGAGCGTGAGATTCGCAGCGCGCACGCCGACCCCGGTGGTGGCGAGGTAGAGCCCGCCGCCCTCGCCGCGGCGCACGACCTTGGTGTCGCCCGCCACCACCTGCACGCCGGCCTCGCGCGCGGCACGCGCCAGCGAGGCGACGATGCGTTCGAGCTGCGCGAGCTCGAGCCCCTCCTCGATGAAGGCGTTGAGCGACAGATAGAGCGGCGTGGCCCCGGCCACTGCCAGGTCGTTGACCGTGCCGTGCACGGCGAGCGAGCCGATGTCGCCGCCCGGGAATTCGAGCGGCTGCACGGTGAAGCCGTCGGTCGTGACCATGACCTCGCCACGGCCGTCGATCGGCAGCGGTACGGCATCGGCCTGGATGTCGAGCAGGGGATTGGACAGGTGGCGCGCGAACACCGCCTCGATCAGCTCACGCATGAAGCGCCCGCCGTTGCCGTGGGCAAGGGTGATACGCAGGTCGTCCATCGCGGCGCCATTTTCGCACGCTTTGCCGGCCGGGTAACGCCGCCGTGGCCGCTGCACCGCTGCAACACGGGCGGCGCCCCGCGGTTCGGGTGTAAGCTAGCCGCGCCTCGCGGCGTGCAGGCGACAACAACAAGCGCCAAGGAGCCGACCATGGACAAGCCGGCAGTCATGGATTTCAGCGTGGTGCACAGGAAGGAGGCGGAACGCATCCGCCAGCGCCGCCACGCGGCGTGGCTCGAAGACAACGACGGCAAGGTGCCGCCGGATGCGGCCTTCGATCCCGGCGACCCGCTGAAGGATGCGGTCGGGCTCGCGCTGTCCGGCGGCGGAATCCGCTCGGCGACGTTCAACCTCGGCGTGTTGCAGGCGCTGGCGCGCTACCGCGTACTGCGGCGCATCGACTACCTGTCGACCGTTTCCGGCGGCGGCTACATCGGTGCCTGCCTCACCTGGTTCATGTCGCAGAACCGCAAGCCGTTCCCGTTCGGCACCACGCGCGCCGACCATGTCGCGGGCGGCAAGGTGCTCGCCTGGCTGCGCGAGCACGGCAAGTACCTGACCCCGGGCGGCGCGCTCAATGTCTGGGCGCTGGCGGGCGCGGTGCTCTCCGGCATGCTCGCCACCCTGACCGTGCTGGTGCCGGTGTGCCTGCTCGGCGTCTACGCGCTCGGTCAGCCCTGGACGTGGCTCGGCACGGCGCCGGCGGCGCGGTGGCTGCCGGCGTGGCCGGCGGCGGCGCTGCGCGGCGACGGCTTTGCCTGGCTGCTGAGCGCGGCGCTCGCGGCGCTGGCGCTGTTCCTGCTGCTCGCGACGCTGTACGCGGTCGGCACCTCGTGGCGGCGGCTGCGCTCCTCCTCGGTACAGCGCATCGTGCACGCCGCCGGCGGCAGCCTGCTCGCAACGGGCGTGAGCCTGCTCGCGGTCGGCGCGCTGCCGTGGGCGTATCTGCTGCTGCGGGAGAACCTCGCCGACTGGCTCGGCAGCGCGATGTCGGGCGTGACGCTCTCCGGCGCGGCGGCGATCGCGGCGGCGCTGCGCGGGCGCGAGGCCGGGTCGGAGACGCGCGGCTGGCGCGCGGTCACCCTGGGCCTGGGCCTGGCGCTCGCCTGCTACGGCTTGCTGTTGTGGTTCTACCACCTCATGGGGCCGCAGCGTGCGTTCGCGCTGTGGCTCGGGGGGCCGACGACGCTGTGGTACGCGCTCGGCCTGGCGGCGGTGCTGGCGCTGCTCGCCAACATCAATCACGTGTCCATGCACCGCTTCTACCGCAACCGCCTGATGGAGGCCTACATGCCGGAGCACCTGGCCGAGGCGGTGAAGGGCAGCGCCGATCTCTGCCGCCTGAGCGCGATCCCGCAGACCGTCGCGCCGTATCACCTGATCAATGCCAACGTGCAGCTCAGCGGTTCGGACAACGTGAAGTGTTGCGCGCGCGGCGGCGACAGCTTCTTCTTCGCGCCCGAGTATTGCGGGGCGGGGTCGACCGGTTTCGCCAGGACCGCGGACTTCGCCGGCGGCATGGTCAATCTCGCCACGGCGCTGGCGGTGTCGGGCGCGGCCGTCGAACCCAACACCTTCGCCACGCGCTCGCGCCCGCTCACCTTTCTCATGACGCTGTTCAACGTGCGCCTCGGCTACTGGATCAGCAACCCGCGCCACCCGGCGTGGATCGGGGCGCTGTGGCGGCCGCGCTGGTACTGGTACCTGTTCCGCGAGATGCTGGGCAAGGGCCTCACCGAGCGCGCCTGGCAGATTCATCTGTCGGACGGCGGGCACTTCGAGAACCTCGGGCTGTACGAGCTCATTCGCCGGCGCTGCCGCTATATCCTGGTGTCGGACGCGGGCGCCGACCCCGGCTTCACCTTTGCCGATCTCGCGCACGCCATCGAGCTGGTGCGCACCGACTTCGGCGTGGGTATCGACCTGAAGGTCGAGACGCTCAAGCCGCGCGGCGAGGACGCGCTGTCGCCGGGGGCGTTCGTGCTGGGCGACATCTATTACGACGACGGCCCCGAGCCGACCGGCCGGATCATCTATTTGAAGGCGACCATGCTCGACGGCCTGCCGGAAGACGTGAACGGTTACCGCCGCCAGCACCGCACCTTCCCGCACCAGTCCACGGCCGACCAGTTCTTCGACGAGGCGCAGTTCGAGGCCTACCGCGAACTCGGTTACCAGATCGGCAAGCGCCTCGCGAAGGATTGGAGCGGTGCGGACCTGAAGACCCTGTTTACGAAATCGGGATAGGATTGGAAGCGAAGGCACCGTGCCAAGGCAGGATGAACAGATGAAACGGCTCGTTGTTCTCGCGTGTTGTGCCTGGTTGTACGCTGCGGCGTGCGGCGCATCGGCCCGGGTCGAGGAGAGCGTCGTCGACCTGCCCACCCGTGACGGCGTGACGCAGCGCGTGCTGTATCTCGCGCCGCCAAGCCCCAAGGCCGCGGTCATTCTGTTCGCCGGCGGGCATGGCGGCCTGCAGTTGCAGCCGAACGGCGCGATCAAGTGGGGCGAGGGCAACTTCCTGGTGCGTGCGCGTGCGCTGTTTGCGGAAAACGGCCTGGTCGTGGTCGTGGTGGACGCACCGTCGGACCGGCAGTCGCGGCCGTATCTCAGCGGCTTTCGCCAGACGCCGGCGCACGTGGCCGACATCAAGGCGGTGATTGCCTGGCTGAGAGAGCAGACCGGGCTTGCGGTATGGCTGGTCGGCACCAGCCGCGGCACGCAGTCGGCGGCGTACATCGCCACGCAGTTGCCGCCCACCCTGGGCGGGCCGGACGGGCTGGTGCTCACGTCCACGATGCTCTCGGACGACAAGGGCCGTCCGGTGCCGGACCTGCCGCTCGGCAGGCTCACGATCCCGGTGCTGGTCGTGCACCATGCGCAGGACGGTTGCCGGCACAGCGCGTTCCGCGACCTCCCGCGCCTGATGGACAAGCTCAATGGCGCGTCGCGCAGCGAGCTCGTGACCTACCGGGGCGGCGGGAACCGCGGCGATCCGTGCGAGGCGTACGCCTACCACGGCTTCAACGGACTGGAAAAGGACGTGGTGGCGCAGATCGCGCGCTGGATCAGCGCGCCGTAGTGCCGTGCCGGCGGCGCGTCACGTGGCGGCGGTGAAGGCGCGCCACAGTTCGCGCGACAGCGCGGCCAGCGCCGGCGGGATGAGGGTGCCGTATTGCTGCACCACCCGACCGTCGAGGAAGACCGACGGCTCGCGCAGCACCGCGTCGGTGTGGCGCAGCCCCGGCCCGAAGCCGACCGTGACGCAGCCGAACGCGCGTTCCGCCTCCACGAGACTGCCGTCGAGGCGCGCGCCCGGGTTGAAGCCGAGACAGATGTGCTCGACCGCGGCGTTCACGCCCTCGAGCCAGCGCGCCAGCAGCCTGGCCGGCCCCGGGGTGCCGCCGATGTCGACCAGCGTGCCGGCCTTGAACCTCAACACCACCGGCTGCCTCAGCCGGCCGAGCGTGTCCGGCGGCCACAGATAGCCGTCGACCACGGCCGTGCCTTCGATGGTGTGCGGGATGCCGCGAAACGCGAGCTGCCCGCCGAGAAACCCGCTGCGATAACCCGACGGGTGGGTCATGAAGGCACGTGGTCCGCCCCGCAGCTTCGCGCCCAACCGCTCGAGCACGCCCCAGCCGAGGCGCATGCGCAGGTCGGTGCCGTTGGCGGCGCGGATTGCGAGTTCGCGTGCCTCGAGCAGCCGCTCACGCAGCGCCATGCCGAGCGCAAACATGCGCTGATGGTCCACGCGCCCGACGCAGCGCACGAACGCCGCGGCGTCGAGCCCGGCGAGCGAGTAGGGGCGCGCCCCGCTTGAGTACGCCGCCTGCCAGGCCTCGGTCAGGTAGAAGTATTGCCCGGACAGCTCGCAGATCGCGTGGTAGCGGCCCTCGCGAATGCGCGTGGCAAGCTGCGCGGCCTGGGCATCGAGCGGCTGGCGCGCATCGACCTCAACGACCTCGGCACGTCGTCCGGGGCGCGCGGCCTGCGCCTGCAGCGCCTGCGCCACGCGCGTATCGCTGGCGCGATCGGTGTAGATCAGCAGGTCTTCGTGGTCGCGCAACTGCAGCAGATCATTGAGAAAGATCGCTGCGCTACGCTGCAAGTCTTCCGTGAGATCGGCCATCGTCCCTCGCCACATCCCCGGTGGCGGCGCTGCCGGCGCCCATGTTACCCGAAGAGCAGCGAAGTCAAAATTGTCAGCAGGCTGGCCACCGCCACCACGGTGAGGCCGGTGCGCAGCCGCAGGTACCAGTGCGGCAGCTCGCCGCGGCGCACCGCGATGCGATCGACCATGTAGACCGCGACGAAGGTGACGGTCATGACCACGAGCGCGGCGGTGGGGGAGTAGGCGAAGCTCAGCCACGCGGCGAGCGCCGGGGCGACGCTCACCGCCAGGCGCCGCCCCAGGGCGGCGTTACCGAGCGCGCCGGCGCGCAGCGCCGCGCCCCAGTGCACCGCACCGACGAACGACAGGGTCACGGCCGCATACAGCAGCACCAGCGACAGCAGATCGCCGTACAGCGCATCCGGCGCGAACCGCAGGGCCAGCGCGCCGAGCACGAACGGGATCAGCCCGGCACCGCCGAGCGCCAGCGCCGGCAGCGGAATGCGCCCGGGCGGTGCGGCCTTCGCGTCGAGCGCCACGAGCTCGTCGTACCCGCCCACGAAGCGGCCGTTCACGTAGATGATCGGCAGCAGGTGCCAGTTGTTGATGGTCTCGAGGGTGTGAAAGCGCTCGCGCATCTCGTGCGAGGCCATGCCCATGCGCACGACGCGGTAGCGCGCACCGCGGCGGTCGAGATAGGCGAGGGTCTGGCGCAGATCGGTGAGGTTGGATGCGAACACCACCACCGGCGCGCTCGCGATGTCGGCGCGCAGTCCGGCGTCGAGGTCGACGGGCAGCGCCGGTGCGGCGGCGCTCACGGCTGCGCCACGGTCTTGCCGAGCGCGCGCTCGATCGCCGCCACCAGGGCGCGATCGTCGGGGGCGACATGACTCGGATAGCTCGCCACCACGTTGCCGTCACGGTCGACCAGGTACTTGTAGAAATTCCAGCGCGGGTACACGCCGGTCTCCTTGGCGAGCTGCTTGTACAGGGGATGCGCGGCATGCTCGACCACGCGCACCTTCTCGAACATCGGGAAGCGCACGCCGTAGGTGAGGCGGCAGAACTCCTGGATCTGCTTCTCCGTGCCCGGCTCCTGGTTGGCGAAGTCGTTGGACGGGAAGCCGATCACCACGAGCCCGCGCTCCCTGTACTTGTCGTAGAGCTTCTCCAGCCCGTCGTACTGGCCGGTGTAGCCGCACTTGCTCGCGGTGTTGACCAGCAACAGCACCTTGCCCGCGTAGGCCTCGCACAGCTTCACCGTGCGGTCCTCGGCCAGGACGCGCAGCGTGTGATCGAGCAGTGGCGGGCAGGCGGCGTGCGCGACGACAGGCGCAAGCAGCAGGGCGGCGGCAACGAGTTTCTTCATGGCAGGCTCCGGATGGCGTTCAGGACGGTATCGTTATGGGGCCGCGGGCGGCGAATGTCAGCTGCCCGTTGTCTCGCATCGTGCAATAACCCCAGCCCGCATGGGGCCAGCGCTCAGGCAGGGGCGTGCGCCGCCTCGATGACCTGACCGTAGGCGATCGCCGCGTCGTTGGCCGGCAGGCGCGCGCCGAGCCGTGCCGCGAAGCCGTGGCGTGCCAGTCGCGCGAGCACCGCTTCGCCGAGCACCCGGTTCTGGAACACGCCACCGGCGAGACCGACGGTGAATTCGCCGTGCCCGGCGCGCACGCGCAGCGCCTGATCGACCAGGGCCTGTGCGAGGCTGGCGTGGAACAGGGCCGCGCGTTCGCCCGGCGTGCGCGAATCGTCCAGCAGCGGCGCCAGCAGCGGCGCCCAGTCGCTGCGCCACAGGCCGTGCGCATCGGCTGCGAGCGGCAGCGCGAGCGCCTCGCCATCGCCGGCGAGCGCGGCCGCGGACTCGAGCAGCATCGGGCCCTGACCCTCGAAGCTCGAGCGCGTGTGGATCCCGGTCAGGGCCGCGGCCGCATCGAACAGGCGCCCCACCGCGCTCGAGGACGGTGCGTTGATGCGCCGCGTCCAGGCCTGATGCAGCAGTTGCGTGTCCTGCGCACAGGCGCGCCACGTGACGCCGGCCTCCCAGGTGAGCGCCAGCGCCGAGCGCCACGGCTCGCGCCCGGCGCGCTCGCCGCCGGGCAGGTGAAACGGCCGGAAGCTCGCCACCCGCCGCCAGCGCCCGGGCGCACCGAGCAGCGCCTCGCCGCCCCAGAGCGTGCCATCCTCGCCGTAGCCGACCCCGTCCCAGGTGAACACCAGCCAGCGTTTCACTTCGTGATACTCGCCGGCGAGTGCCGACGCATGGGCGTGATGGTGAAACACGCGACGCACCGGCAGCCCCGCCTGCCTCGCCCAGCGCGTGGAGGCATAGCCGGGATGCGCATCGTGCACGATGTGCGTGGCGCGCACGCCGTAGAGCGCCTGCAGATCCTCGATCACCTGCGCGAACACCACGAGCGAGCGGGGCGCGTCGAGATCGCCGATGTGCGGGGAGACCACGACGCGGCTGCCCCAGGCGAGCGCCACGGTGTTCTTCATGTGCCCGCCAACGGCGAGCAGCGGCTGCGGCACGCGCACCGGCAGCGCGAGCTCGAGCGGTGCCATGCCGCGCCCGAGGCGAAGCGGGCGCCCCGCACCTGCGATCACGCGCACCACCGGGTCGTCCGCCGGGCGCGCGATCGGCCGGTCGTGATGCAGAAAGGCGTCGGCGACGTGCGCGAGCCGCGCCTCGACCTCGCCGTTGTCGGTCAGCACCGGCTCGCCGCTCACGTTGGCCGAGGTCGCCACCAGCGGCGCGCCGAAGGCATCGAGCAGCAAGTGGTGCAGCGGGCTGTAGGGGAGGAACACCCCAACCGCATCGAGGCCCGGGGCGATGTCTTTCGACAGCGCGGCGTCCGCACGCCTCGCCACCAGCACGATCGGGCGCGCGGGGTCGCGCAGCAGCGCCTCGTGCATGGCGTCGATCACGGCGATGGCGCGCACGGCATCGAGCTGATCGGCTCCACGCACCGGCAGCATGACGGCGAGCGGTTTGTGCGGGCGCGGTTTGCGCGCGCGCAGTGCCGCCACGGCGGCGTCGCTGCGCGCATCGCACATCAGGTGATAGCCGCCCACACCCTTGACCGCCACGATCCGCCCGGCGCGCAGGGCCGCGAGGCAGGCACGCAACGCCTCCTCGCCCGTGGCCGCGGCGACCGCGCCGGGGTCGTGCCACGCAAGACGTGGGCCGCACACCGGACAGGCGATCGGCTCGGCGTGGAAGCGCCGGTCGAGCGGATTGTCGTATTCCGCGCGGCACGCCCGGCAGAGCGCAAAGCCCGAGAGGGTCGTGTTCGGCCGGTCGTAGGGCAGGCGCGTGATCAGGGTGTAGCGCGGACCGCACTGCGTGCAGTTGATGAATGGGTAGTTGTAGCGCCGGTCGGCCGGATCGTTGAGCTCGCGCACGCAGTCCTCGCAGGCAAAGAAATCCGGCGGCACATGAATCTGCGGCTCCTCGCCCGGGGCGCTTGCGAGGATGGCGAAACCGGTCGCGTCGGTCGGCGGCAGCGCATGGTTTGCGAGGATCTGCGGCCGGGCGAGCGGCGGGGCGGTGTGCAGGAGCGCGTGCACGAAGCGCGCGAGGGACTCGGCGGTGCCCTGCGCGAGGATCTCGACCTCTCCGGTCAGGTTTCGCACCGACCCGGCGATGCCGTGCGCATGCGCCAGGCGGTAGACGAAGGGGCGATAGCCCACGCCCTGCACGCGCCCGCCCACGACGATGCGCCGCGCCTCGATGGCGGTGAAGTCGTGCTTCTTATCCATGCATCGACAGGGCTATGCTGTAGCGGCGTAACGGGATCGTTCATCACTCTAGCATCGGAGGCGGTCGTGCCGCAGGATGGGACCGGGCGCTGGATCATGCGCGGGGCGGCGCTCGTGCTGGGCGCCGTGGCGCTGGCATCGGCCTGGGCGCAGCCGCCCGGCGCGGGCGCGCCCTGGTATCGCACGGCCGCCGACGGCAGTGCGCAGATCGAGCTCTACTTCTTCTGGTCGCGGCACTGCCCGCACTGCAACGAGGCGCGCCCCTTCATCGAGCGTCTGGCGCGCGAGCACGCATGGCTCGCGCTGCGCTCGCTCGAGGTGAGCACGAGCCGCGCCAATGCCCGGCTGTACGTCGAGCTCGCGCGCTCGCTCGGCCAGGAGGCCTCGGCGGTGCCCGGCTTCCTGTTCTGCGGCGAGATGCATGTCGGCTACGAATCCGACGCGACCACCGGGCGCATGCTGCTGGCGCGCCTTCAGGCATGCCGCGAGCGCCTGGCCGCGGGCGCGGCGCCCCCGGCGCCGGCGGCGGCTGCCCCCCTTGATATCCCGCTGCTCGGGCGCGTCGATCCGCAGGCGCTGTCGCTGCCGCTCGTGACGGTGATCCTCGCGGGGCTCGATGCCTTTAACCCGTGCGCATTCTTCGTGCTGCTGTTCCTGCTGTCGCTCATGGTGCATGCGCGTTCGCGCGTGCGCATGGCGCTGGTGGGCGGGGTGTTCGTGCTGTTCTCGGGGCTCATCTACTTCGTGTTCATGGCCGCGTGGCTCAACGTGTTCCTGCTGCTCGGGGAGCTGCGCGTGGTGACGATGCTGGCCGGCGCCACGGCGGTCGCGATCGGCGTGCTAAACGTCAAGGACTATGTCTGGTTCAAGCGCGGCCCGAGCCTCACGATCCCGGAGAGCGCCAAGCCGGGGCTGTTCGCACGCATGCGCGCGCTGATCGGCGACAGCAGCCTCGCGGCCACGCTGGTCGGCACGGCGGTGCTGGCGATCGCGGCCAACAGCTACGAGCTGCTGTGCACCGCCGGCTTTCCCATGGTGTACACGCGCATCCTGACGCTCAATGCGCTGTCCGCGGGCGGCTACTACGGCTACCTCGCGCTGTACAACCTGATCTACATCATCCCGCTCGCCACCCTCGTGGCGGTGTTCACCTACACGCTCGGTGCGCGCAAGCTCTCGGAACACGAGGGGCGGCTGCTCAAGCTTCTGTCCGGCACGATGATGCTGCTGCTGGGGGCGCTGCTGCTGTTCGTGCCGCACTACCTGAACAATGCCCTCGTCGCCGCCGGGCTGCTGCTCGCGGCACTCGCGATCGTTGCCGGGGTGGAGTTCCTGCGCCGCCGGCGCGCCGCGCCCGGCCGCTAGAGCCAGCGGCTCGCGAACAGTGCCGCCGCCAGCAGCAGGCCGTGCAGCGAGGTGCTGGCGATGGTCTTCTGGATCGCCGGGCGCAGCCTGGCCGGTTCGGCCGCGTGCGCCAGCAGATCGCGCGCCGCCTGCACGGCCGGCACCAGCGCGATGAGCGCGACGAGCGTGATCGGCGGCAGCGCCTTGAGCGCCACCGCCGCAATCAGCCACAGGTAGGCGACGCCCAGGATCAGCACATAGCCCCAGCGCGCCTGCTGCGGCGGCAGGCGCACCACCCAGTGACGCTTGCCGGCGAGCGCGTCGGCCCGGCGGTCCGGGAACTGGTTGATATAGAGAATGTTGGTCACGAGCAGCGCGTAGGGCAGGGCGGCAATGACCGGCAGCGGGTGCAGGGCGCGGCGCTGCACGAAATCGGCGCCCAGCGTGACGATTACCCAGCCGGCGGCGACACACAGCTCGCCCAGGCCGCGGCTGTTGAGCTTGAGCGGCGGGGCCGAATAGGTCCAGCCGATGATGAGCCCGGCAATGCCGATCCAGAACAGCGCCGGCCCGGTCAGGGCGGTGAGCCCCAGGCCGACGAAGAACACGACCGCAAACAGCAGCGTGCCGTACCAGAACATCTCGCGCGCGCTGAGCACGCCGTTCTGGATGAAGCGGCTGCCGCCGGTGAACGGGAACAGGCGCTCGGTGTTGGCGGCGTCGGTGCCGTTGACCGCATCGTAGTAGTCGTTGATCACGTTGATGCCGGCGTGCGCCACCAGTGCGAACACGATGGTGAGCAGCGCCGTGACCCACTGAATCGGCAGGCCGCTCGCCACCACGGTACCGAGCCCGATCAGGCAGCCGAACAGCGTGACGCTCAGAAACGGCGGGCGCGTGGCGGCGAGGTAGCGCGCGAGCGGGTTGGGCAGTGCCGCCAGGGTCGGTTCAGCCGGTTGCATCGTTATCCTCCTCGTTGGGAATGTCGTACGCCAGGGGCGTTACACGCTTGCCTCGATGGACTCGCACAGCGTCTTCAGTATCTGCACGCGCGCGTAGCGCTTGTCCTCGGCCGCGATGAGCGTCCAGGGGGCGATCTCGGTGCTGGTGCGCTCGATCATGTCGACGACCGCGTGCTGGTAGGCGTCGAGCTTTTCGCGGTTGCGCCAGTCTTCCTGCGTGATCTTGAAGCGCTTGTACGGCGTGGCCTCGCGCTCCTTGAAGCGCCTGAGCTGCTCGTCCGCGCTGATCTGCAACCAGAACTTCGCCACAATCGCGCCGGCGCGCGTGAGCTGCTCCTCGAAGTCATTGATCTCGGTGTAGGCGCGCATCCAGTCGTATTCCGAGCACAGGCCTTCGACGCGCTCGACCAGCACGCGCCCGTACCAGGAGCGGTCGAAGATCGCGATGCGCCCGCGTCCCGGCACGTGCCGCCAGAAGCGCCACAGGTACGGCTGCGCGCGCTCCTCGTCGCTCGGCGCGGCCACCGGATGAATATCGTACTGGCGGATGTCGAGCGCGTTGGCCACGCGCCGGATGGCACCGCCCTTGCCGGCGGCGTCCATGCCCTCGAACACCGCCACCAGTGCGCGGCGGCGGAACGCCTTCTTGCGCGTGAGGCGCGCGAGTCGGCCCTGGTAGTCCTCGAGTTGCCTGGCGTACTTGTCCTTGTCGAGCTTGCGCGTGAGATCGAGCTTGTTGAGCACGTTGCGCGCATCGATCGGCGAGGGCGGCAGCGGCGTCTCGCCGTGCGGTGCCACGCCCGGGGCCTCGAGCCGGCGCGTGAGCGCGGCGTGCAGGGTCTTGCCCACCATCAGGCCGCGATAGCGGGTGTCGTTGCCTTCCACCACGATCCATGGCGCGAACTCGGTGCTGGTCTGGCGCAGTGCACGCTCGGCGCTCTCACGGAACTTGTTGTACAGCTTGAAATGCTGCCAGTCGCGCTTGGTCACGCGCCAGCGTGTGTCGCGATCCCTTTCGAGCGCCTTCAGGCGGCGCTTCTGATCCTTCCTGGCGAGATGAAACCAGAACTTGAGGATCAGCGCGCCCTCGTCGGCCAGCATGCGCTCGAAGCGTGTGATCTCTTCCAGCGCCTCGTCGAATTCCGCACGGCCCGCGCCCTGCAGCACGCGCCGCAGGAACACCGGCGTGTACCAGTTGCCGAAGAACACGCCGATCTTGCCCTTGGGCGGCAGGGCGCGCCAGAAGCGCCACATCGTCGGATGGTTGCGCTCGTCTTCGGTCGGCTCGCTCAGGGCGTGCACGCGGATGTGGCGCGGATCCATCCATTCCTTGAGCTCGTTGACGGTCTCGCCGCGCCCGGCGGCCTCGACACCGTTGATCAGCACGAGCACCGGGAACTTCGCCGTGCGCAGCAGCGCGTACTGCGCCTCCAGCAGGTTCGCGCGCAGCGTGGGAAGCTCGCGCTCGTAGGTGGCCTTGTCGACGCGATGGCCGACTTCCGCGGATTCCAGCATGGGTGGTGGGCCTTTGGGTGGTGGCGTCCGGGCATTGTAGGAGAGCCGCCGAGCGCGTGGATAGGCCGGCGGGGCGCGGCGCTGTCAGCGTGCGGCGGCGGCCTTGGGTTCGCGCACACCGCCCGCCCACCAGATGCGGCACGCCCCTTCGTCCGACACCATGCACGGGCCGATCGGGTGGCGCGGGGTGCAGGCGCGCCCGTACAGGACGCACTCGTTGGGGTAGATCTTGCCGAGCACCACGCGCGCGCAGTCGCAGCCCGGCGGCATCTCGCCGCGGCGCTTGCGCGCGGCATCTTCATAAGAACGGAATTGCCGGCGCGCATCGTGCGCGGCAAGGCCGGCCCGCAGCGCGAAGCCCGAGCGCGGGATCACGCCCACACCGCGCCAGTTGGCGTCGGTCACCTCCAGGGTCTGCGCGAGCCAGCGCCTGGCGCTCGGGTTGCCCCCGGGGCGCGCGACCGCGGCGTAGCAGTTGTCGAGGAAGCGCCGGCCTTCGATCCGCTGGCGCAGCACCGAGTACATCGCAGCGAGCAGGCTCTCCGGGGTGAAGCCGGCAATGGCGGCGGGCAGACCGTGGCGCTCGACCACGAACTGCCATTCCTCCGGGCCCATCACCGTCGACACGTGGCCGGGCGCAATCAGGGCGTCGAACCCGGGCGTGTCCGATTCGAGCAGCATCGCCACCGCCGGCCAGGTGAGCCGGCCTGACAGGAGCACGAAGAGATTGTCCGGCACGCCTTCGGCGAGCATCCCGGCCACGGGTGCGGTGGTGGTCTCGAAACCGGCGGCGAAGAACACCACGGGCTTGCCGGGATTCGCGCGCGCGATCGCCACGGCCTCGGTCGGTGAGGCAATCGGGCGGATGTCGGCGCCCAGGGCCTTGGCCTGCTCGAGCGAGCGCGCGTCCTTCTTCGGCGCGTTGACCGGCACGCGCAGCATGTCGCCGAAGGCGACGAGCGTGATTTCCTCGTGCAGCGCGAGCTGGATCGCCTGGTAGACGTCCTCCTCCGGGCACACGCACACCGGGCAGCCGGGTCCGGGGATGAGCTCGATGTTCGGGGGCAGCGCGCCGCGCAGCCCGGCCATCGTGATGGCGCGCTCGTGCCCGCCGCACACGTTCATGATGCGCACCTTCGGCGGCAGGGGCAGCGTGCGGATGCGCGCGAGCCAGTCGCGGGCAGCGGCCATGGCGGGGCGCTAGGCGCGAATGCGCAGTTGGCCGGCGCTCGGGTGGAGCCTCCCGCCCGGTTGACCCGCCGGCCGCAGCGTGAGGCGCGCGGCAGCGCGCTCACGCTGCGCGCGCAGCTCCTGCCGCAACCATGCAAGCCACGCCTCCATGCCGGCTCCCTTGCGCGCCGAGAGCGGCATGACCGGCGCCGGGTTGGCAAGCGTGCGCAGGTTGGCCTCGGCGCGCAGCGGGCTGAAGTCCTCCAGCACCGCCAGCAGGTCGGTCTTGGTGAGCAGCACGAGATCGGCGGCGCGGAACATCACCGGATACTTGGCCGGCTTGTCATCGCCCTCGGTCACCGACAGCAGGGTGACGTTGCGATGCTGGCCGAGATCGAAGCTCGCCGGACACACCAGGTTGCCGACGTTTTCGATGAACAGGATGTCGAGCCCGGCGAGCGGCAGCGCGTGCAGCGCCGCATGCACCATGTGCGCGTCGAGGTGGCAGGCCGTGCCGGTGGTGATCTGTACCGCCGGCACGCCCTTGGCGCGTATGCGCGCCGCGTCGTTCTCGGTTTCCAGATCGCCCTCGATCACCGCGATGTTGAGCTCCTCTTTCAGCGCGTCGATCGTGGCCTCGAGCAGCGCGGTCTTGCCGGCACCGGGCGAGGACATGAGATTGAGCGCGAGCACGCCGTGCTCGTTGAAATGCGCGCGGTTGTGTGCCGCGGTTTGATCGTTGGCCGCGAGCAGGTCGGCGAGCACCGTCACCGCGGATTCGCCCGCGGCGTTGGGTTGCCGCGCGAGGTGCTCGTTGCCCGGGGTTACATTGCAGCCGCAGGTGTCGCACATGGTTCCTCGCTTGCAAGCTCAACACTTGCCAACAGCAGTTCATCGCCGCTCACCAGGCGCGTGTGCCAGTCGCCACAGGCAGCGCACACCAGACGATTCATCGTGGCCGGCGTTTCGGCACCGCAGCTGTCGCAGCGCACCCGGATGTCGGCCGTCTCGATCACGAGCGCGGCGGCGCAGGCGACCGTGCCGGCGCTGGCCAGCGGGAAGGCCTGCCGCAGGAGCTCGGGCTCGATCCCGGACAGCGGCCCGATGCGCAGGTGTATGCTGCGTACGGCGCCGGCGTTGTGCTCACGGGCGATGCCCTCGACCTGATCGAGCAGACCGTAGCAGACCGACAGTTCATGCATGGCCGGCACCGCCCGCGGCCGGATCGCCGGCCAGCATCTCGTCATACAGCTCCCAGGCGCTGCGCGCGGCCTCGGGCTCGATTCTCTGGATGGCGTAGCCGACGTGCACCATGACGTAGTCGCCGACCGCCACGGGTTCGTCCTGCATCAGGAACAGGCTCACCTCGCGCTCCACGCCCTTCGCCTGGCAGCGCGCCACGAAGCCACTGATTTCGACGACCTGCATCGGGATGCCGAGGCACATGCGCGCAATCCTGACAGGGTTGGTTGCCTTTCGAGGCCGGCACGAGCGGCCGGGCGCGGATCATCGTAGCGAAACAATTCTGCCGAATATTGACGTGCGTCAATTCAACGTCAGGGCCCGCGCGTATCATGCGCGCAGAAATCTCATGGGTGCGCGTGTTCCGCAGGCACGGAACGCGCGGTGCCCCGGGTCCCCGCCCGCGGTAGCGCTCGGCACCGGCCCCGGGGATTGGGCCCGCCGAGGCGCGACGGGTGCCGCCGCCAACACGACAGGGTACCGGGATTCGACACAGACTCCGGGTCGATTCGCGATGACAACAAGAACGCTGGTACTGGGCATCGGCAATACCCTGCTGGGTGACGAGGGTGCCGGCGTGTACGCGGTGCGCGCGCTCGCCGCCGAGCAGGGCGAGCGGCCCGACATCGCATTCGTCGACGGCGGCACGCTGTCCTTCACCCTCGCCGCGCCCATCGAGGAAGCCGACCAGCTCATCGTCATCGATGCGGCGCAGCTCAAGGCCGACGCCGGCACGGTGCGCGTGTTCGAGGGCAGCGAGATGGATGCGTTCCTCGGCGCCAACCGCAAGCGCAGCGTGCACGAGGTCGGGCTGATCGACCTGATGGCAATCGCGCGCCTGACCGACGCGCTGCCGGCGCGCCGCGCCCTGATCGGCATCCAGCCGCAGTATGTCGACTGGGCCGAGCAGCCCACCGCCGCCGTGGCCGCGGCGATTCCCCACGCCTGCGAGCAAGCCCTCGCGCTGATACGGAGATGGAGCGCATGAACCGCCTGAGCGAGATTCCGGTCGAGGTCGTGGCGGTCGATGCCGCCGCGGGCGGCTATGCGCCGGCGATCCTGCGGGAGGTCGAGGCATCGCTCGCCGCGCTGGTCGAGCACGGCAAGACCAGCCGCATCGATCTTCTGAGCCTGCCCATGGGGCCGCGCGATTACGAGCGCCTGCGCGAGGTGCTCGGCCAGGGCGAGGTCAGCGCCAGCATCGATGCGCTCGGGCCCACGCAGCTGCGCGAGACCGTGGTGCACGGCGTGTGGTGGATCACGCACTGGAACACCGACGGCGCCAAGGTCGCGGAGTTCCTCGACATTACGCACGTGCCGGAAATCCTCAAGAGCCACCCGGACGATGCGCGCGCGGCGCTCGCGCGGCTGCGAAGTGCATGGAAGCCGGAGTGGGGCGAGAGGCACGAGTGCATGGATGCAGGAGGTAGGGCCACGCAAGGAGCGGTTGCCGGGGATGCCGAGAGCCCCCGCGTTCATTCAGACGAACAACCCAGCTGACGGAGGACACCGAGATGTCGCAACCTTCCACAATCGGCGAAACCCTGGCCGCGCGCGGCGTCACGCGCCGCGGTTTTCTCAAGTTCTGCGCCTCGATGACCTCGCTCCTGGCGCTGCCGCCGGGCATGGCCGAGGTCATGGCCGAAACGCTCGCCAAGGCCAAGCGCCAGTCGGTCATCTGGCTGAGCTTCCAGGAATGCACCGGCTGCACCGAATCGATCACGCGCTCGCACGCGCCCACGCTCGAGAGCCTGATCTTCGATGCCATCTCGCTCGACTATCACCACACGCTGCAGGCGGCCTCCGGCACCGCGGCGGAAGAGGCGCGCGAGCACGCCATGAAGGAGCACGCCGGCAAGTACATCCTGGTGGTGGACGGCTCGATCCCGATGAAGGACGGGGGCGTGTATTCCACCATCGCCGGCATCTCCAACTACGACATGCTCATCGAGACCGCCAAAGGCGCGGCCGCGATCGTCGCGGTCGGCACCTGCGCGGCGTTTGGCGGCATCCCGCACGCCAAACCCAACCCGACCGGCGCGGTGTCGGTGATGGACATCGTGAAGGACAAGCCGATCATCAACGTGCCCGGCTGCCCGCCGATCGGTTCGGTGATGACCGCCGTGATCGCGCACGTGCTCACCCTCGGGCAGATCCCGGAGCTCGATGCCCTGAAGCGCCCGAAGGCGTTCTTCGGCGACACCGTGCACGATCGCTGTTATCGGCGGCCGTTCTACGAGCGCGGCCAGTTCGCCAAGACCTTCGACGACGAGGGCGCGCGCAACGGCTGGTGCCTGTTCGAGCTGGGCTGCAAGGGCCCGACCACCTACAACGCCTGCGCGACCGTGAAGTGGAACGGGGGCGCGAGCTTCCCGATCGAGTCCGGCCACGGCTGCATCGGCTGCTCGGAGCCGGACTTCTGGGATGCCGGCAGTTTCTACGCGCCGTTGTCGGCGCCCGGCGTCGATGTCACCAAGGTCGCGACCGCGGCGGTCGCGGCCGGTGCCGCGGCCGGCGTGGCGTTCGGCCTGTACGACCGGGCCAAGCGCAAGCGCGCGCAGGAACAGCACCAGAAGATGACGGTGAAGGACGTCAAGGAGTAACCCATGAGCGTAACCGAATGGCTGCATTTCGTGCGCGGGCCGCTGCTTGGCTTCTCGCTCGCGGTCTTCGTGCTCGGGCTCGTGTACCGGGTGGCGCACAACTACCTGCTCGGGCGCAAGGCGAGCCTCGCCAAGCCCGGCGGCGGCGAGTGGGGGCCGGGGCTCGCCACCATCTTCCGCCGTTCGCTGTTCCACCCGGGGATGAACTATCGCGGCTACTTCACGCTCATCGCCGGGTACACGTTTCACATCGGTTTCCTCGTGACGCTGTTCCTGTTCACCCAGCACATCGATATGTTCCGCGCGGTCCTCGGATTCGGCTGGCCGGGGCTGCCGCCGGGGTGGATCGACGCCATGACCATCCTGTCGATCGCGGCGCTGCTCGCGGTGCTGATCCATCGCCTCATGGACCCGGTGCGGCGCCTGATCTCGGACTTCCAGGACTACTTCACCTGGGTGGTCACGATCCTGCCGCTCGTCACCGGCTTCATGCTGGTGCGGCGCATCGGTCCGGAGTACACGCAGATGCTCACCTGGCACATCCTGAGCTTTGAGCTGCTGCTCATCGTGACACCCTTCACCAAGCTGTCGCACATGGTCACGATCTTCATCGCGCGCTGGTACAACGGCGCCATCGCCGGCTTCAAGGGGGTGAAAGCATGAGCAGCGGAGAGGGGCCCCGCGCGCCGC
>CAZVUN010000025.1:7854-29104 GCA_964629975.1 uncultured Acidiferrobacteraceae bacterium | reverse complement strand
GCGTGGTGTCGCGCCACGGTCCGAAGGCGCGCCGTGCCGCCGCCACCGCGCGCGCGACGTCGGCCGCCGTGGCGAGCGCGACCCGGCGCACGATCACGCCGCGCGCCGGATCATGGACGTCGCCGAAGCGCTGGCCGGTGCTGCTGACGTACTGGCCGTCGATCCACAGCGCAAGCGATTCGGTCATGGCCCCTCCGTGCGTGGCTGGCGCCGGCAGCATAGCGAAAACGCCGCGCGCGCCCAAGCGTGACACCCGCGCGCACCGGGCTTATCGCGTGCCGCCGCTTCTGGTAGCGTACGCGCCGCACAGTGAGCGAGCGCGACGGAGCCGGACCCATGAAGTACTACGTCAAAGACAGCCCACAGCACGGACGCGGGGTGTTCGCCGCCCGGCCGATCGCGGCCGGGGAAGTGATCATGGTGTTCCGCGGCGCCGAGCTGCACCGTTCCCAGGTCGATTTCGACGACTACCACCTGCAGATCGGCGAGGAGCACTACCTCGGCGCCTCGGGCGAGGCCGACGACCTGGTCAATCACTCGTGCGCGCCAAACGCGGGATTCCGCGATGGTCCGGTGCTGGTGGCGCTGCGTGACATCGCCGCGCACGAGGAGATCACCTGGGACTACAGCACGGCCATCGACGAGCACGACTTCGCGGGGTTCCCCTGCCAGTGCGGGGCCGCCTCGTGCCGCACGCTGGTCACGTCGTTTCGCCACCTGCCGCGCGAGCAGCAGGAGCGGCTGCGCCCGTGGCTGTTGCCGTACCTGCGCGCCAAGTACTTTCGCGACGGTTGACCCGCAGTCCGCCTCAGCGCGCGGGGCGAGCGCGGCGCGCGAGCAGCAACCCGGCGAGCAGCAATAACGCCGTGATGGCGAGCGCCGGCAGGTAGCCGAGGCGCGGCGCGCCCAGCAGCGGCGGCAGCAGCAGATTCCACAGCATCTGCAGCAGGTAGCCGCCGGCGACCAGCGTGATGCCGGCGGCGCCGGCACCGAGCAGCAGGCGGTAACGTTTGTCCTCGCGCATCTGCGTCCCCCGGTCGCGAGCCGCGATTGTGCCACACGCCCGGCGTTGGCGGGGCGACTAGGCGCGGTGGCGCGATTCGCCGGCGCCGAGGCCGCCGGCAATCAGGTGTGCGGTGCGCAAGGGCTCCGGCAGTGCACTGTGCCGTGCCAGCCGCCGCAGGAGATCGGCGGTGCGCTCCGCCGACAGCCCGGCGCGCTGCACGTACACGCCGGCGAGCGGTTCCATCGGTCCGAGCCTTTCGATCAGCGCCCACTTGCGCCGGCCGCCCGGTACGTGGTGCAGCAGGGCGCGGCGGATGGCGGCAAAGTCCGGCTGGCGACGCGCCACCACGATCACCGGAATGCCAAGCGCCGCGTGCAAGGCATGCACATCGACCACATTGAACCCGGCGAAGGCAACCCCTTGCAGCAGCACCGCCTGCAGATGCGCGCGAAAGCGCGAGCGTGCGATCACATCGATCAGCGTCGCGGTGGCGTTGCGCCCGTCGCGCCGCACCTTGCCGCTCACCACGCCCTCGAGGCGCTGACCCGCGAACACCGCGCCGACTACGAGCACATCGCCGCGATGGCTGCGCGCGAACGGCGCATCGTCGAAACCGATCACATGCGATATCCGCCCGCGCATGTTGCCGGACCGGTCAGTCCTCGGGCTCGTTGCCGGGGCTCGCCGCTGCCGACACCCCGGGTCCGCGCGCCCTACCGGGAGGTGCGGGTGGTGCGAAAGGCGTGCGCGCAGCGCGACGCGAGGTGGGGCAGCGCAGGGAACGGGTGCTGCGCGCGTCGTGTGCGCCCAGCACCCGCGCGCCGAGGCGCGGCGGGCGACCGCAGCTATTCCGGCTCATAGGCCAGGTTGGGCGATAACCATTTCTCGACTGTCTTCACGTCCATGCCCTTGCGCCGCGCGTAATCCTCGACCTGGTCGCGGCCGAGCTTGCCGACCGCGAAGTACTGCGCGTCGGGGTGCGAGAAGTAGAAGCCGCTCACGGCGGCGGCCGGCCACATGGCGAAGCTTTCGGTCAGTCGGACCCCGGCGTTCTTTGTGGCGTCGAGCAGCTCAAACAGCAGCGCCTTCTCGGTGTGATCCGGGCAGGCGGGGTAGCCGGGCGCCGGACGGATGCCGCGGTACTCCTCGCGGATCAGGGCCTCGTTGTCGAGCGCCTCGTCCCGGGCATAGCCCCAGAACTCCTTGCGCACGCGTTCGTGCAGGCGTTCGGCGAAGGCCTCGGCGAGGCGGTCGGCCAGTGCCTTGATGAGGATGGCGTGGTAGTCGTCGTGCTTGGCCTCGAACTGCCGGGCCAGTTCCTCTGCGCCGTGGATGCACACGGCGAAGGCGCCGAGATAGTCCTTCTTGCCGGATTCCCGGGGCGCGACGAAGTCGGCCAGCGCACGGTTGGGGCGGCCCGGCGGCTTCTCGTCCTGCTGGCGCAGGGTGTGCAGCGTGGCGCGCAGCCCGTGGCGTGACTCATCGACATACACCGCGATGTCGTCATCGCCGACGCGGTTGGCCGGAAACAGGCCGATCACGCCGTGGGCGGTGAGCGAGCGGTCGGCGATCACGCGCTTCAGCATCGCCTGGGCATCGTGGTAGAGCTTGGTCGCTTCCTTGCCGACCTTGTCGTCCTCCAGGATCGCCGGGTACTTGCCGTGCAGTTCCCAGGTGATGAAGAACGGTGTCCAGTCGATGTACCGCACCAGTTCCTCGAGCGGGTAGTTCCTGAGCGTCTGGATGCCAAGCCGCCCCGGCACCGGCGGCGCGTAAGCCGCCCAGTCGATCTTCGTCTTGTTGGCGCGCGCCGCGGCCAGATCCAGCATGCGCACGTTGGCCTGCTTGCCGGCATGGCGCGCGCGCACCTCCTCGTACTCGGCCTGGTGCTTGGCGAGGAAGCCGGCGCGCAGATTGTCGGACAAGAGGCTCGATGCCACGCCGACGCCGCGCGAGGCATCCTTCACCCAGACCACGGGCTGTTCGTAGTTGGGCGCGATCTTCACCGCCGTGTGCACGCGCGAGGTGGTGGCGCCGCCGATCAAGAGCGGCGCCTGGAAGCCCTCGCGCTGCATCTCCCGGGCGACATGCGCCATCTCGTCGAGCGACGGCGTGATGAGCCCCGAGAGGCCGATGATGTCGGCGTTGTGCCGGCGCGCCTCTTCCAGGATCTTCGCGGCCGGCACCATCACCCCGAGATCGATGACCTCGTAGTTGTTGCAGGCCAGCACCACGCCGACGATGTTCTTGCCGATGTCGTGCACGTCGCCCTTGACGGTCGCCATCAGGATCTTGCCCTTGGGCTTGGTATCGGCCGACTTCTCGGCCTCGATGTAGGGCACGAGGTGGGCCACCGCCTTTTTCATCACGCGCGCGCTCTTCACCACCTGCGGCAGGAACATCTTGCCGGCGCCGAACAGGTCGCCGACCACGTTCATGCCGGACATTAATGGACCTTCGATCACCTCGATCGGGCGGGCGTACTGCTGGCGCGCCTCTTCCGTGTCCTGCTCGATGAACTCGTCGATGCCGTGCACCAGCGCATGGGTGATGCGCTCGGTCACCGGCTTCTCGCGCCACGCGAGATCCGGCCCCTTGGCGGCCTCGCCCTTGCCGGCGTACTTCGGGGCAATCTCGATCAGGCGCTCGGCCGCATCCGGGCGGCGGTTGAGCACCACGTCCTCGACGCGCTCGCGCAGCTCGGCCGGGATATCCTCGTACACCGCCAGCGCCCCGGCGTTGACGATCCCCATGTCCATGCCGGCCTGGATCGCGTGGTAAAGGAACACCGAGTGGATCGCCTCGCGCACCGGGTTGTTGCCGCGGAACGAGAACGACACGTTCGACACGCCGCCCGAGACCAGGGCGTGCGGCAGGTGGCTCTTGATCCAGCGCGTGGCCTCGATGAAGTCGACCGCGTAGTTGCTGTGCTCCTCGATGCCGGTGGCGATGGCGAAGATGTTCGGGTCGAAGATGATGTCCTCGGCCGGGAAACCGGCCTTCTCGGTGAGCAGCCGGTAGGAGCGCGCGCAGATCTCCTGCTTGCGCGCGAGCGTGTCGGCCTGGCCGGTCTCGTCGAAGGCCATCACCACCACCGCCGCCCCGTAGCGCCGGCACGCGCGCGCCTGGGCGAGGAACTTTTCCTCGCCTTCCTTGAGCGAAATCGAGTTGACGACCGGCTTGCCCTGGGTGCGCTTGAGGCCGGCCTCGATCACGCTCCATTTGGACGAGTCGATCATCACCGGCACGCGCGCGATCGCCGGTTCCGAGGCGATCAGGTTGAGGAACGTGCCCATCGCGGCCTCGCCGTCGAGCATGGCCTCGTCCATGTTGATGTCGATCACCTGCGCACCGTTCTCGACCTGCTGGCGCGCCACCTCGAGCGCCTTGTCGTATTCGTTGTTGAGGATCAGCTTCTTGAACACCGCCGAGCCGGTGACGTTGGTGCGCTCGCCGACGTTCACGAACATCGAATCCTCGGTGATGTTGAGCGGCTCCAGACCGGCCAGCCGGCAGGCCGGCGCGATCTTCGGAAGGGCGCGCGGGCGCACATCGCTCACCGCCTTGGCGATGGCGGCGATGTGCGGCGGCGTGGTGCCGCAGCAGCCGCCGACGATGTTGAGAAAGCTCGACTGCGCCCACTCGCGGATGTGTTGCGCCATGAACTCCGGCGACTCGTCGTAGCCGCCGAATTCGTTCGGCAGCCCGGCGTTCGGATGGCTAGAGACGTGCACGTTGGCGACGCGCGCCAGCTCCTCGACGTACTGGCGAAGCTGGGTGACACCGAGCGCGCAGTTCAAGCCGATGCTGAGCGGCTTGGCATGGGCGAGCGAATTCCAGAACGCCTCGGTGGTCTGGCCGGAGAGGGTGCGGCCGCTGGCGTCGGTGATGGTCCCCGAGATCATGATCGGCAGCCGCAGGCCGGTGGTCTCGAAGTGCTGATCGATGGCGTAGAGCGCGGCCTTGGCGTTGAGCGTATCGAAAATGGTTTCGACCAGCAGTATGTCCGCGCCGCCGTCGATGAGGCCGCGCAACGCCGCCGTGTACGCCTCGACCAGCTGGTCGAAGGTGACATTGCGATAGCCCGGATTGTTGACGTCCGGCGAGATCGAGGCGGTGCGGTTGGTGGGGCCGAGCACGCCGGCGACGAAGCGCGGTTTGTGCGGGTTCTTCTTCTCGAACTCATCCGCCACCGCACGTGCGAGCCGCGCGCCTTCCCGGTTCAGCTCGTAGGCCAGCGCCTCCATGCGGTAGTCGGCGAGCGAGATCGACTGGGCATTGAAGGTATTGGTTTCGAGGATGTCGGCGCCGGCCTCGAGGTAGGCGGCGTGGATGTCGCGAATGATCTTCGGTTGCGTGAGCAGCAGCAGATCGTTGTTGCCCTTGAGATCGTGCGGCCAGTCCGCGAAGCGCTCGCCGCGGTAGTCCTTTTCCGTCAGCCCGTAGCGCTGGATCATGGTGCCCATGGCCCCGTCCAGGATCAGGATGCGCTGCTGGAGCAGGGCGTCGAGTCGTGCCAGGCGATCACGCCGGGTGCTGTCGGGAGCGAGATAGGGGGGGGCGGACATCGCTGTCGTGCGTGCGGGAACGGACGCGCAGTCTACCGGAAAGCGGCCCGTGGCGCGCAGGCGCGCGCGTCAAAAAAACGCCCCGCCATTCGGGCGGGGCACAGGTCTTGAGGAGAACGAAACTGCCCAGTGCTCAGGCGGCGGCCCGGGCGTACTTTGCCTTGGCCTCGCGGGCGGCCTTGGCCTCGTCCGGCGAGTAGGCCTTGCCTGACCAGAGCATGCGGTAGGCGATTTCCTCGTTACCGTTCTCGCACAGCTCCAGCACCTGCCGGAACAGCGGCTGGAACGTGTCGCTGCGGTGCGACTGTTCGTGCTCCTCGAACGAACGCCAGAACGTGACGATCAGCGCCTCGCGATCCTTGAGCGGGCTCGTTACCGCCTGGCCGACGGTCGACCCTTCGTTCGAGATCGCGCCACTGTTGAGTGCCACGAAGCCACCGACGAAGCCGGTGTCGGAGTGGTAGGTCTTGACGTTCTCACACAGCATCGCAACGCGTTCCTGCAGATCGTCCACCGTGTATTCCGGGCGCAGGATGACGCGGTTGATGGTGACAACGCCGTCCTCGGGAAAGCCATTGATCAGCGACATGGTTGACCTCCTGGTGACTGATTTGGATCGACTGGGGCGCTCTATACGCCCATTAGCAGAAGCTAATATAGGTTCAATACCAGAGCAGATCAATCAGGTATTTGGTAGGGGATTACGCGGGAAAAACGCGGGCGCCGCTAGGCGACCGGTCGACCGGCGGCCAGACCCAGGTTGAGGAGGCGCTGGATGAAGCTGTCATAGGTGTAGCCGGCGTTGAGCGCGGACTGCGTGCAGTCCTCGTCGCGGGCGATCCCGGGGTTGGGGTTGGCCTCGAGCACGTACAGCGCGCCGGACTCGGTCAGGCGCAGGTCGATGCGCGCGTAGCCGCTCAGCTGCAGGGTGCGGTACACGCGCTTGCAGAGCGCGGCGATCTTCTGCGCCATGCCGTTTGGCAGATTGCGGGCGAACTGGTATTCGATCTTCCAGCGGCTGCGGTACTTCTCGTCCCACTTGACCTTATAGGTTGCAACCTTCGGCGCCCCGGGGTCGGTGCTGCCCCAGACGAGCTCGCGGATCGGCAGGACCTCGAGCCGGTGGTGGCCCGTCACGGTCACGTACAGCTCGCGGCCCTCGATGTACTGCTCGGCGATGGCCGCGCCGGCGGTCTTGTCGTGGATCAGCGCCACGCGCTCGCGCAGTTGCGCCTCGTTCTCCACCACCGAAGCCTGCGAAATGCCGACCGAGCCTTCTTCGATGAGCGACTTCACGATCATCGGGAACGGCAGGCGCCGCAGCCGCCCGACCCGCCGCGCGCGCGGGAATTCAATGAAGTCGGGCACGTTGATGCGGTGATAGCTCAGGATCTTCTTGGACAGCCCCTTGTCGCGCGCCAGCAGCAACCCGCGCGGGTTACACCCGGTGTACGGCAGGCGCATCATCTCGAGATAGCTCACGACGTAGTAGTCGAAGGCGCTGTTGCCGGCGAAGTCCTCGAGCAGGTTGAAGGCGATGTGCGGCTGCCACTCCTCGATGACCTGGCGAATCGGCGCGAGATCGTCGTACACGCCGACGACCCGCACCTCATGGCCGAGCGCGCGCAGCGCCGTCTTCACATCGAACTCGGTAGTGTACTTGGGATAGCGCGGGTCCTCGCGCGTCAGGTCCTCCGGCGGCACCAGCGACCAGTGCACCAGCATGACGACGCGCAGGCTGCGCGTTGCACCCTTGTGTTTCTTCACGCCCTTCATAGCCGGATATGGAAGCCGCCGCTGTGCAGCTTGTTCATGACCAGCGTCGTGAGGCAGGCGATCATCTCGTGCTTCATCGCCTGATCATCGCGCGCCACGCGCAGGTCGAGTTCGCGGCAGCGCTCCGTCATCTCGCGGAGCACCTCGTTGATGCGGTAATCGTACTCCGAGGTCCATCGCCCGACGATGGCGATGAGCTCGCTGCGCACCCGGCGGATGTAGCGCCAGGCCTTCTCGTTGGCGCGGTGCTCGGCGGCATCGGAGAACAGGCGCCTGAGATCGCGCTCCAGGAATTCCGGGCGGTCGGCGGCGTAGCGTGCCTGCTTGTCGGCGTAGTATGCGCGCAGCGTCTGCGTGAGGCGGTGCACGGGCTCCACCGGCCGGCGGTTGTGCCGCAGCGGGCGGCGCGCGCCGATCTCCTGCATCAGGCGATTGACATACTCGAGCTTCTTGAGCGCCGGCCAGCCGGCGTAGCGCGTGCGCCAGTCGGAGCGCGGCTTCAGCCACACCGCGAAGGTCTCGGCCCAGTCCTCGTGCGGGTGCGCCTGGGCGTACCAGTTCTCGAGATGGATCACGAAGCGCTTGCTGTACGGTCTCGGTAGGTAGGTGTCAGGATACTTCTGGCTGGAGCGGCCGAACTGCTCCTGCCAGTCGCGCCGCCGGTGCAGCTGGTAGGCATTGAGCAGCGCATGCCCGGTCTCATGGCGCAGCAGCTTCAGGCATGACTCGCGCGTGCCGCCCTCGACCTCGAGCATGAACTCGCGCTCGAGCGCGCGCAGCCGCGGATGCGCGAGAAAGAACGGCACCGCCACCCCCGTGACGCCGTCGGGCGTGAACCACTCGGTCGACAGCCACACGTTCGGGCGGAACACCAGGCCGCGCGCCCTGAGCTCGCGGTAGAGCTGGCGCACGCACGGGCGGATCGGGCTGCCTTCCAGGCGCAGGTTGAGGTCGCACAGGCGCAGATCGAGCAGCTGTTCTTTCGGCAGTTTCCACCAGGCGCGCACGCCGCGCACGGATGCCGTCGTGCCGCGCCCGGCGCGACCGCGGCGCCGCTTGCCGTGCCGAGGTGCCCGGCGGCGGACGCGCTGGCGTTTGCGTGGCCGTTTGGCGCGGCGCGCCTTGGGCGTGCGCGGGCGATGGGTGCGGCGCCGCTTCTTTGCGGTACGTATGCGACGCCGGCGCCCGGGGCGGCGCGCTTTGCGGCGTGCGGTGCGTCGGTTCTTTTTGCGGGTACGCGGCACGTTGATGTCCCGGTGCGGTGCGGCGGCGCCGGCTCGGCCGGCACACGCACCGCCCCGTGGTGCGCTGACATTATAGCGAGGCACCCGGTACCATGGGTCCCGGCTTCAGAAACCATGTTACGGCGCTCACTTTATATCGCATTGCTGGCGATCCTGGCCACGCCCGCTCACGCGTTGTCGCCGCCGCAGGTGCCGCAGTGGGAGTTCGGTCTCGGTGTCGCGCCGCTCAGCGTTCCCGACTATCGCGGCTCCGACGAGCGCAGCACCTACGTGCTGCCGATCCCGTACTTCGTCTACCGCGGACCGCTATTGAAGGCGGACCGGGAGGGCGCGCGCCTGGATTTCTTCAGCGCCGAGCGCTGGCGCTTCGATGTGAGTGTCACGGCCGGACCGCCGGCGCGCAGTCGCGAGGACGGCGCGCGCGCCGGCATGGCGGGCCTCGATCCGACGCTCGAGGCGGGGGTGGCGCTGCGGCTGCTGCTCGCGCGCAGCGACGACGCACGCCACGCATGGTCGCTGCAACTGCCGCTGCGCGCGGCGTACGCCACCGACCTTACCTATCTCGAGCCGATCGGCTGGGTGATGGCACCGGGCCTGAGCTACCAGTTCATCGCCGCGAGCGGCTGGCAGACGGGCCTTACGGCCGGTCCGCTGTTCGCCACCGAGGCGTATCACGACTACTTCTACGAGGTCACGGCGGCAGAGGCGACCGCCACCCGCCCGGCCTACGATGCGTGCGGCGGTTACAGCGGCAGCTTCGTGCGCGTGACGCTCGCCAAGCGCTATCCGCGCTTCTGGGTTGGAATGTTTGTACGCTATGATGATCTGCACGGCGCCGCGTTCGAGGACAGCCCCCTGGTGCGGCAGAGCGGCGTGCTCATGTGGGGCGCGGGGATTGCCTGGGTGTTCGCACAGTCCGAGCAAACCGTCCCGCAGATGCCGGAGTTGTTTCGCTGACTACGATTGCCACGTCACCATGTACGAGACCAAGACCCCCGAGGAGTACGTGCAGTTGCTCGAACAGACCGTGTTCGAGGTCGACGAGCTGATGCGTTGCGCGCAGGAGGAAGGCGATGTCGACCTCGAGCTGACCGGGCAGGCCCCGCTGCTGCGTGAAATCCGCGCCGGCCTGGTCAAGCTGGCCCAGGACTTGAGTTCCGGTGAGCATGAATTCGGCAAGGGCAAGGAGCTGGCGTTCATGGAGCAGGTGCGCGCGGTGAAGTACCTGCCGTTTCGGCCGATGTTCGACGCGCTCAACAACACCTACCGCAAAGGCTTCGGCTAGTCCTCGGGTCCGGCGCGCATCCGGCGGCAGACCGGGCGCAAAATTGTGGCGCCGCGTCCTTGCCGGTAACATCGGCATATGTCCGGCAATACCATCGGCAAGCTCTTCACGGTCACGACCGCAGGCGAGTCACACGGCGCCGCGCTGGTCGCGATCGTTGACGGTTGCCCGCCCGGACTGGCGCTCGCGGAGGCCGATATCCAGCCGGACCTCGACCGGCGCAAGCCCGGGCAGTCGCGCCACACCACGCAACGCAAGGAAGCCGACGCGGTACGGATACTGTCCGGGGTGTTCGAGGGTCGGACCACCGGCGCGCCGATTGCGCTGCTGATCGAGAACACCGATCAGCGCCCGCAGGACTATTCCCGGATCATGGACCGGTTTCGCCCCGGCCATGCCGACTACACCTATCAGCAGAAGTACGGCCTGCGTGACTACCGCGGCGGCGGGCGCTCGAGCGCGCGCGAGACCGCCATGCGAGTGGCCGCCGGTGCCATCGCCAAGAAGTGGCTCAAGGAAAGCTACGGCACCCGGATCCGCGGCTATCTCGCGCAGCTCGGGCCGATCGTGCTGGAACTGAAGGACTGGGACGCGGTCGAGAGCAACGCCTTCTTCTCGCCCGACCCGGCGAAGGTCCCGGCGCTGGAGAGCTACCTGGACGGCATCCGCGCGGCGCGCGATTCCATCGGCGCGCGCGTCAATGTCGTTGCATCGAACGTGCCCGTGGGCCTGGGCGAACCGGTGTTCGACCGGCTCGACGCGGATATTGCGCACGCGATGATGGGCATCAACGCCGTCAAGGGGGTGGAGATCGGCGCCGGGTTCGCCTGCGTCACGCAGAAGGGCACCGAACACCGCGACGAAATCACGCCCCAGGGATTCCTGTCGAACAACGCGGGCGGGGTGCTGGGCGGCATCTCCACCGGCCAGGACATCACGGTGTCGATTGCATTGAAGCCGACCTCCAGCCTCCCGCAGGCCGGGCGCTCGGTCGATGTGCACGGCAACCCGGTCGAGGTCATCACCACGGGACGGCACGATCCGTGCGTCGGTATCCGCGCCACCCCGATCGCCGAGGCGATGCTGGCGCTCGTGCTCATGGACCACGCGCTTCGCCACCGCGCGCAGAACATGGATGTAACCTCGACCACCCCGCGCATCCCGGCCAGCGTCTAGCCGCACGCATGCGACGGCCGCGCGGATCGAGCGTGCACCATGGCGGCCGGTTGGCGCAGGGGCGGGCGTGATCCCGTCTTTCCTGCAGCCGGAGCGGGTCGGTCGTCCGTTCGTCGCCGCAGTGCGCGACTGGGCCGGGGTGTTCGGCCTGCTGCGCTATACGCTCGCCCGGTTGCGCCTGCTCGGCCATCCGGTCATCGCGCTGGTGCTGCAGCGCCAGATCTATTTCACCGGCATCGAGGCGCTGTCGGCGATCAGCTTCATCGCACTGCTCACCGGCATCGTCATCACCACCCAGACCATCAGCCTGGTGGGGCACAACCCGGCGCTGCTCGGCCAGGCCATGCTGTGGGTGGTGGTGCGCGAGCTCGGGCCGCTGCTCACGGCGATCGTGATCATCGCGCGCTCGAGCTCGGCGGCGGCCTCCGAGCTCGCCGCCATGAAGATCCGCGGCGAGATGGACTCGCTGCGCATGATGGGCATCGATCCGATGGACGCGCTGATCGTGCCGCGCATTGCCGGGGTGACGCTGTCGGTGATCGCCGTGACGTTCTACTTCCAGGTCGTGGCGATTCTCGGCGGCTTCGCCTTCACCGCCCTGTGGCACGGCGTGCCGTTCCTGCAGGACCTGCAGGGGCTGATCGGGCTCATGAGCCTGCGGGAAGTGCTGGCGTCGTTCACCAAGGCCCTGGTGTTCGGCCTGATGATCTCCGGCACGTCGTGCTACTTCGGCCTGCGCGCCAAGGGGTCCATGACCGCGGTGCCGCAGGCGGCCACCGGCGCGGTGATGCGCAACATGATGACGCTGTTCCTGCTCGACGGGGTGATCACCTACGGGTTCTTCGTATGAGCGCGGCGGCGGTGGTGCGCGCCGAGCAGTTGCAGCGCGACTGGCCGGTGGCGCTGAGCTTCACGGTCGCACCCGGCAGCGTGTGCAAGCTGGTGCTGCCATCGCGCGACCGCAAGAACGAGGTGCTCGCCATGCTGGCGGGGCTGGCACCGCCGCTGCGCGGGCGGCTGTGGCTGCTGGGCGAGGAGCTCTATGCGCTCGACAAGACGCAACGCACCGGCCTGTACCGGCGCATCGGCATCGTGCCGGAGGACGGCGGCCTCATCACCAACCTCAAGGCCTGGGAGAACATCCTGCTGCCGTCCCTGTTCCACTACGGCAAGCGCGCCGCCGACGTGGAGCCGCGCGTGGTGCAGTGGCTGCGCGAGCTCAACCCGGGGTCGGGCGATCTGCGCGCGTTCATGGGCAAGCTCCCCGATCGGCTGACGTTGCTGGAGAAGCGGCTGGTGGCGCTGGTGCGCACGTTCCTGTTGGAGCCGGAGATTGTCATTTATGATTTCCTGCTCGCGGGAATGGAGCGGGACAGCGGCGTGCGTTTGATCGAGGCGACCGAGCGCTTTCACGGCGAGCGCGCCGGGCGGGCGTCGCTCTACCTGTGCACGGACAACCCCGCCTACGGCCGCATCCGTGCCGATCAGACGATCGAATTGCCGCACTGAGGTCACGCCCCATGGCGATCATGCAAGACGAAGACGTCCGCTTCAAGAATCTGTCCCGCAAGATCGGCTGGTTCGTGCTGGTTGCCGTGGCCGGGCTGGTGCTGATGCTGGTCGGGCTCGGCATGAAGCAGGAGCTGTTCACGCCCAAGACGCGCCTGCAATTCCTGACCGACAGCGGCACCGATCTCAAGGAGGGCATGGCGGTGAAGCTCTCCGGCTTTCGCATCGGCAAGGTCGACGCGCTCGCGCTCACCAGCGACGCCAACGTGCAGGTGACACTCGAGATCAACGACAAGTACATGAAATGGGTGCGGCGCGACTCGCGCGCCCGGCTCGCCAAGGAGTCTCTGATCGGCGATGCCGTCATCGTCATTGATCCGGGGTCGGAGGGCGAGGCGGTGCTGCGCAGCGGCGATCACATCGCCTTCGAGCGCGAGGAGGGCATGGGGCACGTGGTCGAGAAGCTCTCCGACCAGGTGGTGCCGCTCATCCAGGACATTCGTCGCATCACCCAATACCTCGACGACCCGAAGGGCGACGTCAAGCAGTCGCTCGCCCGGCTCAATACCGCCATGGCCGAGCTCAACGCCGCGCTCAAGCGCGTCGATGCCATCCTCGCGGCCGCGGAGAAGGACGTGCCCGGTACGTTACGCACCACGCGCGAGACCCTCGAGAGCTCGAAGAAGGTGGTCGATTCGGTGAGCAAGACCTGGCCGATCAGCCGCAACATCGAGGCGCCACAGGCGCAGACGATTCCGGTCGACAGCTACCAGGGCGTGCCGGTGGCACCGGCGCCGGCGGGTTCGCCATGAGCACGCGTCACGGCGTCGCCGGCTGGGCCGTGAGCGCGCTCGCGCTGCTGGTGGTGGCGTGCGGTTCGGCCCCGCCACGGCCGTCGGAGGGTGAGGAGCGTGCCGTGGCGCTCAACAAGCGCGCGCAGAGCGCCTACCGCAGCGGCGATCTGCCGGGGGCGCTCGCGCTCCACGAGCAGGCACTGGCCGCCAACCGCGCCATCGAGAACATTGCCGGCATCGCCGCGGAGCTCATGAATATCGCCGCGCTCGAGCGGCAGCTCGGCGCCGGGCCGCGGGCGCATGCCCCGCTCGACGAGATCCTGGTCGCACCGGCCGTGCCGTTCCCGGGCGCGCAGCGCGCCGAGGCGGCGTATCGCAAGGCCTACTTCCTCTTCGAGGACGGTCAGTACGCCCAGGCGAGCGAATGGCTGGAACAGGTGCGCACCCTGTGCGGCGCCAAGGAGTGCGCGGCGCAGGGCAAGGCGGGCAATCTGCGCGCGCGCATTGCGCTCGAGCGCTCCGACGCGCCCGCCGCGCGCGCACACGCGCACGCCGCGCTCGCCATCAATCAGAGGTTCGCGGACCGCACCGAGCAGGGCAACTCGCTGCGTCTCCTGGGTGACGCCGCGTTGGCGCTGGGTGACGCCGTGTCCGCCGAGCGGTCCTACGCCGAGGCGCTCGCGCTCGACAAGGCACTCGGCCTGCCCTCCAAGATCGTGCTCGACCTGATCGGCGTCGGTCGCAGCCTGCGTGCGCAGGGCCGCGCGACCGACGCCAGCGAGTACTTCCGGCGCGCGCAGTTCGTGGCCATCGGTGCCGGCGACGAAGCGGCGCTCGCGCACGCGACCAGACTCCTGGGCGGCAGTCCCTGACCGGCGACCAAGCCCCAACAAAGCGCGAAATGGCCGGCATGACTCTTGCTGCCCGATTCCACGGTCGTTCGCCAATAACAAAGTAAATAGCTGGGTCTTCACCACCCTGATGAGACTGCTGATCGCAATCGGCCTGTTGGCTTTGTCCACCGCCGTGGCGCGCGCGGACACACACGCCCTGATCATGACCATCAGCGCCTACGAGGGCGGCGTGCCGCCGCTCGCCGGGGTGCAGCACGACGGGGAGAACGCCCGCGCCATGGCGCGCAAGCTGGGCGTGAGGGATGCCAATATCCGGCAACTGCGCGACAAGGAACTGACACTCACCGGCATGCGCCGGGCCCTGGATGACCTCACCCAGCGCATTGCGCCCAATGACCAGGTGTTTATCTACTACTCCGGGCATGGCGGCCGCACGCTGGTGCGCGAGAGCGAGCCGCGCTGCGCCGAGTCGCTGGTGACGGTCGATGCGAAATTCCTGCCCGACACCGAGCTCGAGGCGAAACTCAAGGCGCTCGCGCACAAGGCCGAGAAGGTCATCGTGTTTCTCGACGCCTGCCACTCCGGCGGCGTGGCCACCCGCGCGCTCGGCCGGCCGGCGGCGTTCACGCCCAAGTTCTGGGCCGGCACGGGCGGCATGGCGTGCGACAAACCGGTGAACGTCCTGACGCGCAACCTGGCGGTCGCGGCCAAGTCCGCCGGCAGCGGGGCGCAGAACTTCGTGGTGATCGCCTCGGCGCGCGCCGACGAGATCTCGCTCGATCAGCCGGGGCGCGGCGGGGTGGCGACCCAGGCGTGGCTCGCCTGCATGAGCGGCGCGGCGCAGGACACGGATGCGAGCGGCAATCTCACGGCCGAGGAGATCCGCCACTGCGCCCAGCAGCGCATCGACGAGGCGCTCAAGAACGCCGATGGGTTTCTGCCCCATCACATCGCGATCAGCGGCAACCCGAACGCGGTGCTCGCGCTCAACACGAACGGCTCCGCGCCGCCGGCCGCGAGCAGTGCCGTGGCGCCGGTCAATACGCTGCTCGACATCTACCATCGGCGCGACGATCGCCGGCTGGTGACGCTGACCCCGGCGAAGTCCGCGCTTACCATCGGCCGCGACAAGTTCGAGGTGAGCCTGACCTCGCGCGAGGCCGGCTACGTCTACCTGCTCATGGTCGGCAGCGACGGCAAGACCTTCGACATGCTGTTTCCGAATGCGCTCGACAAGAACAACGCGATCGCCGCCGGTGAGACGCTGCGCCTGCCGCGCGCCGACTGGGAGATCACCGCCCACGGACCTCCCGGCAAGAATTTCCTGCTCGCGATCGTGTCGGAGGCGCCGCGCGATTTTGCCCGGCTCGGCCTGCAGCCGGCCGGACCGTTCTCGGTGGCGGACGCCACGCCGCTTGCGGCCAAGGACATCGTGCTGGTAAGCGGCACCTCGGCCAACGCGGCCACGCCCGAGTGTGCCGAGGCGCCGCGCAAGCGCTCGCTCGTGGTGCAGAAGAGGTGCTCGAACGCCTACGGCGCGGCGCTCGCCACGGTCGAGGAAGTGCAGTAGCGCGTGGTCCCCGCCATGCTCGCCCGAGGAGCCTCTCCCATGACAAGAAACAGATTCACTGCGCTGCTGCTGTCTGTGTGCCTGCTGGCCGTGCAATCGTCCGTGCTGGCTGCGCCCACGGCGCCGGCGTCAGCGCCCACGCCGGCAAAGAAAACCGTCGACGCCGGCCAATACGAAGCGAAGGCCGCCTTCCTGGCGATCGTGCTGCAGGCGCTCGGTACCGCAGTGTTCGACGCCTTCAAGAGCTGGCTCGCCAACCGCCTGACCGGTGGCCTGGGCGCGACCCCGCCGGCCAGCGCGCCCGCGCTGAGTGCGAGCGCCTCGGCCGCCAGTACCAGCGCGACCGACACACCGGCGGCCGCGCCCTACACCTACCAGCATCTCAAGCGCGATGCCGCAGATGTGGTGGTTGCCTGGGTCAGCGAGCCGATCGTCGAGCAGATGACCAGGTACCTCGACGCGATGTTCGGCGCCAAGAGCGTGGTGGTGGGCGAGCCCAAGACCACGCTCGCGGTCAAGGACGGTGAGCCCAACTTCCAGGCGGCGCACGTTGCGATCCTCGGCGTCGATGATGCCGGGCGCATCAGCGGCTTTCGCTCCGTGAACCAGGGTTTTCGCACCGGGGAGCGTTTCAAGCTGCGCATGATCGCGACCTTCGACGCCGTGGCGGCGATCGGCAACATCAACCCGAAGGGTGAGGGCCGCCAGATCTTCCCCCCGCAGAAGGGCACGGCGGTCAAGCTCAAGGCCGGTCAGGAGGTCGTGATCCCGGCCCGCGACGACCAGTTCTTCCAGTTCGCCGGCACGACCGGCACCGAGCAGCTGGTCGTGACCATCATCGACCCGCGCGCGGTGGGTGCCGCAGCCTCGACCAACAAGGTCTACCGCCAGGACGAGGCCTATGGCTCGAACTTCGCGCAGGAGCTGAGCCCGGGTACCTACCCGGTGATCTCGCAGGCGATTGCGCTCACCCACACGCAACGCGACTGACGCACCGGCGGCGTACGATTGGGCTGACCGTGCCGGCAACGCATCGTCACCGGGGTCGCACTGTCCTGTTCGCCGCCGCGCTCGCGCTTCTTGGCACGGCCGCGTCGGCGGCCGAGACCCGCAACCTGGCCGTCGACAAAAAGACCTCCGCCGGGGAGCGGCGGATCGCGCTCGTGATCGGCAACGCCGCCTACCGGGATTCCCCGCTCGCCAACCCGGTCAATGATGCGCGCGCTGTCGCGCGGGCGCTGCGCCAGGTCGGCTTCGCAGTGACCCAAAGGGAAAACACCACGCTCAAGGAGATGCAGGAGGCGGTGCGCCACTTCGGTGATGCCCTGCGCGCTGGCGGTGTCGGTCTCTTCTACTTTGCCGGCCACGGCATGCAGGTGAAGGGGCGCAATTACTTGATACCGGTCGGTGCCGACATCGAGCGCGAGGATGAGGTCGCCTACAACGCGCTCGATGCCAACCTCGTGCTCGAGAAGATGGAGACGGCGCGCAACCGCGTCAACATCGTGATCCTCGATGCCTGCCGCAACAACCCGTTTGCCCGCAGCTTCCGCTCCGCCGCGCGCGGCCTCGTGCCGATGGAGGCGCCGGTCGGAACGCTTGTGGCCTTCGCCACGGCGCCCGGCTCGGTGGCGAGTGACGGCGCCGGCCACAATGGCCTGTACACACAGCATCTGCTGGCCGCCATGACCCTGCCCGGCGCCAAGATCGAGGACGTGTTCAAGCGCGTACGCCAGGGCGTGCGGGCCGCCTCGGGCGGCAAGCAGGTGCCCTGGGAGAACACCTCGCTCGAGGGTGACTTCTACTTCACGCCGCCCGCCCCCGCGACGGCAGGCGCCGCGGCGGAGCTGTCGATCGAGCTCGCCTACTGGGAAAGCATCAAGGAAAGCCGCAATCCCGATGACTACCAGGCATACCTGCGCAGGTTCCCGAACGGCCAGTTCGCCGAGCTGGCGCGGGCGCGTGCCGGGGGCAGTGCCGCCGGCATGACGCCGACGGTGGTCGCGGCGGCGAAGCCGCCAGCCCCCATGACACTCACGCCCGATGCCCCGTTGACTGCCTTGGCCGGCGCGCAGGTGCTCGATCTGCCGGCGGAGCTGCGCGAGGCGCTCGCGCAGAGCGGTCGGTCGAGCGAGGGACTGCGACTCCTGGCCCCGGAGGTGGCGGAAAACGGCGCGGTCGTGCCCGTGAGCGTCCACCTTGCACGCCCGTTGGTGCGGGGCGAGACGCTCTACGTCGTGGTCGAGGACCGCTACCTGGCTCATGCGCTGCGGCCGACGGGCAGTTCGGCCGTCGCGAGTTTCTCCACACGGGTGAAGATGACCGGCAGCGGTGACATCGCCATGGTGGTGGTCGGCGCGGACGGCGTGGCGCGTGTGGCAAGGCAGCGCATCCGGGTGATGGTCGGCGCGGGCGGCGCGCCGGAGCGCCTGCGCGAGGCAACCGATGAGCCAGAGATAAGAGTACGCAGGCGCGAGACCAGCGCGGAGTACGGCACCGTGCAGGAGGTCATGGTCCTCGCCACCTCGCCGAGCTCGGTGAACGATCACCTGCGTCGGATCGACTTCCGTAGCGCGCAAGGCGGCGTGGAGCTGAGCGTCACTCCGGCCGTAAGCATGAACCCGGTGATCGCCGTCGGCCTGGCCGGCGCGGAGGCGCGCAACGTGCGCGTCACCGCGACCACGAGTCACAACCGCGAGGCCGTTGCCCGGGTCGAGTAGTTGGCGAGGAAGGGCGAGTGCGCACAGGGGTTCGGTGAGCGCCTGCACGGCGTGCCACCGATCGGTGTCGGTTGTGCGCCCCGAGGGCGCACGGGCGATGGCCGCCTGCTTGGTCGAGTAAACTTGGTCTTGATCTGCTGAGCGGAGGCAAATGAGATGCACGGTAAGCGCTTGAGATGGTTTCGTGGTGTCACGCTGGTGACCGCCCTTGTTCTGGCCTGCGGGTCGGCGCTCGCGGCCGAGAATCGCACGCTGGCCGTCGGCGCCAAGTCCTCCACCTCCACCGCAGAGCGGCGTCTGGCGCTGGTGATCGGCAACAGCGCCTATGCCAGCGCACCGCTGCGCAATCCGACCAATGACGCGCGCGCCGTCGCCCAGGCGCTCGCCGGCCTCGGCTTCGAGGTCATGCACCAGGAGAACGCGGGCCTCAAGTTCATGGCCCGGTCCATTCGCGACTTCGGAACGAAGCTCAAGCAGCAGGGCGGCATTGGCCTCTTCTACTACGCCGGTCACGGTATGCAGGTGAAGGGACGCAACTACCTGATCCCGGTGGATGCCGATATCCAGAGCGAGGACGAGATCGCCTTCAACGCGGTCGATGCCAACCTGGTGCTCGAGAAGATGGACGCGGCCAACAACGGCCTGAACGTCGTGATCCTCGACGCCTGCCGCAACAACCCCTTCGCGCGCAGCTTCCGTTCCTCCGCCCAGGGGCTTGCACAAATGGATGCGCCGAGCGGCACCCTGATCGCGTTTGCCACCGCGCCCGGCTCGGTGGCGAGCGACGGCGAGGGATCGAACGGCGTGTACACCAAGCACCTGATCGAGCACATGAGCGTGCCCGGCCTTGCGGTCGAACAACTGTTCAAGCGCGTACGCGTCGGCGTGACGCGGGAGACGCGCGATCGGCAGGTGCCGTGGGAGAGCTCCTCGCTCAAGGGCGACTTCTACTTCCGGCCGCCGCAGGTCGCCGCGGCGGCGCCCGTGCAGCGCGCCACGAGCGAGGTCGGCACCGACACCATCGAGCTCACATTCTGGGAGAGCATCAAGGCGAGTCGCGCGGCTTCGGATTTCCAGGCCTACCTCGAGCAGTATCCGAACGGCAAGTTCGCGGCGCTGGCGCGCAGCCGTATCAAGCAGCTGGGCGAGGAGGCGAGCGAGCGGCCGCTCGCCTTCGAGATGGCCTTCTGGGACAGCATCAAGGCGAGCCAGAACAGCGCCGATTTCCAGTCCTACCTCGAGCAGTATCCGAACGGCAAGTTCGCGGCGCTGGCGCGCAACCGCCTCGCTGCGCTCAAGGAGCAGGCGGCGCGCGAGGCGCAACGGCCCGCCGGCCCGACGGGCCAGACGGCATCGATCGCGCCGCCGGCCATGGCATTGGCGGTGCCGAGTGTGGGGGACAGCTGGACCTATCGACACATCGACGGCTGGAAGAACGCGGTGCAGAAACAGATCACCTATCAGGTGACCGAGGTCTCCGGCTCACTGATCCGGGAGTCGGTCACGCTCGACAACGGGCAAGGGGGCACGCTTGCCTACGGAAAGGAGCCCATGGCGCTCGGCGTGAAGTACCAGGGGGTGGAGAAGACCGAATTCGCGCCCTATCTCACCGCCTTCCTTCCTCTGAAGGAGGGCGAGCGCTGGAACGAGATTCCATTCAAGCCGGCCCCGTCCTACGGCTCGGCAAAGCCCTGGCGGCTCAAGGGGCGGGTCGTCGGCGAAGAGACCGTGACCGTGCCGGCCGGCAAGTTCAGGGCCATCAAGGTCGAGCTGACGGGCACGCGCGACACCGAGGTTACGAGCCGCGCCGCCCCGAACGCCGTCGAGCATACGCTCTGGTACGTGCCGGCCATCAAGCGCGTGGTGCGCCAGGAGACCAACTCGAATTCGTCGTTTGCCCAGTTCCGCGGGGATCGAGACATCTACGAGCTTGTCGACTACACGCCGGCCGGCAAGGCCCCCGCGCCCGCCCACTAGGCCGCGTCGGCCGCTGCGCCCGCGCCGCTCGCCGCGGCCGCGAACCTGCCAGCGACACTTCCGCGTGTTGGCAACAGCTGGAGCTATCGTCATGTCGATGGCTGGAAGAATGCGACGGTCAGCACCATGGACTACAAGGTCACCGCCGTATCCGCCACGGAGGTTCGTGAGCGCGTGACCGTGGAAGGTCAGCCGCCACAGGAGCTCACCTACCGCAATGGCCTGACGGCGGTTGGCGTGCGTTACGGCGACGTGGAAAAGACGGAATTCGCCCCTTATCTCAGCGCCTTCATGAAACTGGAGAACGGCCAGCGTTTCGGCGAGGTCGAGTTCAAGGCCGGGCGTTCGTATGGATACGGGCACCCCTGGAAGCTCAAGGCCCGTGTCGTGGGCGAAGAGACCGTGACCGTGCCGGCCGGCACGTTCAAGGCCATCAAGGTCGAGGTGACGGGCACGCGCGACACCGAACTGACCACTTACACCAGCGGCATGGTGGCCAATGCCATTCAACACACACTCTGGTACGTGCCGGCCATCAAGCGTGTGGTTCGCCAGGAGTCGAATGCGAGCACCGCCGCGGCACTATGGCGAGGCGAGCGGGATGTCTACGAGCTGGTGAGCTACACGCTCAACTAGCGCTCGCTCGGGACGGCGCCACGCGCGCGCCGCGTTCGCAATCAGCCACACGCCGCGCCCGGCGGCAAGCTTGTCGCCCACGCCTCGCCGCACGCATACTGCGCCATGCCCTACTGGCGCCTGTCCGGGTTCTAT
>CAZVUN010000025.1:0-7754 GCA_964629975.1 uncultured Acidiferrobacteraceae bacterium | reverse complement strand
CGCCTCGCCGCACGCATACTGCGCCATGCCCTACTGGCGCCTGTCCGGGTTCTATTTTTTCTACTTCGCCGTCCTCGGCGTGCTGGTGCCGTACTGGGGCCTGTACCTCAAGTCGCTCGGGTTCGGGGCGGCCGACATCGGCACGCTCATGGCGCTGCTCATGGTCTCGCGCATCGTGGCGCCGAACGTGTGGGCATGGATCGCCGATCATCGCACCACGCGCATGCGCGTGGTGCGCGTGGCGGCGTTCCTCACCCTGGCCGTCTATCTCGGCGTGTTCCTGGGGACGAGCTTCTGGTGGCTCGCGGCGGTGATGCTCCTGTTCAGTTTCTTCTGGAACGCCTCGTTGCCGCTGCTCGAGGTGTTCGTCATGAACCAGACGGCGCATCGCCCGGGCGCCTACGCGCACGTGCGGCTGTGGGGATCGATCGGCTTCATCGTCGCGGTGCTCGCCCTCGGCCCGGTGGTGGACGGGCAGGGGCCGTGGTGGGTGCTGCCCACGATCGCGGCGCTGATGTGCGGGATCCTCGCCTTCAGTGTCGCGCTGCCCGAGTCCGGACTGCGCGCTACGGCCGCGCATCCCGAACCGCTGCTGCGCGTGCTGGCGCGCCCGGAGGTCATGGGTTTCCTGCTCGCCTGTCTGCTGATGCAGGTGAGTCACGGTCCGTACTACACCTTCTACACCATCTACCTCGAGGCGTACGGTTACAGCAAGACCCTGATCGGCGCGCTGTGGGCGTTCGCGGTGCTGTGCGAGATCGGCGTGTTCCTGCTGATGCCGCGGCTGCTGCGCGCCTTCGAGGTGCGCACGGTGCTGCTCGCAAGCTTCGTGCTGGCGACCGGCCGCTGGCTGCTGATCGGGCTGTTCCCGCGCTCGCTCGGCGTGCTGGTGGCCGCGCAGGCCCTGCATGCCGCGACCTTCGGCAGCTTCCACGCCGCCGGCATCCAGATGGTGTACCGCTATTTCACCGGCCGGCACCAGCACCGCGGCCAGGCGATCTACAGCACCGCGAGTTTCGGCATCGGCGGGGCGCTCGGCAGCTTCTACAGCGGGCAGACCTGGGTACCGCTCGGCCCGACGGCTACCTACGCGCTCGCCGCCGGTGCCGCGGCCGCGGCCTTCGCCGTGGCGTACGGATTGCTCCGCACTAGGGTTTGAGCAGATGCCGGCGCCGAAAGCTGTCGAGCGCCACGACCTGGGCGCGCGTGGCCGTGTCACGGGCCGGCGCGGTGGCCGCGCGCTCGCGCGGGAAGACCTGCTCGAGGGCAAGGCACAGCTCATCGAGCGTGTGGTGCATGTCGACGTCGCACTGCGCCGAGCGCAACTGCGCCACGCGCAGCGGCGCGAACGCGGCGAACGTCTGATCGCGCGTGACCGGGTCGGTCAGGCGCTGACAGCGATTCTCGCTGTAGACGGCGCGCACCAGCTGGGTCATGAACTCCTGGTGCACGGGGCTCGATTCGAAGATATCCTTGATGCTGCGCGCACGCGGATTCACCGGCAACTGGTGGTAGCCGAGACGGTGCTCCAGTGCGAGCAGCAGTTCCAGAAACGTCATGCCACGTCTTCGATCAGTTGAATCAGCGCCCGGCCGGCGTTCGACAGGGTACGGGTCGCATGCGTGACGATCCCGAGCTCGCGGCGCAGCTTCCATTTCCTAATCTGGACGACCGCCAGGCTGTCGTCAATCATGGTGCGCGGCAGCGCGCTCCAGCCGAGACCGATGGAGGCGAGCATCTTCAGGACCTCGAGATAGTTGGTGGCCATCCCCACCGTGATGCGGTCGCGCAACTCCCCGAGCGCGCCGAGGATGATCTCGCGCGTGTAGGTCCCCGGGCCCGGCAGGATGGCCGGGTAATCGAGCAGCCGGCGCGCCGGCACTTCGCCGACCGCCGCCAACGGATGTTGCGGGGCGACCACCACGTCGAGCGGATCGTCCCACAACTTTGTGACCGTCAGGGGCGGTGGCGCCAGCGGCGGCAGGGTGACGATGGCAAGCTCGAGCTCGCCCTGGGCGACCGCCGCGCACGCCCGCTCCGAGTCCATGAAGCGCAGATCGAGGCGCACCTGCGGGTAGGTCTCGTGGAAGCGCTTGAGCGTCGCCGGCAGGCGGTGCAGGCCGATGTGGTGGCTGGTGGCGAAGCGCAGCTCCCCGCCGATGGCGCCGGTCAGGTTGGTGATGGAGCGCTTGATGTCATCGAGCTCCTTCAGCACCTGGTGGGCGCGCGCGAGCAGGGCATGGCCGGCCTCGGTCAGCTGCACCTGACGGCCGATGCGGTCGAACAGCCGCGTACCGAGGCTCGTCTCGAGCGCCGCGATGCGCTTGCTGATCGCCGGTTGCGTCACAAAGATGCGCTCGGCGGCGCGCGAGAACGAGCCTGATTCGGCCACCGCCAGGAACGCCTGGAGCGCAGCGATATCCATAGCCTTGGGGAATGTGATCCATGCGAAAGATGAATTTGAGTTATTTATAGCGTGTGCCTAGGATGGGCGCAAACACCGACACCTCGACCATGGCTGGCAGAACGCTCTACGACAAACTCTGGGACGCCCACGTCGTGCGCCAGAACCCGGACGGTACCGTGCTGCTGTACATCGACCGGCAGCTGGTGCACGAGGTCACGAGCCCGCAGGCGTTCGAGGGCCTGCGGCTCGCCGGGCGCAAGGTCTGGCGCATCGCGGCCAACCTCGCCACCGCCGACCACAACGTCCCGACCACGGACCGTTCCAAGGGCATCGCGGACCCGGTGTCGCGCCTGCAAGTGGAAACGCTCGATCAGAACTGCCGCGACTTCGGCATCACCGAGTTCGGCATGAACGATCACCGCCAGGGCATCGTGCACGTGATCGGCCCGGAGCAGGGCGCGACCCTGCCGGGCATGACCGTGGTGTGCGGGGATTCGCACACCTCCACGCACGGCGCATTCGGCGCGCTCGCCTTCGGCATCGGCACCTCCGAGGTCGAGCACGTGCTCGCCACGCAATGCCTGATCCAGAAGAAGTCGAAGAACATGCGCGTGCGCGTCGACGGCACGCTCGGCCCCGGGGTGACCGCCAAGGACGTGGTGCTCGCAATCATCGGGCGCATCGGCACTGCCGGCGGTACCGGCCATGCAATCGAGTTCGCCGGGGCGGCCATCATGTCGCTGTCGGTGGAAGGGCGCATGACCGTCTGCAACATGGCGATCGAGGCCGGCGCGCGCGCCGGCATGGTGGCGGTGGATGACAAGACGATCGACTACTTCCGCGGCCGGCCGTATGCCCCCCAGGGCGAGCTCTGGGACCTGGCGGTGAAGGCCTGGCGCGAGCTGAAGAGCGATGCGGACGCGAAGTTCGACAAGGAGGTCGTGCTCGATGCCGCCGACATCAAGCCGCAGGTGACCTGGGGCACCTCGCCCGAGATGGTGGTGGCGGTCGATGGGCGCGTGCCAGACCCGGCCGCGGAACCCGACCCGGTGCGGCGCGGCAGCTACGAGCGGGCGCTCCAGTACATGGGGCTCGCCGCCGGTACCGCGATCCGCGACATCCGGCTCGACAAGATCTTCATCGGGTCGTGCACCAACTCGCGCATCGAGGATCTGCGCGCGGCTGCGGCCGTGGTGAAGGGCAAGACAGTGGCGCGGAACATCAAGCTCGCGATGGTCGTGCCCGGTTCGGGCCTGGTCAAGGAACAGGCCGAACGCGAAGGGCTCGATCGCGTGTTCAAGGACGCCGGTTTCGAGTGGCGCGAGCCGGGCTGCTCGATGTGCCTCGCCATGAACGCCGACCGGCTCGAGCCCGGCGAGCGCTGTGCCTCGACCTCGAACCGCAATTTCGAGGGCCGTCAGGGCGCGGGCGGCCGTACGCATCTGGTGTCGCCGCCCATGGCCGCGGCGGCGGCGATCGCGGGGCATTTCGTCGACGTGCGCGAGGTGTAGCGATGCAGAAATTCGAGACACTCGACGGGTTGGTGGTGCCGCTCGATCGCGCCAATGTCGATACCGACGCGATCATTCCGAAGCAGTACCTGAAGTCGATCAAGCGCAGCGGCTTCGGGCCGAACCTGTTCGACGACTGGCGCTACCTTGACCCGGGCGAGCCCGGCATGGACCACAGCAAGCGGCGGCTGAATCCGGATTTCGTGCTCAACCAGCCGCGCTACCAGGGCGCGCAGATCCTGCTGGCACGCGACAACTTCGGTTGCGGGTCCTCGCGCGAGCACGCGCCGTGGGCGCTGCTGGACTACGGCATTCGCGTCATCATTGCACCGAGCTACGCCGACATCTTCTACAACAACAGCTTCAAGAACGGGCTGCTGCCGATCGTGCTCGACAGCGCCACGGTCGATCAGCTGTTTCGCGAGTGTCTGGCCACAGCCGGATACCGGCTGCGCGTCGATCTCGGCGCGCAGAGCGTGACCACGCCGGGAGGCGCCGTGTTCCGCTTCGAGATCGACGCGTTCCGCAAGCATTGCCTGCTCAACGGGCTCGACGACATCGGCCTGACGCTGCAGCACGTCGAGGAGATCAGGGCCTACGAGCAGCGCCGCCGGCAGGAGGCACCGTGGCTGTTCACGCCGTGAGGGCGCACCCATGACGACGAAGATCGCGGTATTGCCCGGCGATGGCATCGGGCCGGAGGTGACGGCCGAGGCCGTCAAGGTGCTCGAGCGCCTGCGCCGGGAGTTCGGCCTCGCCATCGCACTCGAGTCCGCGCCGGTCGGCGGGGCGGCCTACGATCTGACCGGGCAGCCGCTGCCGCAAGCCACGCTGCAACTCGCGCAGCAGGCCGATGCCGTGCTGCTCGGCGCCGTCGGCGGTCCGCAGTACGACACGTTGCCGCGCGAGCTGCGCCCGGAGAAGGCGTTGCTCGGGCTGCGCGCGGAACTCAGGCTGTTCGCCAACCTGCGCCCGGCGATCCTCTATCCGCAGCTCGCCGCGGCCTCGACGCTCAAGCCGGAGATCGTGGCCGGGCTCGACCTGCTGATCGTGCGCGAGCTGACGGGCGACATCTACTTCGGCGAACCGCGCGGGGTGCGCACCCTCGCAAACGGCGAGCGCGAGGGCTTCAACACCATGCGATACGCCGAACACGAGGTCGAGCGCGTGGCGCGCGTGGCGTTCGATGCCGCACGCAAGCGTCGCCGCAAGCTCTGCTCGGTCGAGAAGGCCAATGTGCTCGAGACCTCCGGCCTGTGGCGCGAGGTGGTGGTCCGGGTGGCCCGGGACTACGCCGATGTCGAGCTGACGCACATGTATGTCGACAACGCCGCCATGCAGCTGGTGCGCGCGCCCAAGCAGTTCGACGTGATCGTGACCGGCAACATTTTCGGCGACATCCTCTCGGACGAGGCCGCCATGCTGACCGGCTCGATCGGCATGCTGCCGTCGGCCTCGCTCGACGCCCACAACAAGGGCATGTACGAGCCGATCCACGGGAGCGCGCCGGACATTGCCGGTCGCGGTATCGCCAATCCGCTCGCCACGATCCTGTCGGTGGCGATGCTGCTGCGCTACACGCTCAATCTGCCGGCGCTCGCGGAGCGGGTCGAGAAGGCGGTGTCGACGGTGCTGGATCAGGGTCTGCGCACCGGCGACATCTGGACCGAGGGCACGAAGAAGGTCGGTACGAAAGAGATGGGCGACGCGGTCGTTCAGGCGCTGTAAACGCTGGCGCGAATGCTTGATGCTGAATGGAGAATTCTTGGTTGCTTGGTGTGTGCAGAGCGCCCCTTCATTCAACACTGAACATGCAATATTCAACATTTGAAGTGAGGTAACAGCAATGAAGCGGGTAGGGCTGGTGGGCTGGCGCGGCATGGTGGGTTCGGTGCTCATGGGCCGCATGCGGGACGAGCGCGATTTCGATCACATCGAACCGGTGTTCTTCACCACCTCGAACGTGGGCGGCAAGGGGCCCGCGATCGGCAAGGAGGTGCCGCCGCTCAAGGACGCGAAGGACATCGATGCGCTCAAGGCCATGGACATCATCATCACCTGCCAGGGCGGCGAGTACACCGCGGAGGTCTTTGCGAAGTTGCGTGCGGCTGGCTGGCAGGGCTACTGGGTCGACGCCGCCTCGACGCTGCGCATGGACAAGGATGCGATCATCGTTCTCGATCCCGTGAACCTCGATGTCATCGAGAACGGCCTCGCGCGCGGCGTGAAGAACTACATCGGCGGCAATTGCACGGTCTCGCTCATGCTCATGGCGCTCGGCGGTCTGTTCAAGGCCGACCTCATCGAGTGGATGACCTCGATGACCTACCAGGCGGCCTCGGGGGCCGGTGCCAACAACATGCGCGAGCTGCTCAAGCAGATGGGCAGCATCCACGCCGCCGTCAAGGACAAGCTCGACGATCCGGCCGCGGCCATTCTCGACATCGACCGTGCGGTCGCCGAGCACCTGCGCAGCCCGCAGTATCCCACGGAGTTTTTCGGCGTGCCGCTCGCCGGCTCGATCATTCCCTATATCGATAAGCAGCTCGACAACGGCCAGAGCCGCGAGGAATGGAAGGGCCAGGCCGAGACCAACAAGATCCTCGGTCGCTCCCATGCGCCGATCCCGATCGATGGCATCTGCGTGCGCGTCGGGGCGATGCGCTGCCATTCGCAGGCGCTCACCATCAAGCTCAAGCGCGACGTGCCGCTCGACGAGATCACCGGCATGCTGGCGGCCCACAACCCCTGGGCGAAGGTCGTGCCGAACGAGCGCGAACGGAGCATGCGAGAACTGACGCCGGCCGCGGTTACCGGCACGCTCACGGTGCCGGTCGGGCGCCTGCGCAAGCTCAACATGGGCAAGGACTTTTTGGGCGCCTTCACGGTTGGCGACCAGTTGCTGTGGGGCGCGGCGGAACCGCTGCGTCGCACCCTGCGCGTGCTGATCGGATCCTGACTGCCCGGGCCGCACCGGCCCGGTGCGGTCTCCCCGGACCGCTGCCTGCGTCAGTTGCCTGGCGCCCCCGGGCCGACTATACCCTCCTTACATATTGGTACCGTTTTCCTTGGCTCAGAACGGCCCCGATTGCGCCATGCGGGGGATGGCCGGCGCGCCGCGTTGACCTGCTCGGGGACCCCCGATCGCCGCGCCGCCGGGGTATGGCCACCCGTGCCCCGACTGGTGAAAGCCTATCTGGCAACTATAGTTAGTTGAGATTCGTAAAGAGTCTTACTATCATGAGTCGATAACATGCGGTGCATCAAAGGCAATAACTCAGGAGCGGCGTGATTCCAAGGTGAGAAGAGGCATGCACCAAGACAAGAGGGGGATACCGGGGGCTGCGGCGTGGTTGCTGATCTGTGCGATGGCGGCTTTCCCGTTCGGCGCGTACGCACTGGGACTCGGCAAGCTGCGGGTACTGTCCACACTCAATGAGCCGCTCAACGCCGAGATCGAGCTCACGTCGGTCAACGAGCGCGAGCTGAAGGGATTGAACGTCACGTTGGCGCCCGCCGAGGTCTACCAGACTGCCGGCGTCGAGCGCCTGCCGTATCTCGCGAACATCAAGTTCCAGGTTGCCAAGCGCGGCGACGGCACTCACGTGGTGCGACTCACCAGTGAGGAGCCACTCGACGAGCCATTCCTGCACATGCTGCTGCAGGTCGAGTGGCCCGGTGCGCGCCTGGTGCGTGAGTACACGGCGCTGATCGATTTGCCAACCCAGGTTCCCGGCGCGCCGGCCGCAGTCGAAGTGCCACGAGTGGCCGCGGGCGCGCCGGCCGCGACCGAAGCGCTGGCCGCGCCGGAACCGCAGGAGCCGGCGCCGCAGGCC
>CAZVUN010000024.1:0-31477 GCA_964629975.1 uncultured Acidiferrobacteraceae bacterium | reverse complement strand
CCGCGGCGCGAGCGGCATGGTGAGCATGCGACGGCCGATCGCCGTCGGCGCGCCGTCGGCGCCGAGTGCACCCAGCTCGACCAGGAGGGTGCGCGCCCGGGCGAGCGTGGCGGGTGGCGGCGGATCGAGCCAGGCGAGTGTGGCAGCATCGCGCACGCCCCAGGCCGCGAGCTCGAGCGCAAGCGGCGCAAGATCGGCGCTTCGGATCTCGGGGGTGGGCTGCGCGATCAGGCCGCGCTGCGTGCCCTCGCTCCACAGCCGGTAGCACACGCCCGGGGCCTCGCGCCCGGCGCGGCCGGCACGCTGCTCGGCGTTGGCGCGCGCGATGCGCTGCGTCACCAGGCGCGTGAGCCCGGAATTGGGATCGAACTGCGGCACGCGCGCCAAACCGCTGTCGATCACCACCCGCACACCTTCGATCGTGAGGCTGGTCTCGGCGATCGGCGTGGCGAGCACCACCTTGCGCTTGCCGGCGAGCGGCCGGATGGCGCGGTCCTGCTGCTCCCACGGCAGGTCGCCGTACAGGGGAAACAGCGCCACCGCATCGGGCTTGAGCGCGGCGGCGAGCAGCTCCTGGGTGCGGCGAATCTCCCAGGCGCCCGGCAGGAACACGAGCACATCGCCCGCGTGCGCCTCGAGCGCGCGCGCCACGGCCGCGGCGGCCACCTGCGGCAGCGGGCCTTCGGGGTCGCGCGGCGCGTACACGATGTCGACCGGATGGCTGCGGCCGCGGCTGGTGACGATCGGCGCACCGTCCAGGAGTCGGGACAGCGCCTCGCCATCGAGGGTCGCGGACATCACCAGGATCTTGAGATCCTCGCGCAGGCCGCGCTGCGCGTCGACGCACAGGGCGAGCGCGAGATCGGCGTGCAGGTGGCGCTCGTGGAATTCATCGAAGATGACCAGACCCACGCCTTCCAGCGCCGGATCGGACTGCAGGCGCCGCGTGAGGATGCCCTCGGTCAGCACCTCGATACGCGTGGCCTTCGACACCTTGGAATCGAAGCGGATGCGGTACCCCACCGTCTCACCCACCGCCTCACCGCGCAACTGGCTCATGCGCGCGGCGGCCGCGCGCGCCGCGAGCCGCCGCGGCTCGAGGATCAGGATCGAGCGCCCCGCGAGCCACGGCTCCTCGAGCAGCGCGAGCGGAACGAGCGTGGTCTTGCCGGCGCCCGGCGGGGCCTGCAACACCACGGCGCGGTGCGCGGCGAGCGTGGCGCGCAGCGCGGGCAGGACCTCGTCGATCGGCAGGCTCGTCATGCGGGCAAGGGTATCAGCTTTGCCCCCGGCTCGGGCGCGGCGCGCCCTAGAGCTGCGACTCGATCGGCAGCAGCGACAGGAGCCACACGCTGAAGCGCCGCCACAGGCTCGCCGCCGGATCGCTGTCGAAACGCTGCGTGCCGCCGTCCTCGCTGCTCACCCACTCGAGGCGGGCGTGCGGCGTGCCGGCATCGACCAGCAGCACACGGTACGCCTGCTGCGCCAGCGCCGCGTCGATGGCATCGACCATCGCGCCCGCCAGCTCCGGGCTGTCGAACAACACCCCGATTTCGGTGTTGAGATGCAGCGAGCGCGGATCGAGGTTGAGCGAACCGACGAACACCACGCGCCGGTCGAAGACAAAGCTCTTGGCATGCAGCGCCGCGCGCGACGAGCCGGTCAGTCCGCCGGAGGCGCTTCCCGACCCGCCCGCGCTGGCATAGGCCGTCGGCTTGAACTCGTAGAGCTCGACGCCGGCGTCGAGCAGCGGGCGGCGGTAGCGCTGGTAACCCGAATGCACGGCGGCGACGTCACTCGCCGCCAGCGAGTTGGTGACGACGCGGATGCGCACGCCGCGCTCGCGCAGGCGGCGCAGCCATGCGAGGCCGGCCTCGCCGGGGACGAAGTACGGCGAGACCAGCAGCAGCTCCGCGCGCACGGCATCGACCACCGGCGCGAGCCCGGCCTGCAGAGGTGTCAGTGGCGCGGCGGTCTCGGCGAGAACCTTGGCCGGATCGTCGTACACCAGCCGGGCGCGCCCCCAGAAGGGGCGCACATCGCCGGTGCGCAGCGCCTGCGCCAGCGCGCTCGCCTCGAGCGCACGCGCGTACGCGCCGTCACGCTGCGCCTCGGTGTGGGCGCGCAACGCCGCCCGCCCCTGCGCGAGCTGCTGGGCGGTCGCGCGCCGATCGGTCAGTGCGCTGATCGGGTAAGCCGCCGGGCTGTTCCAGTAGCGATCGAACGCGTCCGACACCTCCTGCACCACGGGCCCGACGGCGAGCACGTCCAGATCACCGAACTCGAGATCGGGGCGCGCGGCGTAGTATTCGTCACCGACGTTGCGCCCGCCGACGATGGTTGCCTGGTTATCGGCAGTGAACGACTTGTTGTGCATGCGCCGGTTGACGCGCCCGAAGTCGGCGAGCGTGCCGAGACCGCGCGCCGAACGCAGCGCGACCGGATTGAACAGCCGCAGTTCGATGTTGGGATGCTGGTCGAGGATGAGCAACGCGACATCATCGGGCGCCGTGCCGATGTCGTCCAGCAGCACGCGCACCCGCACGCCGCGGTCGGCGGCACGCACCAGCCGGTCGGCGAGCAGGCGTCCGGTGACATCGTCGTGCCAGATGTAGTACTGCACGTCGAGGCTCCGGTCGGCGGCCTCGGCCAGAACCAGGCGCGCCACGAACGCATCGACGCCGCTGGCGAACGGCACCAGGCCGGCGTGCCCCGGATGCGCGGCCACGAGCGGCGCGATGACCCGGCCCAGTCGGGTGTCGGCCGTGTCGGTCACGGCGTACGATTGCGTGCGCGCGTCGAGCGTCGGCAGCCCGGCGCATCCTGCCAGCCCCACGAGTAACAGGCTAACCGCACTTCGTCCCGCTCGCCGCATCTGCGTGCATTATCCGTCAATGCGCAGCCTGAGGCCCAGCACGAGCACGCCGAACACCGCTGCCGACAGCAGTTTGACCGTACCCAATGCGCTACCGAGCTCGTGCAAGGCGCCGAGCCCGCGTGGCACGGCGACCCGGTAACGAACTCGGCAATGGACCCGGCACCCTCACCGCGTCACCAGCACCAGCGCACCGACCGCCAGGATCGCCACCGTCACCGGCAACAGCCGCAGGCGCAGCGCGCTGCTGCCGAGCGCCACCACCAGAGCGCACTTGGCCACGGTGTTGGCCAGTGCCGCGATCACGATCGCACCCACCGCCGTACCGGCATCCCCGCCGAGGCGCGCATAGTCGGCCATCGACAGCGTGATGGCATCGACGTCGCTCAGCCCGGCGATGCTGGCCACGACGTACAGGCCCTCGCCGGGCAGGTAATGCTGGGTGAGCTGCACCCCGAGCAGCACCACCGCGAACAGCATGCCGAACTTGGCTGCCTCCCACAGGCTGAACGGGTTCTTGAGCGGCACCTCGGGGCGCACCTCGCCCGGCGCACGCGCCGTTCCGCTACCGCGCCAGTAGAACCAGCCGGCCGCGAGCGCGGTGACCGCGGCCATGGCGAGAAACGGCGCCAGCACCGCGCCCACCAGGTTCAGGTTGACGAACGCCACGGCGATGATCACGCGCACGAACATCACCACCCAGGACACCAGGATGCCGGCGGCCAGGGCGTTGCCGGCCGTGCGGCGCTCATCCGTCTGGCTCTGGCGCGCGAACGACAGGCTCACCGCGGTCGAGGACACGAGCCCCCCGCTCAGGGCCGTGAGCAGGGTGCCGCGCGTGGAGCCGAGCCAGCGCACGGCCACGTAGCCCACCAGCGACAGCCCCGAGATCAGGATCACCAGAAACCACAGGCGATACGGATTGAGCGCCTGCCACGGATCGAGCGCGCGATCCGGCAGCAGCGGCAGCACGATGAAGGTCGCGATGAGCAACCGCAGACCCGCATACAGATCGTCGGTGCTGATCTTGGCGACCGCCTCATGCAGCGGGCGCTTGTAGGCGAGCACCGCCGAGGTGACGATGGCGAGCGCCACGGCGATCGCCTCGTAGCCGTACATCACCGCGCCACCGAGCAGACACACCGTGATCGCCGCGAGCTCCGTGGTGACGCCGACCTCGGTCGGGCGCACGCGGCTCTCGAGGACATAGCCCGTCACCACGATCGCCGAGACCGCGGCCACGGTGGCAACGAAGACCCACGGATAACCGAGCTGGATCGACAGCCACGCCGACACCGCGCCGGCCTGCGCGAACAGGATGAAGGTGCGCAGTCCGCCGAAGGAGATCTCCTGTTCGGTGACCTTGCGCTTCTCGCGCTCGATGCCGACCAGCGCGCCGATCAGCAGCGCCACGAAGAAGTGGCGGACAACGACAAGTTCGGGTGAGTCCATGGGATCACGCTCGGGCGGCACCATTGTGCCACACCCCGGCGCCGCGCAGCGTGCACCGGTCAGCGCGTCGCCAGCATCGGCAGGACCACGAAATACGTCACGGCGGTGACGACCGCGATCCCGCAGAGATTCAGCCAGAAACCGGCCTTGCACATCTGCGGGATGGTGAGCAGCCTGGTGCCGAACACGATGGCGTTGGGCGGCGTGCCGACCGGCATCATGAAGGCGGCGCTCGCCGCGAGCGCGCACGGCACCAGCAGCAAGCCCGGATGCACGCCGAGGCTCGGGGCCACCGCGGCGAGCAGCGGCAACAGGGTGGCGACCTGCGCGGTGTTGGACGTGAGCTCGGAGGAAAACGTCGTGATGGCAGCGACCGCCAGCACGATCGCCAGCACCGGCCAGCCCCCGAACCCTTGGGTGGCGGCGCCAATCAGATCGGCCACCCCATTGGCCTCGATCGCCGCGGCGAGCGACAGGCCGCCGCCGAACAGCAGCAGCACGTCCCAGGGCAGCTCGCGCACCGTCGCCCAGTCCACCGCGCGCACGCCGCGCGCGGGCTCGACCGGGATCATGAACAGCGCCACGGCCGCGAGCATGGCGATGCCGGCGTCCGAAAGGCCCGCGAACGGCGCGACCCCGGCGATTGACAGCTTGGCGAGAAACGGCCGCGTCACCCACAGCAGCACGGTCACGGCGAACACCCAGAGCGTGGCGCGTTCGCCGCGCGACAGCCGCCCGAGCGCCTTGAGTTCCTGCCGCACCCACTCGCGGCCGCCCTCGATCTCGCCGATGCCATTTCGGAACATCACCTTGGTGAGCAGGAGCCAGGTGATTGGCAGCATCAGCGCCACGACCGGCATGCCGATCTGCCGCCACCTGGCGAAGCTCACCTCGATGCCGTAGTTCTGGGCGATGAACTTCACCAGGATGCCGTTCGGCGGCGTACCGATGATGGTACCGATGCCGCCGATCGAGGCGCTGTAGGCGATGCCGAGCAGCAGCGCCAGCGCGAAATTGCGCTCGCCGCGCGCCTGCGCCGGCATGCCGCCATGCTCGGTGAGCGTCTTGCCGGTGCGCGCGCGCAGCACCAGGTTGATCACCGCCAGCGCGATCGGCACCATCATCGCGGCCGTGGCCGTGTTCGACACCCACATGCTGAGCGCCGCCGTCGCGATCATGAACCCGGCCACCACGCGATCGGCATGCGTGCCGACGAGGGTGAGCGTGCGGTAGGCGATGCGCCGGTCGAGCCCCCAGCGCTGGATGGCCGCGGCCAGCACAAAGCCGCCGAAGAACAGATAGATCACGTCCGAGGCGTAGGGCGCGGTCGCCTGCTCGATGCCGGCGATCCCGAGCAGCGGAAACACCGCGATCGGCAGCAGCGCGGTGATGGCGATGTGCACCGCCTCGGTCACCCACCAGGTCGCCATCCAGACAGCGACGGCCAGCGTGGCGCGCCCGGCGGGCGTGAACGCCGCCGTGCCGCCCTTGCCGTCGCTGTACTGCTCGGGCAGGAGGAAATAGCTGAGCAGCGCCAGCAGCGGGCCGACGACGAGCGCGATGCGGCGCGTGCGTGGGGAAAACGAGCCGGGCAGCGCGCTCTCGTCAGCCATCAGGACCTCCCTCGGGTCATTGTCATCGCAGCGGCGCGCTCAGCGGATGGCCAGCATCCAGGGTACCCCGATGAGGGCAAACGCCGCGAAATAGATCACGCCGAAGATGGCGCCGAGCCGCCAGTAATCCGCGGCCGGCAGATAGCCGCTACCGTAGTACACCGGGCTCGGGCCGGTCGCGAACGGCGTGAGGATGCCCATGATGCCGAGTTGCAGGCACAGGCCGGGCGCGAGCGTGGTCATGTTGACGCCCGGAATCATCGAGCCCACCGCCAGCAGCACCGGGATCATGGCGGTGACGTGGGCGGTGATGCTGGCGAGCAGGTAATGGCCGAAGACGTTGATGACCAGCAGCGCCGCCACGGCCACCATCGGCGAGACGTCCCCGAGCTGCGTGGCGACGGTGTCGGCGAACCGCTTCACGAACCCCACGCGCGTCAGCCCGTCGGCGAGCGCAACCAGCGTCGCGAACCACGCGAGCGTATTCCACGCCGCCTTGTTGGCGGTGATGTCGTCCCAGGTAACGACCTTGAGAATCAGCATCAGCGCGATCACCACGAGCACGCCCAGGGTGATCTCCCGCCGGCTGAGCGATCCCATTTTATCGAGTTCCTTCGCCGCCCACGCCGGGACCTCGTGCCCCTCCTTCACCTCCGGCGGATAGATCCGGTAGACGAGCAGCGGGGTCAGCACCAGCAGCAGGATGCCGACCGGCGCGAACGCGATGAACCAGTCGATCCACGAGCACTCGATACCCACCGTCTTCTTCACCAGCTCGGCCGCGAGCAGGTTGGGCGCGAGCGCGGTGAGGAACGTCGAGCTGGTCACGCAGGTCGACGCGACCGCCACCCACATGAGGTACGAGCCCACGCGCCGCGTCGACGGATCGTTCGGCCGGGAGTCGTAGAGCGGCGGCAGGTTACGGATCACGGGATAGATGGTGCCGCCGCTGCGCGCGGTATTGGACGGCGTGAACGGCGCGAGCAGGGTGTCGGCGATCGTCACCGCGTAGCCCAGCGTCAGCGTCCGGCGGCCCATCGCCTTCACGAGCCGCAGCGCGATGCGCTCGCCGAGCCCGGTCGTCTCGTAGCCCAACGCGAACATGAAGGCACCGAAGATCAGCCACACCGTGGTGTTGGCAAACCCCGACAGGCCCCACGTGATGGCCTCGGACGTGGGCCTGAAGCCGGCATTGCCGAGCTGCTCCGGGCTGAAGAAGACGTACGGGGACAGCACCATCACGAGGGCGACACCGATCAGGCCAATGGCGCCTCCCGGCAGCGGCTCGGCCATGAGGCCAGCAATGATGCCGGCAAAGACGGCAAAGTAGTACCAGGCATGTTGCGCCACTCCGTCGGGCGGCGGGATCAGGGCGATGACAACTGCCACCACCACCGGGACAAACGACTGCCAACTCGTCTTCAGGGGCAACTCCCTGGTCAGCGCACGGAACGGACGCCGCGCGCCCGGCTACTTCAATCCCAGCGCCACGATCTTGCGCCGCAGGAACGCGATCTGCGTCTTGAGCGGCAGGTTCTTCGGGCACACGTCGTGGCAGGCGAGCAGCGACATGCAGCCGAACACCCCATCGTCGTCGCCGATCAGCTCGTAGTAATCGCCGTCGCTGCGCGTGTCGCGCGGGTCGAGCCGGAAGCGCGCGATCCTGTTCAAGCCCACGGCGCCGACGAAGTCCTCGCGCATTCGCGCCGTGCCGCAGGCCGCCACGCAGCAGCCGCATTCGATGCAGCGATCGAGCAGGTAAATCTCCTCGGCCAGCGCCGGGTCCATGGGCTGCTCGATGCGCCGCAGGTCGACTTCCGCGCTCTTCGCGTGCACCCAGGTCTCGAGCCGCTCGCTCATGGCGCGCATCCACTTGCCGGTGTTGACCGACAGATCGCCGATCAGCTCGAACAGCGGCAGCGGCGCGAGCGTGATCTCCGCCGGGAGGTTTCGGGTGAGCGTGCGGCAGGCGAGCCCCGGCCGGCCGTTGATCATCATCCCGCAACTGCCGCAGATGCCGGCGCGGCACACGAAGTCGAATTGCAGCGACGCGTCCTGCTTCTCGCGAATCTCGTTGAGCGCGAGGTAGAGCGTCATGTCGTCGGCCTCTTCCAGCTCGTAGCGCTGCAGGTGCGGCGTGCTCGCGCGCTCCTGGGGGTTGTAGCGCAGGATATTGAGGCTCAGCGTGCGGTGCGCGGTCTGGTCAGCCATGGTCAGAGTCGCTCGTCGATGCGTTCATTGCGTCCGCGCAGGCGCGGCGGCAGCAGCGCCTCGTACGGCATCAGCGCCTGCTGCACCGCGAAGCGGTCGGCCGAGGCCAGTCTTGCCTTGATCGCCTCGACCTCCTTGTGGCGCGCCGGCGTGTCCGGGTGATCGATGTAGTCCTTGGCGCCGTAACCGCGCCAGCCGGGCGGCAGCTCCATCTTCTTCACGTCGAGCGCCTCGTGGGCGAGCGTCGGCAGGGTATCGGACTCGTTCCGCCAGGTCGCGAGCGTGCGCTTGAGCCACTCGGCATCGTTGCGCCGCGGGAAGTCTTCGCGATAGTGCGCGCCGCGGCTCTCGGTGCGCATGAGCGCGCCATAGGCCACGGTGAGCGCGAGCTTCAGCATCTTCTGCGTGCGATACGCCGCCACCAGCGCCGGGTTGGCGCCGGCGGCCTGGTAACGCACGCCGATGTGGCGGGAGCGCACCAGAAGCTTTTGCAACTCATCGACCGCCTGCTCGAGGCCCCTCCCGCGGCGGAAGATGCCGACCTTGGCGGTCATGATCTCCTGCATCGCCACGCGCAGCGCCACCGCATCTTCCGTGCCCTTGCCGGTGAGCAGGGCCGTGAGCCGGGCCTGCTCGCGCTCGAGAAAGTCGCGCACCACACCGGTCGGGATGTTGATGTCGTTCTCCGGCCGGTCGCAGAAGTCGGCGATGTACTCGCCGACGATCATGCCGGCCACCACGGTCTCGGCCACCGAATTGCCGCCCAGCCGGTTGAAGCCGTGCATGTCCCAGCACGCCGCCTCGCCGGCCGCGAACAGGCCCTTCAGCGTCGGGCTCTCGCCGCTCGGTCGGGTGCGCACACCGCCCATGGTGTAGTGCTGCGCGGCGCGCACCGGGATCCACTCCTTCACCGGGTCGACGCCGAGAAAGTAATGGCAGATCTCGTAGACCTCGCGCAGGTTGTGCCTGATGTGGTGCTCGCCCAAGAGCGTGATGTCGAGCCACAGGTGCTCGCCGAAGCGGCTCTTCGCGCCCCTGCCCTTGGCGATGTGCTCCTCCATGCGCCGCGACACCACGTCGCGCGAGGCAAGCTCCTTCTTCTCCGGCTCGTAGTCCGGCATGAAACGGTGGCCGTCGGCGTCCCTGAGCAGGCCGCCGTCGCCGCGGCAGCCCTCAGTCACCAGGATGCCGGCCGGGAAGATGCCAGTGGGATGGAACTGCACCGCCTCCATGTTGCCGAGCGCCGCCACGCCGGACTCGAGCGCGATGGCGTGGCCGATGCCCTCGCAGATCACGGCATTGGTGGTGACACGGTACAGACGCCCGGCGCCGCCGGTGGCGATGGCGGTGGCCTTGGCAACGTAAGCGGTCAACGCACCGGTCACGAGATCGCGCACCACCGCGCCGTAGCAGCGCCCGCCGTCGTGGATCAGTGCCAGCGCCTCGGTGCGCTCGTGCACCGGGATCGACGCCGCGATCGCCTGATCGGCGATGGCGGTGATCATCGCGTGTCCGGTCCCGTCCGCGACGTAGCAGGTGCGCCATTTCCGCGTGCCGCCGAAGTCGCGCTGCGCCACCAGTCCGTGCGCCTCGTCGCGCTCGGTGATGGTGACTTTCTGGCCGTTGATGATGACCTCGCGCTCGCCCTTGCGCACGCGGCTCCACGGCACGCCCCAGGCCGCCAGTTCGCGCACTGCCTTGGGCGCGGTGTTCACGAACATGCGCACCACTTGCTGGTCGGCGCCCCAGTCGCTGCCGCGCACCGTGTCCTCGAAGTGGGCATCCTCGTTGTCGCCCTGCCCCTTGATCACGTTGGCGAGGCTTGCCTGCATGCCGCCCTGCGCCGCCTTGGAGTGCGAGCGCTTGGCCGGCACCAGCGACAGAATCAGCGCCTCGTGTCCGCGTCGCTTGGCGGCGATGGCGAGCCGCAGGCCGGCGAGACCGCCGCCAATCACCAGTACATCGGTATAGACGATGCGCATACGTTCAGGCCGTCGATCGCAGTCCCAACAGGGTGTAAGCAGCGAGCGCCGCCACCCCCAGGGCGAAATAGCCGGCGGCGACGCCCCAGACCCAGCGCCGCAACTGCGCTCGCACCAACGCGGGCCAGCCCCACTTGATCGCCAGCCGATAGGCGCCGGCGGCGGCGTGCAGCAGCACGACCGGCAGGAATATCGCGTACAGCATCCAGGCACGCTCCGCCACCACGCGCTGCGCGGACTCCGCGGCGCCGATCGCCTCCGGCCGGGTGATCACGACATACAGATGCGGGGCCACGAGAAAGAACAGCGCCACGCCCGTCAGTGCCTGCCACCACCACAACCACGAGTCGGCGTGACGCATGCCGCGCAGGTGTCCGCGCAGCGTCACGTACTCGCGTGTCGAATGCGGCAGCTTGCGCATCGCCAGCACCGCATGCACGACGATCAGTGCGAGCAGGCCGAGCGCGGCCAACGAGACGATCCAGGGATGGGGTCTGCCAAAGAGGTACTGCCCCTCGAAGGCGCGCGCCACGGCGTCGGCGGCGGAAGGACCGAGCAGGATCGCGGCGTCGAGCAACAGGTGCACGCACAGAAACGCGACCAGCAACAGCCCGGTGACGCTCTGCACAAGATCGAGCAGCGCCGGCAGCCGGTCCCGTGGTGTTGGCCTCGTCGCGGCGGCCACGATTGAAGTTCGGTCACTGCCCTTCATGCGCGCGCCTCGTTGCCCGCCTTCCGGTGCGTTACATGATCTTGACGGGAATCTTGCCGATCTTCGCGCGCCACTCGGCCGGCCCGCTCTGGTGCACGGCACGGCCGCCGCTGTCGACGGCCACCGTCACCGGCATGTCCTTCACCTCGAACTCGTAGATTGCCTCCATGCCAAGCTCCGGGAAGGCCAGCACCCGGGCGGCGCGGATCGCCTTCGACACCAGGTAGGCCGCGCCGCCAACGGCGATGCAGTACACCGCGCCATGCTTCTTGATCGACTCGATCGCGGCCGGTCCGCGCTCCGACTTGCCGACCATGCCGAGCAAGCCGGTCTGGGCGAGCATCGGCTCGACAAACTTGTCCATGCGCGAGGCCGTAGTCGGCCCCGCCGGTCCGACCACCTCGTCGCGCACGGGATCGACCGGGCCGACGTAATAGATGAAGCGGTTCTTGAAGTCGACTGGCAACTTCTCGCCGCGCGCCAGCATGTCGAGCAGGCGCTTGTGCGCCGCATCGCGCCCGGTGAGCAATTTCCCGGACAGCAGCAGCCGATCACCCGCCTTCCAACCCGCGACTGCTTCGCGCGTGATGCCATCGAGGTTGACGCGCCGGCTGGTGGAAAGATCGAGTGCGAGCTTCGGCCAGTCCTCAAGGCGCGGCGGATCGAACTTCGCCGGCCCACTGCCGTCGAGGGTGAAATGGATGTGGCGCGTGGCCGCGCAGTTCGGCAGCAGCGCCACCGGCTTCGAGGCGGCATGGGTCGGGTAGTCGGTCACCTTGACGTCGAGCACGGTGGTCAGACCGCCCAGACCCTGTGCGCCAATGCCTAGCGCGTTGACCTTTTCGTACAGCTCAAGGCGCAGCTCTTCGGCGCGGTTGGCCGGCTTGCGCGCCTGAAGCTCGTGGATATTGATCGGCTCCATCATCGCCCACTTGGCCATCAGCATCGCCTTCTCCGGTGTGCCGCCGATGCCAAGCGAGAGAATCCCGGGCGGGCACCAGTCGGCGCCCATCACCGGCACCTGCGACAGCACCCAGTCGACGACGCTGTCATTCGGCAACAGCATGGCGAACTTGGACTTGTTCTCCGAGCCGCCGCCCTTGGCCGCGACCGTGACTTCCACCTTGTCGCCCGGCACCAATTGAATATGGGTAACCGCCGGCGTGTTGTCCTTCGTATTGACGCGCTTGCCGTCGGGATCGGCCAGTACCGAGGCACGCAGTTTGTTGTCGGGATCGAGGTAGGCGCGGCGCACGCCCTCGTTCACCATTTCTTCAATGGTCAGCTTCACGTCCCAGCGCACGTCCATGCCGACCTTGATGAAGGCGATGGCGATGCCGGTGTCCTGGCAGATCGGGCGATGACCCTCGGCGGCCATGCGCGAGTTGATGAGGATCTGCGCGATCGCGTCCTTCGCCGCCGGCGACTGCTCGCGCTGGTAGGCCGCGTAGAGGCTCCTGATGTAATCGACCGGATGGTAATAGGAGATGAACTGGAAGGCGTCGGCCACGCTCTGGATGAAGTCCGCCTGCCTGATCGTCGCCACGGAGCACCTCCCGCGTCCTGGTGGGCACGCCCAGCGTGCCCGAAAGCCGTCCGCCCAATATTGACTTGCGTCAAGACCGGCCGCGCCGAGAGACCGGCGGCGGACGGCGGTCTCTTCGCGCGTCTGCCTAACGCATCAGCCAGAACAGCGCCACGACGTACAGCGCCGACACCGCAAGCTGCACCAGCGTGATCGGCAATCCGTAGCGCATGAAGCGCATGAAGCTCACACGCTCGCCCTGGTTCGCGCAAATGCCAACGCTCACGATGTTGGCCGAGGCGCCGATGACCGTGGCGTTGCCGCCCAGCGTGGCGCCAAACATCATGGCGATGAATACCGGAATCGCGACGGTTGGCCAGTCGGTGAAACCGGCGGCCAAGGCCGTCTCCGGCACCGCCTCGACCGCGACCAGATAACCCTTGGTCATGATGAGCGCGGCCGCCACCACCGGGATGTTGGCGAGCACCGCCGACAACACGCCGATGCCGGCGAGCAGCGCCAGCGCCACGAGCGTAAACTCCACGCCGAACCAGCCATGCAACTTGAGCGACAGGCCCTGCAGCAGCCCGGTCTTGGTAAAGGCCTGCACCAGGCAGAAGATCGCGCCCAGGAACACCAGCGTCTTCCAGTCGATGGCGCGAAACACGTTTTCGACCGGCTCCACGCGCGCGCCGTAGACCGCGAGCAGCGCGAGCGTCGCGCCGATGATCGCCACCGCCGGCGGCACGATGCGCGTCGGCAGCTCCTCGCCAACCATGAACAGCACCACCATCAGCACCAGGGCCGCCAGCGCGAACACCACGAAGCCCGGGCGCTCGATCGGTGGCAGACGGACGGCCGCTGGCACCGCGACGCGCGCGTTCCACACCTCCGGCAGCAGGCGCGGCAGCAACGGCACGATGACCAGTACCGCCAGCAACCCGGCGAGGCTCACCTTCTGCAGATACTGGCCGAAGGTCATGCCGATCGAGCTGCCGACCAGAAACGTCGCCGGGTCGCCGACCAGCGTCAGCATCCCGGCCGAGTTGCTGACGACCGCGGTGATGACCATCGGTCCCACGAAGCTCACCTTGAGCGCACGCGCCACGCCGATGATCACCGGCGCCAGCAGGATCACGGTCGTGGCATTGGGCAGGAACGCGCACACCGGCGCGACCAGGGCCACCAGCAGGATCAGGTAACGCTTGCCGCTGCCGCCGGTGGCGCGCAGGTAGCGCGCCCCGGCGCGTTCGAACACGCCGGTCTTTCCGAGCACGTGCGCCACCACCATGCCGCCGAACAGCAGCGCCAGCGGCCCGCCGGCCACGCGCATGGCCTCGATCATCTCCGGCTCGCGCAGGATGCCGGCCGCCATCAGCACGCACACACCGATCAGCGCCGCAATCGCCATGTCGATGACATCGAGCGCGATCGCCACGATCACCCCGGCAAAGACCGCGAGCGTGAGGTAAATCTGAAAATCGGTCATGCGATTCCTTCCCGTCAGTCGATCGGCGGTGCGTACAGGAGCCCGCCCTGGGTCCACAGGCGGTTCAGGCCACGCTCGATCTGCAGCGCGCTCTCGCGCCCGAGATTGCGCTCGTACATCTCGCCGTAGTTGCCGACCGCCTTGATCACGCGCACGATCCAGTCGGGACGAACACCCAGCGCCCGTGCCAGCCGCTCGTCCTTGCCACTCACCAGTCGCCATACCGCGCCCTGCGATTGCTGCGCCAGCGTCTCGACGTTGGCTCGCGTGACGCCCGATTCTTCGGCGGCAATCAGTGCGTACAGCACCCAGCGCACGAGCGTCACCCAGTCGCTGTCGCCGCTTCGCACTGCCGGACCGAGCGGTTCCTTGGAAACACGCTCCGGCAAGATGACGAAACCCTGCGCGCCGCCCGGCGCGCCGGCGCGCACCGCCGCGAGCTGCGAGGTATCGGAGCTGTAGGCGCGGCAGCGCCCGGCGAAAAAGGCCTCGGCGACCTCCCGGGAGGAGTCGATCACCAGCGGCTTGACTGTCAGCCCGCGCGCCGCAAAGACATCGGCAAGGCGCTGCGCGTGCGTGGTGCCCTTCTCGACGCACACCGTCGCGCCGTTCAATCCGGCAAGCGTCTTGACGCCCGCGGATTTCGCCACCAGGAACCCCTGCCCGTCATAGAACAGCACCCCGGGGAACTGGACCTTCAACAGGGCCTCGCGCGTCAGCGTCCAGGTGGTATTGCGCACCAGCAGATCGATCTTGTTCGCCTGGAGCGCCGGGAAGCGCGTCGAGGATTTGAGCGGCACGAACCGCACCTTGTCGGCATCGCCCAGCACCGCGGCCGCGACGGCGCGGCAGAAGTCCGCATCCATCCCCTGCCAGCGTCCCGTCGCATCCGGCGCGGAGAATCCGGGGATGCCCTCGCTCACGCCGCAACGCAGATAGCCGCGCGCGGCAACGCCATCCAGCACCTCGCCCGCCTGCGCCGGCAGCACCGCGATGAGCGCGAGCACAGAAGCAGCCAACCCGGGCAGTGAGTGCAGACGCATGGGGAAATGGCCGCGCTAGCCGACCGTGCCCTTGGGCGCCGGCGGCAGATGCCACTGCTCCTTCGGCACCAGCTTTGGCTGCGGCGGATCGGCGACGTAAGCCGGCGTCATGATCTGCACCCCGTACTCGTTGAAGACATCCAGGATGTTCTGGTGCAGTTTGCTGTAGAGCGCCGGCATCCGGTGTGGCTCCTTGCAGTGCACGTTCAGCTCATAGGTGATGCAGAAATCGCCGAGCGCCTGTTGCAGCACGAACGGGGGCGGCTCGCGCATCAGGTCCGGCGTGCGCCCGGCGGCGGTGAGCAGCATCGCCTCCACCTGCCGCCACGGCGTCTCGTAGCCGATGCCGACGGTGGTGTGCAGAATCACGCTCTGGTCGCGCGCTGACCGGCTGTAGTTCATGACCTCGCCATTCAGGATCACCGAATTGGGAATGACCACTTCCTCGTTCTTGAGCGTGCGCAGGCGCGTCACCATCAAACGCACATCGATGACGTCGCCGGCGTGGGCGCCGATCTTCACCCGGTCACCGACCTGGAACGCGCGCCGGTAGGTCATAGTGTAGCCGGCCAGGATGTTGGCCATGATCGAGGTCGAACCGAGCGAGAAGATCACGCCGAGAAACAGCGAGACACCCTTGAAGGCGTCCGAGCTCGACCCCGGAATGTACGGATAACCCACGACGACGGCGAGCGCGACCACCAGCAGGCGGATCAGGCGATATGTCGGCCACGCCCACTCCGCTTCAAAGGTCGCGAGCTTGACCGTTCCCTTCGCGACCGCATCAAAGAACAGCCGGATGATCGTCAGGACGTAGCGCGTGATGACGAACAGCATCGCCAGGAAGACGATGCCGGGGATGGCGGCCACCAGGCCACATCCCATGATGGCCAGCGGTTCGAGCACGGTCGCGGCGGCTTGCTGTCCGAATTCGCGCGTCCACGGGTAGAGCCTGAGCACGAAGTCGACGCACACAAACACGGCCGCCAGCACCAGCAGCCAGAACGCCAGATGCCGCAGCATCTGCAGGCCGGCCCACAGTTGCTCGGCCTGCAGGAAGCGAAACGACTGGATTTGCAGGTCGCGCACCCGTGCCTTGAAGCGCCGGTCGAGGAGCGCCTCGAGACGGCGAAACGCGAAACGCAGCGTCACCAGCACCGCCATCAGCGCCACGGCGGCAGCGAGCGCGTAGCCGGAGCTGCGCAGCAAGGCCTCGCGCGTGCGCTCGGCACGGAAACTCGTCACCGCCTGCTCGATGCGCTCGCGGTACACGCCGGCGAGCACCGATCGCGCCACCCCTTCGAGCGCCGCATCGGCCTCCACCACCGCCATCAGCCGGTGCGGCCCGGCGACCAGTTCGGTGCGATCGGCGCGCTCCACGGCCTGCAAGGCGTCCGGCGCCAACGCCCGGTCCTGGGCAAACGCGGCGATTCGGCCGGCAACCAGCCGGGCACGCTCTTGCGCTGGCAGGGCGGAAACGCCGCGCACATGAAAGAGCATCACGCCATCGATGATCACCGGCGCCGTTGCCGGCGGCGCCTCGCTGTCGGCGCTACGCGCGGTCGAGGGGGGTACCTGCGCGAGCGTGGCGACCGGCCAGAGCAGTGCAGCGGCGCACAACCCGCACGCGATGCGGCGCATCGACGGGCCGATTGACCGACGATCCGCTTTCTCCGTCCGACACAAGGTCGCCCCGGTGAACGGCGCCAGACTTGATGCCGACACGCCCCTCATCGTGTCAGCCAGTAGGTCAGCCCGGGAAGATCGGTGAGCCCGATCAGGAGGTACCACGTATCGGTGGCCTCCTCCAGGTGGCGCGCACCCAGCGCCACGCGCAGGCGGTCCTTGAACAGTCCTGCATGCAGCTCGCCGCCCAGCGTGTCGCGCCGGCCCGACGGCGGCGTATCGAAGGCGTGGTAGTCGCCGGCCATCGCGCCGAGGCTGGAAAGCAGCTGGGCACCGGTGAGGCGCGTCACATCGAGCCCGAGCAGCGCGTAGTTGCCGCGCTCCTGCTGGCCGGTGGAATCGAGGAAACCGCGCGAGAACCCGAGACCCGCGCGCACACCGAGCAGCGTGTGCCGCGAGAGCATCCAGGTCGGTTGCCAGACGAGCAGCAGATCGCCTTCCACGGTATCGAGCGCCAGCTCGTAGGGAATGAGATTGCGCCACCACCACTCCTCGGGCGCCGTCGATGGCGCGAAGGCGAATTCCGGATACTTGTAGGTCGCCGAACGCAGGATGTGCGAGGTCGCGCCCATGACGCCGACGAGGGAGGTCTCACGCTTGGCCGGGTCCGGTTCCCGCGCATTGAACACGCGCCGCGCGTCCTGTTCGAGATGCACGAGCCGGCCGGTCACGCGGCGCATGAATTCGTGCGACCACACCTCGGGGTCGTCCATGATCTGCGCGAGCAGCGGCGCGCGCTTGTCCGCGGTCGGCGTCGGCTCAAAGCCCACGCTCTTGAGGTGCCGGAAGAAGACATCTTCCACGAAGAACGCCCCCTGCGCCGCCTCGGGGCTGAGATAGCCGGCCTCGAGGGTCTTGGCCAGCCCTTCATAAATGATGCGCATGTCGCGGTCCTCCGCCGGCATCGGCTCGTAGGCGTAGCGCAGCTCGCCCGCGGAGGCAAACTCGGCCTGCGCGAGGCGCGCGAATACGTAGCGTGCGCGCGGATCGCACGCAATACCGAGCTGCGTGTACAGCCCGCGGCTGGTGTCGTCGATGCAGCGCCGGAACGCCGCACTCTCGTGCCCGGCCGGCAGCGCGAGGCGGCAGACCGCATCGGCCACCGACACGACCGCATCGTAGACGCCAACGAAGTAGTCGTACTCGCGGAACTTCCGGTCGAGGAATGCGCCGAAGGAGCCGAGCAGCGACCCGGTCACCGGGGCGCCCCGGCTCGACACGCGCAGGCTGCGGTCGTTGTGCATCGCGAGGCGCGAGCGCCGCACGCGATCCCGCAGCGGGTCCGCCGTCAGGCGCGCCTGCTTCAGCACCGTCACCATGCCCTGCGCCAGGGCCTCGCGCAGGCGCGCCGCATCGAGCGTGCACACCGGCTCGCCGAGGCGCGCGCCCCCGTGCGGCGCGCGGCACTCCCGCGCGATGCCGGCGGCTTGCAGCCTGGCGGCCGAGTACGGCCGCGCCGTCACCGCCTCGCGGCGACTGTAGGCGAGCTCGAGCAGTTGCGCCGTGCGCTGCAATGCCTCGCGGCATTCCAGGTTCACGTCGAAATACGGAAACAGCCCGCGGCAGGAGACATCGCGCCGCGCCTCCAGCCGCTGCCCAAGCGCGCCGGCCAGATCGGACAGGCTGAGGGTCCACAGGTCGCTGGTGAACTCGCGGTACAGCTCGTAGCGCCGCGCCGTACCGAGCGCTCCCAGCAGCAGCCGGCTCTCGGACTGCACGCCGAATTCGAGTTGCCGACAGGCCGGCGGCGGATCGGCACGTTCGCAGGCGCTGCCGCGCTGCGGTGCCGGCGTCTCATAGCGGATGCGGTCCGGGTCGAGATAGAGGTAAAGCACCGGCAGCGGATTGGCCGCGGCGCGCTTGCTGGATTCGGCCAGCAGGCGCGCCAGCCCGATCGGCAGATTGTCGAACAGGCCACCATCGGCGAACTCCGCCTCGGCGAGCGCGTAGCCGTGCGGACAGCGCAGACCGGCCTGCGCTGGCGCAGCCGTTGGCGGCGTCGGCCCCGCCGGCGCATCGCCAACGATCAGTCCGGGCTTCAGGCGACAGTAGCTCAGGCGCTTGCGCCCGAACCCGATCGGCACCGCGGCACTGGCGAGCAACGCATCGACCACACGCTCCTCGGCGATGGCGCCGTCCGGCGCATCGTGCGCGTGCGGCAGCAGGATCATCGCCGGATCGACCAGCGTCGGGTAGTCGGCCGGATCAAAGAAAAATCCCGCGCGCGCGTCGGCGCGGGCGCGCAGCTCGAAGGGGATGTAGAAGCGCTGATTCTGCACATCGACGCCTTCGACACGCAGCACGTCCGGCACGACACGCGTGACCGAGGCGCCGACCGGGGCGCGGCAACCGGGGCGGAAGGCCGGCGCGTGCCAGTGCCGACGCAGGCCCTCGGCCGCATCGAGCAGGCTCTTGCGCGACAGCAAGGCGTCATCCGGCCGGTACAGCGGCGAGTCCGGGCGCGGCGGCAGCAGCTCGTTGACATCGATCGACACCCACAGGTTACGGAACAGGTTGTCATCGATGCGGTTGGGGAAACCGCCCTCGGCCTCGGGGCGCGCGCACCACACCATCGCCGACATGATCGCGTTGATGCTGCCGGCCGAGGTGCCCGCAAAGCTCGCCGCCTCGAAGGCGCGCAGGCGCCCGCCCGCGGCCGTGTCGTGCTCCGCCAGCCGGCTCAGAATCGTGATGCCGCCCCAGTTGAGGCCGGATTCGTAGGCGCCGAGGCTGGCCCCGCCGCGGATGGCGATGGACAGCAGTCGTGCTTGGTCATCGCGCTCGCCAGCGTCCTGCGCGGCACAGACACAGGCACTGGCGAGGAGCAGCGCTGCGCCCAGCATCCACCGCTCGCGCATTGTTATTGATGGTTGAGCCAAGACGGCACCGGGTCGGCGTCTCTTCCGTGGCCATTAAACCAGAACTGCCGCACCCCCGCCTGCTGGTGTTCGTCGGTACGGGCCGCGCGCGTGCATCCCCGGCGGCAAGCCATCCGCCGGGCGGCGGCTAGAACGATACGGTCATGGACAGCGTCGGCCCGGCGTAGGACGTGCGCGCCTCACCCCGCCAGTCGGGATCCTCCATCGTGACGTCCATCATCAGGCTGCTTACACCCAGTCCGAAGCCGACGTGGCGAAACGGCTGGTACAGCACGTCGAGCCCGATGCCGCGCACGTCGCCGCTGTAATCGCCGTAGGTCAACGACAGCCAGTCGGCGCGGATGCGCACTGCCCACTCGTCGGTGAGCGCGAACAGACCGTAGAGGTTCACCACCGGCAGCGGCGCGGTCACGTCCGCAGCCTCGGCGCCGACACCCGCGCCATCGAGGCTCGCCTTGATGCCCGAGACGTGCAGCCCCAGGCCGATGCCGAGCTCCTTGTCGCGTCGCTTGAAAAAGGAGTAGCCGACGCTCACGCGCGCATCGGAGAAATCGAAACTCGTGTTGACTGTCGTGCCGACCGGGTACGTCTGGTCGCCCCATTCGACCTCGCTCGCCAGCGTGCGCGTCGCATCGCGCTCGATGGCGAAGTACTCGAACTCGACGCGCCAGCGATCGCCGAAGCGCCACAGGAATCCGGCCATCGGCGTCAGGTTGCGCTTGTCGAGATCGAGGGTCTCCTCGAAATCGATCGCCACCCCGGTGCCACCCCCCGAGGGGGTCAGCGCGGCGACTGTGGACGTGCGCGCATAATAGCCGCCGAGCGCGAACACGAACGAATCGCGCAGCAGCGGATGCTCCGGGATCGTCTCGCTGGCCGGTGCCTCGGCCCATGCGACTCCCATCGCGAGGACGCAATAGAGGCCAACGGCCCATGCTGCCACGGCCGATCCGAATCGTGCGGTTTTCATTGCTCGCCTCCTCGTCGTTGGCGCGGATCTCGCGCTCAGCCCGCCCCCCGGGGGCATTCTGGCGCAAATCCCGGGGCCTGGAAAGCGGGCGGCGACGTCAGCAGCCACGGTCGCCAGGTGCTGGCTCACCTCGTCGAGAACCGATACCCAACCGGGGCGGAACGCGCCGGCCGCCAGGTTCGAGACGACACCGTCGTCTTCGCCGTCCCGCGGAACAGTGCCGTGCCGATGACCGAAGCACGACCGGCAGCGCCGCTGCATTGGGGCAGACTGCGCGCATCAGGGCGCACCGGGCGAGGCGCCCTGCCCTCGCTGCGGACGCTACTTCTCGCCCTCCAGCCGGTGCATGCCTTCGACGAGCGGGTGCCAGCCGAGCACCAGCGTGACCATGAACACGTCCATGCGCAGGTCGTCCGGCGCATTATCGTTAATCGTCGACTTGTAGCCGACGGTGAGGTTCAGGTTCTTGTTCACCTCGTAACCGAGCGTGAGCCCAACGCCGATGTTGTCGAGCTCCTTGCCCGCGACCCCGTTGACGGTCGCCTTGCCGCCCTTGTACCAGCTCGCATCGATCGACCCCCAGGCACGATCCATGAGGTCCCGCGTCAGATGCGCATCCAACTGGTACATCGGATCGGTCTTCAAGGTCTGCCCGACAAAATCGTCGTTGTCGCCGAAGATCCACACGGCGGGCAGAAATTCGAGGGTCGTGCGCCGGCCCGGCACCCACGAGCCGAACTGCCAGATGACGGGCGCGCCAAGACGGCCATACCAGCGGTTCTGCCCGAGATTCAGGGCCTGGCTGTTGTCGTAGTCGCCGATCGGCAACGCGAGGTCAACGAGCAGATCGAGCGAGAATCCCGGCTCGTAGCGCAGGACATCGGGAATACTCTTCTGCGCCTTCGGGCCGATCAGATTGATGTCGAACTCGAGCGTCGGGTCACCGAACCCGTTGGTCGATTGCAGGAGCGTGCTGCCGCCCACGGTGACCTCGCTGGAAACCCGCCCCATGGGCACGAGGATCGCCGCCATGGCCGAGCGATCGAACAGCGTAAAGGTGTGCGCATAGCCAGTCAGAACCATGGTCGCGTCGAAGTTGCCTCCCGCCGTCACGGTATGCGCCGGGTCGAAGGGGTTCGTATTGCCGCTCAGCGATTCGTAGATGAGCGGCACGGCATCCGCATCCGACAGCGTCTTCCAGTAAAAGCGCGCCGGGACCTGGGCGAGTGCCTGCGGCGGACTGAGCGCGCCCATGGCGAGCAGCGCTGCAACAACCAACGACAGCCCGGCACGCCGGCTAGTCAAACTATTGTCACGCTTCATGGTATCTCCCATTTTCTTGATCAATTCCCGGATCGGCCGTGCTCACGGCTTGGGATCCGCCATCATGTCCTTGGGCGGCACGAACTGGCGCTTGTAGATCAGCGGCGGGAAGCCGGTGTCGACCGGCACGCGCATCGGCAGCTGGTCTTCCAGGGTCTCGAACGGCCCGCGGCTCGGCAGGATCACGTTGTTCGCCCGGACGTAGTCCTCCCACAGCGCCACCATGGCTTTCACTTTGCCCGGGTCCTTCGCGGCCAGGTCATGGCGCTCGGCCGGATCCTGCGCGACGTTGAACAGTTCCCAGTCGCTCTTGCCGTACGGCTTGATCTGCCAGCGCAGCTTCCAGTCGCCCTGCCGCACGGCGCGGTTGCCGAAGACTTCCCACGCGAGATAGTCCTTGTCGGTCCGGATGGAGTCCACCTTCCCGGACAGCATGGGCATCCACGACTTGCCGATCAGCGGCGGCAGTTCGCGCCCCTGATTGGTCTTCGGATAGCTGGCGCCGGCGACCTCGAGCAGTGTCGGCATCAGGTCGGCCACGTGCATGACGCCGTGGTTGATGCTGCCCTTGGGTCGTTTGACGACCGGGCCGCTCACCACCAGCGCGTTGCGGATGCCACCTTCCGCCATCCAGCCCTTGTACTGGCTGAACGGCGTCATCGACACCTGCGCCCACATCGGACCGTAGCCGACAAACGAGCCCGGATCGCCCCAGGCGGGTTCACCGGCTTTTCGAGTGGGGGAAGCGGCTGGTGGACACCGCCGTACTCGATCCCGCCCTTTTCAACGAGAGCGCGGCCGAACGCGGCGCGGCCCAGGTCGAACTGCTCGAAACCTTGTTGGCGACCCTGGACGTGGCCGATGACTTCGAGCCCAGCCGCAGCGACCGGACGCGCCAGGCGCGCAGCCGGATTGTGAAGATCGCCGAGGACCACGCCCTGGCGCAGAAAGGCGGAAGTCTCTATGTGACCGACCTGTGCCGGGTCACCGGGGTGAGTGAGCGCACCCTGGAGTACGCATTCAAGGAAAACACGGGATTGACGCCGATGGCCTATCTGCTGCGGCTCAGACTGCACCGGGTGCGCGAAGCCCTGCTGGCCGCGACGCCGGGATCAACCACGGTTTCGGCCGAGGCACTCAACTGGGGCTTCTGGCACTTCGGCGAATTCTCGCGCGCCTACAAGGACTGTTTCAGCGAGTTGCCGTCGGAGACGCTGCGACAAAAGCCCGTGCCACGCGGCGGGCGGCAGTAGGCGGATGCAATCCGGTGATCAAGGCGTTCCACGCCCGTTTGAAATCCGCCGGCAAGAAGCCCAAGGTGGCGGTCGTGGCGTGCAGGCGCAGCGGTTAACCATTCTGAACGCGACGATCAAACCCATGACACCGTTGTGCGACAAATCCACTGTTCAGGCCTGACGGCAGACACAACTGCTTCCCCTTCGTTGTTGTGACGACCTGTCTGATCAGAAGCTTCCTAATACTTGACCATGTATTTCTTGGACTCGAGACAAACGCTGAAGGCCTTCTTGAAGTTGTTCAGCTGCTCGGCCGTGGCCTGCTGTGCCTGCTGTGCCTGCTTTTCGGCCTGCTGGGTGGCCTGCTGCTGGGCAGCCTGTCCTTTGCGCCGGCCGGCGACCGCGCCCGCGGCCGCGCCGTAGGCGGCGCCCTTGCCGGCATCGTCGCTGGCCACTTCCCCGATGACCGCACCTGCCGCCGCGCCGCGCAATGCACCTTTGGCGCCCGCGCCTCTGCCCGCCTGCGCGGCTTGTTCCTTGGACTGCTGGGCTTGTTGCTGTTGCTGTTGCGACTGCTTCTGCAGCGCGAAGGGATCAGTGCCCACATTCTGCACGGCCCAGTTGTAGCACTCGCTCTCGTCCTTCGACTGCTGCGCGGCATTCTGACCCGCGCTCGGGAAAACGTAGACATTCATCGTTGCGGCGAGCGTTTTCTGACCGGACGGCGGGGCGACGGGAGGAGCCGTGGGTGTCTGGGCAAGGACCAGCACCGGTGCCGATATCAGGGCAAGCAAGGCCAACTGTACGGATCGTTTCATGACGAACTCCATTTTACTTAATCTGGTGTGTGTCCGGCTGAATCAAGATAACCCAAAGTTACGGGCAACAGGTGTAGCCCAAGAGCCTAATATTCCCGTGCATGCACGATTCATAAAGCGTCGCGCTTATCCAAGAAGCCCCTGAATAAGTCCGTTCGTGGTGCGCCAGTCGAACCACGAACAAACCGGAGCTGTGATATTTCAGGGGCCTGTTTGCTCGCCCTTCGACAGGCTCAGGACGAACGGCAGACTTGTTCAGAGCTTCCCTAACGCCTGCCTCCGGTCACCGCGAGCGCCGGATCGTCGGGATTGATTTCCGCGAGCCGCGCGAGATAGCGCGCGGCGGCTGCGGGATCACCGGCCTCGCGCTTGAAGGCCGCCAGCGCCAGCAGCACGTCGCGATCACCGGTGCGCCGCGCCGCGGCTTCGAGCAAGCGGACCGCCTCGGCCCGGCGGCCCGCGTCGTGCAAGGCGACGGCATAGATATAGGTATGCCGGGGATCATCCGGCGCCGCCTTCGCGGCGGCGGCAAATTCGGCAAGCGCCTCCTGCCGCTTCCCCTGGCGTACTAGCGTGAGACCGAGGGCTTCGCGCAGCGTCGCCGCGTTCGGAACCATGCGCAGGCCCTCGCGTAACATACGCTCGGCGTCCGCGTCGCGCCGGCCGGCGCGGTAGAGGTCGGCGAGATTCGCGTACGCCGGCACAAAGTGCGGATCGAGTGTAACCGCCTTGCGGTAGGCATCCTCGGCGCGAGCCGTCTCACCGCGACTCGAATAAAGATTGCCGAGATTGGCGAGCGCCTCCGGACGATCGGCGTTCTCGGCCTGCGCCGCCTCGAACTCCGCGAGCGCCCGGTCGAAACCCTTTCTGTGCTGTTCAGCAAGCGACGACGCCGCCGGCGCGAGCAGGCGCGCGGCCTCGATACGCACCGCGCGCACCGGATCGCCGAGCAGGGGGGACAATGCCGCGATGCGCTCGGCCGGCGCCAGACGCTCCTGCCCCGCCACCGCCGCACGCCGCACCAGCGGATCGTTATCCCGCAACCCGTTCTGCAACGCCGTCAGCGCCGAACGGCCCGGGTAGCGGCTCAGCAGATCGAGCGCCGTCGCGCGCACGATGGCAGGTTGCGACGCATCCGCCGCGAGCGCGGTCAGGCCCGGCACGGCACCGGGCTTGGCGTGGCGCCCGGCGTCGAGCGCCACCCCGTAGTGCGCTTCCTGACGGCGATTGGGTCCGTACCACTTCGCCACGGCGTCCGCTGCCCACTTCGGCGATTGCTTGGTGTGGCATTGGTTGCACGCGTTCGGCGTGCCGATGGCCACCGAGAGATCCGGACGCGGGATGCGGAAGCTGTGGTCGCGACGCGGATCGACGACCATGTAGTTGCGCACTGGCGCATGGCAGTCGACACATTGCGATCCGGGCTGACCGGACTTGTGGAAATGGTGCGCGGGCGAATCGTAGTCCTTGCGCTGGAGACCACGGGTATCGATGTGCGACCCCGCAGCCGGCGTGCTCGCATTGTGGCAAGTGCTGCATAACGCATTGCCAGCGGCACGAAGCTTGGTCGAGTGCGGCTCGTGACAATCGCTGCAGCGCATGCCTTTTGAATGCATCTTGCTCTGCAGGAACGAACCGTATTCGTAGACCTCATCCAGAATCTGGCCGTCGGCATGGTAGAGCCGCTCGTTGAGCAACGCCGGCAGATGCGTGTCCATGAGCGGCGCGCCGTGCCGGTAGTCGGCCGACAGCGTGCCGCGCCGCGAGTGACAGCGCGCGCAGGTGTCGATCTGGACGCGCGCGTCCCTGGCCGCGAGATCCACGCTGAAATCATCCTTGCGCGACCCGCGCGCCGCCTTCGCTGCATCCTCCCCGGCGCGCTTGGCCCACTCCGCATGCCGCGACGCCGGACCGTGGCAGGCCTGGCAGCCGACATCGAAACGTGATGCTGTGGTTCTGTAGCTTGCAGTCGTGGCGTCGTAGTTCTTGCGGTAATCGGTCGCGTGGCACTCACCGCACATGTGGTTCCAGTTCTGCGCGGGCTTGGTCCAGTGCAGCTCGTCGCGATGGTCGACGCGCTCGTTCGGATAGAGATGAAACCAGCGCTTGCGCTGCGTGTCCCAGGCAATCGACAGGGCCTGCAGGCGTCCGCCCGGCAACTCGATCAGGTACTGCTGCAGCGGCTCGACGCCGAAGGTGTGCTTGATTTCGAAATCCGCGAGCTTACCGTCCGGCCCATCGGTGGTGACGACGTATTTCCCGTCGCGGCGGAAGAACCGGCTGGTTACGCCGTTGTAGGTGTAGCGCGCATTCTTGAAGTCACCAAGCACGGTCTGCTCGCTGGCCTCCTGCATGGCCAGATCATGATGTGAGCCCGCCCAGGCTTTGTGCTGCGCCGCATGGCAGCCGGCGCAGCCCGACTCATCGACGAACTGCCCGGCAACGCGGGTCGCATCGGGAGACGGCGAACAGGCCGAGGCCAGGCCGGTGAACAACACCACCAGCAACCGGCGCGGGAACGTTTTCATGATTGGCGCGCCTGGTGCGCAGGTTCGGTGTGCATTGTTATTGTTCTCCTGCCCAGATCTGCTTGGACCGTGCGCCCGATTCCAGAGCTGTGCCTCCGTTGCAACCACCCCGTCCGCTGCGCGTCCACCCCTCCTTTTCAAGGAGGGGAGATCCACACTATCCCCTCCTCAGCGTCCACCCCTCCATTTCAAGGAGGGGAGATGCATATTATCCCCTCCTCATTTGAGGAGGGGTGGCGCGTAGCGCCGGGGTGGTGCCTCCCCTCCAGGGGTGGCGCGTAAGCGCCGGGGTGGTGCCTCCCCTCCTCACCTGAGGAGGGGTGGCGCCGCAGGCGGTGGGGTGGTGTCTCCCCTCCTCTTTGAGGAGGGGTGCCCGGAGGGTGGGGTGGTGGCGTCAGCCTTCACGAAAATGTCGAGCAATCTCCACCAACACGCCTTCGAGCTTCGTCAGAACATCACGGTTCTCGAACCGTAACACACGCAAGCCCTGCGCCGCGAGAAACCGGGTGCGTGCTTCGTCGCGCCGACAGGCCTCTTCATGATCGTGGGCGGCACCATCCAGTTCCACCACCAGCGCCTCTGCGGGACAATAGAAGTCCACGATGTACGGACCGACACCGTGCTGACGGCGAAACTTCCGCCCTTCGAGCTGGCTGCGCTGCAAATGTTTCCACAGCCGCGCTTCCGCGGGCGTGAGGGAGTGGCGCAACGCGCGGCGGGCGGCCTTGGTGTGCTTGAGATTGTGGACACGATTGTTGGTCACTGGAGCTCCGTTGCAACCACCCCGGCGCTACGCGCCACCCCTCCTTTTCAAGGAGGGGAGATACATATTATCCCCTCCTCTTTGAGGAGGGGTGCCCGCAGGGCGGGGTGGTGCCTCCCTTCCTCCTTTGAGGAGGAGTGGAGCGTAGCGCCGGGGTGGTGTCTCCCCTCCTCTCTTGAGGAGGGGTGCCGCCGAAGGCGGTGGGGTGGTGCCGGTGTGGCGCCGAACATCCTCCGCTCACTACCACAAGTGCTGCCCATTGCCTCTGGAGCCAGGCACAACCAAATCAAATGCCGACACTGGCAAGTGAAACGAGAATGCTCAATTGGCGCAGACGCCGCGAAAGAACGCGTCGCCCTCGCCTTGATCAACCCCGCACCGGACGCACAGGGGTCGATGGCCAACGCAAGCGCGGCGCGTCATTCAAACCCGGGACATCGCCGTCACACGATCAGAAGCCGATCCCCAGTCCGAGATAGGCCCCGTGCGAGGCCATGTCCCAGACGAAGCCGTCGTGTTCGTAGTCCTGGTAGAAGTAGCGGTAGCCGGCCTTGGCCGCGAACATTTCCGAGATCTGCCAGTTCACTCCCGCGAGCGCCTGATAGGTAACATCCGAACCCACGCCGAAGCCGCCGATGTCGGCATAGCCGACGAACGACCAGTGCTCGGCGAACGGCGCGATTACGCGAATGCCGATCACCGGGTCCCACCAGCTCTCGCTGGCGCTGAGACTGCGCGTGCCGCCCGGCAGCAACGGGCCGGTGGTGGTGACCAGATTGAGATCGGTGTCGAGCCGGGTATAACGCGCCGCGCCGATGGCATCGATCTTGATGGCCGCATCCGACAGGCGATACATCGCGGCGAGTTGATATACCTGCTCGGTCATCGTGGCCTCGAGATCGCCGGTGGCGCTGCCGATGCCGCCCGGTCCCTGCCACGAGCTGGTTTTCTGATCCTTCAGCTTGAAATAGATGCCGTCGAACCCAAACCCCCACGGACCCTTGCGCGCCTCGGCCATCATCATGAAGCCGCTGTCGAAATCCTCCAGGATGTCGCCGAAGCTCGCATCGACATCGGCGCTGACACCGCCGACGCCAACCGTGCCGGTCATTCCCGCGCCAAACAGATACGGCGTGACTTCAAATTGCCACGAGTCCGATTGAGTTCTGGCCGCCTGCGCGGCCGGAGTCGCGAACCCTGCCAGCACCACGGCAGTCACGGCCAGCCGGCGCCAATTCTTCTTTGAACTCGTCGCTTGCAGTTGGATGTCTTCGTGCCTCGTGAGTCTGCGGGTCACCCGCGTGAACGGTCCGCGGTTCACCGGCGAGTCAGCCGGTTCATTTCACTGCCTTGATGTCGTCCGGCCGCCAGGTCTTGTTGAACCACGGCTCGAGCGGGCCATACAGGCGCAGGATCGTGAACCAGGCCTTGCCGGGAATCGTCTGCACCCAGTTGGCTTCCTTGCCGGCCGGCGCCTTCGGACCGAAGTACACGTCGACCGAGCCGTCGGCATTCACCTGCAGCCCCTTGCTCTGGCTGCCGACAGTCGGGAAGCGCTGGTCGGTCTGCAGCATGGAGCGGGTTTGCGTGTCGTAGACGATCACCGACCAGAAGTCCTTGACCGGAATGTTCGGCGGCAGATGCAGCCGGTAGGTCTTGCCGCCGTCCAGCGGCTGCTGGTCGGCATCGACCGCAGTCCACGGGTAAGTGGAACCCTGGCCGACCACCTGCGTGTCCATCGCCGGCGTGACGCCGGTGGCGAGGAAGAAGAACATCACAGCAGCATCGAGGTTCGGTACGCCCGGTTGTTTCTCGAACTTGTAGCCGCCGATGAAGGGCCGCTTCCACTGCCGGTCCTCGAAGAAGAAAGCCTCCTTGTCACGGGTGCGGTAGCCCAGCGCACGGCCGGTGGCGTCGCCCACCGTGGCAGCCTCGGCCAGAATCTTCTTCATGCGCGCGTCCGGCGCGAAGGGCTTGCCCTTCTCGATGCCGAGCGAGGCCCAGATGCCGAGCGTGGTGGCGTCGATGGTGTCGGTCGGCTCCTCCTGCACGACCTGGTGCAGCATCGGCCAGAACGACGCATCGGCGGGCGCGACCATGTTGAACGGCTTGCCGGACATGTTCACGAACTTCAACGGCGGCGGGTTGCCGGCCTGGGCGAGCGGGTAGATTTTTGTGTGCTGCTTCACCGCGTCCACGCCCGGCTTGGAATCGCCGTTCACCAGGAAGCTGCGCCACACGGCCCAGGTGTGGAAGGTCGGACTGCGCACGACGTGGTAGCCGTCCGGCACCTCGCCCTGGTAGCCGGGCGGCAACAGCAGGTACTTGCCGCCGGCGCCCTTGTCGGGACCGGTGATGCCGAGGTCGGTGTTCCAGCGGTACCACATGTCGTCGATCAGGCCGAGCACCTTGGGCGGCACTTCGAGCACCAGCGGGCCGTTACGCAGATCCAGCCAGAACCAGGTGTAGGGCGTGTTGTTGTTGGCGGTGAGCTCGATGGTGCGCGAATCGACCAGATCCTCCCAGATCGGCACCGTGGTGTTGGCGGGCCCCATTTTTAGAATGTTGCTGCGGTTCGCCAGCTGGTTCACCGCCGGCAGGCCGAGCAGATAGCCCTGCACCGCACGCTGGAAATCCAGGTTGTCGTAGAGCTTCTGCGTGCTGGCCTGGTCGGGCACGCCGTCGAAGAACGTCAGCGGTCCCAGGCGGGTGTCTACCTTGTTCGCGATCGCGATGCCGGGCGGAACCGGCGTGGTGTATTGGTACGGCGCGGCCACGGCCACGGAACAGCCCGCCACGGCAGTGACGGCGCAGCACCGGGCGAGTATCGCCGTCACGCGACTGCGAAGGGTCGATGACATGGTCTGGTTCTCCAGTCTTTGTGATGCCAGGCGGCATCAAGGGTTGATCAATGGGTCACGGGTATCCCCGCTTGAATTACTCCGCTTTGATTGCCTGTAAGCACCGTTTACTGATCTTTGCCTTATTCTCCTCGAGGCAGCCAAGCAGGCGTCCCTGACCCGGTTTGACATCCGAACAGAAGGCCTTCAGGTCATCGCGGCATTCATTGGCCACGCGACCCACGACCTCTTTTACCCGTTCAAGTTGACCGGATGCGTCGTGGACCGCAAATTCGCAGCGTCCCGAGAGCTTGCCAACCTGGGCAGAGAGACAGGTCAGAACGCGACCCTCACCCGGAGCCACATCCTTGCAGTAGGTCGTGATCTCCTTCTTGCATTCCTTCTCCACGGTTTGCACTGTTAACATCATATCTTCCCCAAGCAGATCGCTCACGACAGCAGCAAACCTCGCGCGAAGCTTCTGCTCTTCCGACTTGTCGGCGGCCTTCATGTCGGCCACTGCAACGGTGATTTTGGGGATCCTGCCGTTGAACTTCGACTTCGCCTCCGCGCCGATGGCCTCGACCACCGGCGTGCCGAGGTCGATACCGACATCCGCGGTTTCGTCGGCCGAGAAGAGGCCGGCCTGCGTGTGCTCGATGCGACCCTCGGCGACCTTCTGGCCGTCGACCCGCAGCGTGCCCTTGCCGCCCTTGCCCGGTCCGCCGCCGTCGTAGTCGAACTGGAAGACCACCGTGTGCTTGCCGGGCGCGAGTTTCTCTTTCGCCGCGACCGAACTGCGCTGCAGCCCGAGGAAGTTGTAGTCATAGGCCGGCACGCCGTCCTTGACGTACAGCGACCAGCCACCGAAGCGTCCACCCTGGGCAATGACGGTGCCGTTGCCGCCGTCCTTGGGCACGTCGATCTCGGCGGTGATGGTCTTGGAACGGTTCTTCACGTTCGGGAAGACGGCCTCCATCATGCCGATCATGCCCTCGGCCAGCGTGATCGACGTGCGTCCGCCCATCAGGTCGGGCCGGCCGGCGGCCTTCGGATCCAGGCGCTCGAAGACGCGGTCGTCCATCGGCAGCGCGCCGTACTTGCCGGCTTCCTTCAGGTACAACGTCTGCAGTTCCGCGAGCTTCTTCGGATTCTGTTTCGCCACATCGTTCGCCAGGCTGAAGTCCGTGCGCGTGTCGTACAGTTCCCAGGCCGAGTTGTCCTCCAGCGGCCGGCGCGCCTTCGGCTCCCACGGCGCGCGGTGGATCGTGCGGGCGAACCAGCCGTCGTGATAAATCGCGCGGTTGCCGGCGATCTCGAAATACTGCGTCGTGCGGCCCTTCGCCTTCGGATCGTCGAACGTCGCCAGCAGGCTCTTGCCGGCCATCGGCACCTGCGCAACGCCGTTGACCACTTTCGGCTCCGGCAGACCCGCCGCCTGTAAGACGGTCGGCGCGACGTCGATCACATGACTGAAATGGGTGCGCAAGGCGTTCTTCGCCTTGATGCCCTTCGGCCAAGACACCACCATGC
>CAZVUN010000023.1:0-32948 GCA_964629975.1 uncultured Acidiferrobacteraceae bacterium | reverse complement strand
CGGAGCTGGAGCAGGCTCTCGTTGGACGAAGAGGCGGAGGCGATGGCCGCACCCGGCGGGCGCGCGCGCAGCGCGGCGGTCTCGGGCGCTGCCGCAGGCGGCGCGGGCGCCTCGGCCAGGACGGGCAGCATCCACAGCCACGCCAGCAGCACGAACAGCCAGCGTGCCGCAGCGCGCGGTGCGGATTGCGTGGTGCGCATCGACTGTCGATCCTCCACAAACGCCACGGGCGGCCGAAGCCGCCCGCGCGGGTTCATGATCGCTCGCCTAGGCGGCCGGCTGGGTCAGCGCCAGATACTTCTGCTGCAGCTGCTCCTTGGACTCGGGGTGGTTCGGGTCCGGGATGATGCAATCGACCGGGCACACCTCGACACACTGCGAGGTCTCGAAGTGCCCGACGCACTCGGTACACAGGTTCGGATCGATCACATAGACCTCCTCACCCTGCGAGATCGCGCCGTTCGGGCATTCGGGCTCGCACACATCGCAATTGATGCATTCATCGGTAATCAGCAGAGACATCGGAACACCCTGAAAAAGCGCGTGAAATCGAGAGAAATCTTAGCCCATTTTGCCGGCCAGCGCAGCCGCCACGCGCGCGTGGACGAACGCGGAAACATCCCCGCCCAACAGGGCTATTTCCTTGACCAGCGAGGCGGAGATGAACATCTCCTGCTCCGACGGCGTGAGGAACACGGTTTCGATCTCGGGTGCGAGCCGGCGGTTCATGCCGGCCAGCTGGAACTCGAATTCGAAGTCCGATACGGCGCGCAGCCCGCGCAGGATGACGTGCGCCTTCTGCGCCCGCACGAATTCGATCAGCAGTGTGTCGAACCCCAGTACGCGCACCTGCGGAATGTCCGCGAGCGCGGCCTGCGCCAGCGCCACGCGTTCCGCCAGCGCGAACAGCGGCTGCTTCTTGGGGTTGGCCGCGATGGCGACGACGACCTCGTCGAACAGGCGCGCCGCCCGCCGCACCAGGTCGGTGTGGCCGTTGGTGATCGGGTCGAAGGTGCCGGGATAGAGGGCGACGATCTTCATTGACTGGCAGAGAATAGCACCGCCGCGGCGGCCGGTCGCCTGACCGGCGTCACTCGGCGCGCGAGGCACCCGGGACGCGCGCCAGGTGGTACGCCACCTCGCCGGCGCGCTTGCTGCGCACGCGCTCCCAGTGAGCGGGGACCGGCAACGGCTCGAGCTGCCGCGGGGCCTCGACATACACGAGCGAGCCGGGCCGCACCCAGCCGCGCGGCTCGAGCAGCGCCGAACAGTGCGCGATCAGGTCGCTCCTGAACGGCGGGTCGAGAAACACGATGTCGAACGGCCGTGAGGCACCCTCCAGGAAGGCGCGCGCATCCGCGCACACCACGTCGGCGTTTGCCGCACCGAGCGTGGCAAGGTTGCGTCGCAGGCACTCGGCCACGGCGGGCGAGCGCTCCACCATGACGACCGAAGCGGCGCCGCGCGACAACGCCTCCAGGCACAGCGCGCCGGTGCCGGCAAAGAGATCGAGGCATCGCGCCCCCGGCAGATACGGCGTCAGCCAGTTGAACAGCGTCTCGCGCACCCGATCGGGCGTCGGGCGCAGCCCCTCGGCCAGCGGCACCGGCAATCGGCGCGAGCGCCACTGCCCGCCGATGATGCGGATGAATCCGGGGTACGACGCCCGCGTCGCTCTCGGCCGGGCGCGCGAGCTAGCGGGCACCACCCACCACGACCGCCGCGAGCTTGTCCGGATGCACGCGCCGCGCGAACGCGTCACGGACCTGCGCGCTGGTGACCGCCTCGACGCGCTTGATGTAGTCGTCGAGCCAGGTGAGCGGCAGACCGTAGAAGGCGATGACTGCAAGGTTGTCGGCGATCTTGCGGTTGCTGTCGAGCCGCAGCGCAAAGCTGCCGGTGAGGTGCTTCTTGGCCGCCACCAGTTCCTGCTCGGTCGGGCCGCTGGCCACGAAGTCTTCGAGCACCTTGCGCATCAGCCGCGTAGCCTGCGCGCGCTGCGTGTTCTTGGTCTGCAGTCCCAGCAGGAACGGGCCGGGCAGGCGCATCGGCAGGAAATAGCTGTACACGCTGTACGACAGGCCGCGCTTCTCGCGCACCTCGGTCGACAGGCGCGACACCAGACCGCCGCCCCCGAGGATGTAGTTGCCGACCAGCAGCGGGAAGTAATCCGGGTCGTCGCGCGTCATGCCCGGCTGCCCCAGCAACACGTGACTCTGCGTCGCCGGGAAGTCGATGCGCCGGCTGCGCGCGCGCTCGAGCGCCGGTACCGCGGGCAGCGCGGGGGCCGCGGCGCCGGCCGGCAGGCCGCCCAGCACCTGCTCGGCGATGCGTTTGGCGGCGCGCTTGCTGACGTCGCCCACGATCACCAGCTGCGCGTTCTTGCCGACGTAGTAGCGCTGGTGGTGCGCGATCAGGTCCTCGCGCGTGATCGCCTTGACGCTGGCGGCATCGCCCTGCGGCTCCGTGGCATAGGGGTGCGTGCCGTAGAGTTCCCGATAGAAGGCCTTGGACGCCACACTGCCGGGAGACTGGGCGTCGCGCTGCAATGCCACCAGCAGGCGGGCGCGCTCGCGTTCGAGATGCTCGGACGGAAAGCTCGGCCGTGCCAGGAGCTGTGCGTACAGCGCGAGCGCCGGCTCGAGCAGCTTTGGATCGGACAGGCTGCGCAAATCCGCGCTCGCCATGTCGCGCTCGGCGTTCGCGCTGAACTCGGCGCCGAGCGCCTCGAAGCGCCGCGCGATGTCGTCGGCCGTGAGGCTGCCGGCGCCCTCCTCCAGCATCCCACTGGTGAGCAGGGCCAGCCCGTGGCGCCCGGCCGGATCGCGCGCGCTACCGGCGTCGAACACGGCGCGCAACTGCACCATCGGCAGATCGCGCGCCTCGACCAGATAGACGCGGGCGCCGTTGCCGAGCGTCCAGTGCTCGATCTTGAGCGGCGATGCCGCCAGCGGTGCGCCGACCAGCAGCGCAAGGAGGAACACGATCAGTTTAGCGCGCATGGGACACCTGGGCCGCGGCCGGGCGGCGCTTGCTCGGGTCGAGCGGCAGCGGGTCGAGCACCGCGACCGTGCGGTTGGACGGGACCAGGTACTTGCGCGCGACCTCCTGCACCTGCTCGGCGGTCACGGCGTTGATGCGTTCGAGGCCCTGGTCGATCTGCTTCCAGTCAAGCCCGGTGGTGACGAACATGCCGATCTGCATGGCCTGATAGAACATCGAGTCGCGCTGGTACACATCGCGCGCCACCACCTGCGCCTTGACGCGGCGCAGCTCCTCCTCGCTCACGCGCTCGTTGCGCACCCGCTCGATCTGCGCGAGCACCGCCTGCTCGAGCTCCTCCGCCGTATGGCCGGCGGACGGCGTGGCGGAAACGGAGAACAGACTCGGGCCGCGCGCGACCATGTCGTATTGGGCATGCACCGAGGCGGCGATCTTTTGCTCGCGGATCAGCGTCTGCTCGAAGCGCGCGCTGCTGCCACCGTCCAGAATGCCGTTCAGCACCGTGAGCGCGTACGGCTCCCACGACCGGGCGTCGCGCTGCACGACCGGGGTGTGATAGCCGATGTAGAGCGATGGCACCTCGGCCGGCGCCGAGAGGCGCGTGCGGCGCTCCTGCTGCTGCGGCGGCTCGCTCGCGATGGCGGTGGGATTGACCGGGTCGGCCGGCAGCTTGCCGAAATGCTGCTCGGCAAGCGCGAACACCGCCTTCGGCTCGACGTCGCCGACCACCACGAGGGTGGCGTTCCTCGGCGTGTACCAGCGCTTGTACCACTGGCGCACGTCGTCGATCGTCATCTTCTCGAGATCCGCCATCCAGCCAATGATCGGCTGGCGGTACGGATGCACCTGGTAGGCGGTCGCCATGAAGCGTTCGCCGAGCAGCGCCTCGGGCCTGTCCTCGGTACGCAGGCGCCGTTCCTCCATCACCACCTTGATCTCCTTGGCGAACTCACCCGCATCGAGGGTGAGGTGGCGCATGCGGTCGGCCTCGAGCTCAAAGGCGATCGGCAGGCGGGACTTCTCGAGCTGCTGAAAGTAGGCGGTGTAGTCGCGGCTGGTGAAGGCGTTCTCGCGCCCGCCGTTCTCGGCAATGATGCGCGAGAACTCGTTGGGCTTGAGGCGCTGCGTGCCCTTGAACATCATGTGCTCGAGCACGTGCGAGATGCCGGTGAGGCCCGCGGGCTCATCGATCGCCCCGACCTTGTACCAGACCTGCGATACCACCACCGGCGAGCGCCGGTCTTCCTTGACGATCACACGCAGGCCGTTGCTGAGCCGCGTCTCGTGCACGGCCGGCCCGCCACAGCCGATCAGGACGAGTGCGGCGAGCATGGCCGCCGAAAGCCGAATTGCCATGGGTCTTCCCTATATAATGAGCTGCGAGAAAAGCGCGCGCTAGGATACCGTATCCCCTTCCCCACAGGTACCACCGTGACCGATCCCGATTCCACTGCTCGCCCGCGCGCCGGTCTGCTCGAACGCCTGCGCGACAGGCTCGGCGCCGCGCCGCGCTCGCTGGCGCGCGGCCTGGGCGACCTGCTGCTCGGCCCGCGCAAACTCGATGCCGCCCTGCTCGATGAGCTCGAGACCGTGCTGCTGTCGGCAGACGTCGGGGTCGAGACCACGCAACTGCTCATCGACGGGTTGAGCGCGCGCATCGCGCGCAAGGAGCTGGCCGATGCGGGCGCCGCATACGAAGCGCTGAGACAGCAGATGCTCGCGATCGTTCAGCCGGTCGCCCAGCCGCTCGTGCTCGCGCACGCGGTCAAACCCTTTGTCATCATGGCGGTCGGCGTCAATGGCGTCGGCAAGACCACCACCATCGCCAAGCTCGCGCACCGTTTGCGGGGTCAAGATCTCGGCGTCATGCTCGCCGCCGCCGATACCTTCCGCGCCGCCGCCATCGAGCAGCTCGAGACCTGGGGCCGGCGCGTCGGCGTGCCGGTCATTGCCCAGCATCACGGCGCCGACGCGGCCGCCGTGTGCCACGACGCCATGAGCGCGGCCGCGGCGCGCGGCATGGACGTGCTGATCGTCGACACCGCCGGGCGCCAGCACACGCATGCCGGGCTCATGGATGAGCTCAAGAAGATCAAGCGCGTCATCGCCAAGGCGCGCGCCGACGCCCCCAACGAGGTGCTGCTCGTGCTCGACGCCAGCACCGGACAGAACGCGCTGTCGCAACTCAGGCATTTCGATGAGGCAGTCGGGGTCACCGGGCTGGTGCTCACCAAGCTCGACGGCACCGCCAAGGGGGGCATCCTGCTGGCGATCGCGCGCCAGGCGCGCATACCGCTGCGCTACATCGGCGTGGGCGAGGGCATGGACGACCTGCAGGACTTCGATGCCGCGCAGTTCATCGATGCGCTGCTGCCGTCTCGCGATTCGGACGCGCGCGGATGATCCAGTGCACCGGCGTTTCGAAGCGCTACCCGAACGGCTTCGACGCGCTCAAGAACGTGAGCTTCGCGCTCGCCGCCGGCGAGATGGCGTTTCTCACCGGCCATTCCGGCGCCGGCAAGAGCACCCTGTTGCGCCTCATCACGCTGATCGAGCGGCCGACGCGCGGCACGCTGCTGGTCAATAACCAGAACATCGCGCGGCTGCCAGCGCGGCGCGTGCCGGCGCTGCGCCGCACCATCGGCGTGGTATTTCAGGACTACCGCCTGCTGTACGACCGCACCGTGTTCGACAACGTGGCGCTGCCGCTCATCGTCACCGGCACGGCACGCGGCGAGATCGAGAAGCGCACGCGCGCCGCGCTCGCCAAGGTCGGCCTGCTCGCCAAGGAGCGGCTCTATCCGATCACGCTCTCCGGCGGCGAGCAGCAGCGCGTGAGCATCGCGCGCGCCATCATCAACAAGCCGCCGCTGCTGCTCGCCGATGAGCCGACCGGCAATCTCGATGCGGCGCTGTCGGAGGAGATCCTGCGGCTGTTTCTCGAGTTCAACGCGGTCGGGGTGACGGTGCTGATCGCCACGCACGACCAGCAACTGCTGCGCCGCGCCGGCAAGCGCGTGCTGCAACTGCAGCACGGCGAGCTCGTGCACGACTCCGGGGCAAGCGCATGAAGACCTACCTGCTGGCGCATGCCCAGGCCTTCTTCGAGAGCGCCGGGCGCCTGGCGCGCGCGCCGCTCGCCTCGCTCATGACCATCGGTGTCATCGGCATCACGCTGGCACTGCCGGCCGGCCTGTTCGTGCTGATCGACAACCTCGAGCGGGTCAGTCGCGGCTGGGAGGGCGCCGGCCAGATCTCGCTGTTTCTGCGGCGCGATGCCGCCGGCAAGCCGGCGGAGCGCCTGGCGGACCGCATCCGCCGGCTGCCCGCGGTCGCGCGCGTCGATTACATCTCGCCCGAGGCGGCGCTCGCGGAGTTCAGGCGCTCTTCCGGCTTCGGCGCGGCGCTCGATGCGCTCGAGCGCAATCCGCTGCCGCCGGTGCTGGTGGTGCACCCGCGCATCGACACCTCCGCCGAGCAGCTCGCGGCACTGGCACGCGAGCTCGGTCAATACAGCGAGGTCGAGCTGGCGCAGCTCGATCTCGAGTGGGTACGTCGCCTGCACGCGATGCTGGCACTGGCCGAGCGTGCGGTGTGGGCGCTGGCCGCGCTGCTGGCAGCGGGCGTGCTGCTCACCATCGGCAACACCATCCGCCTCGCGGTGCTCCACCGCAAGGACGAGATCGAGGTCATCAAGCTGGTCGGCGGGACCGATGCCTTCATCCGCCGGCCTTTCCTGTATGCCGGCGCCCAGCAGGGGCTGGCCGGGGCCGCCCTGGCATGGGCGCTGGTGAGCGGCGCCGTGCTGCTGGTGGCCGCGCCGGTGGGCGAGCTCGCCGGCCTGTACGGCAGCGACTTCCGGGTGCGGGGTCTGGATGCGGCGGGCGGCGGGCTGCTGCTCGCGGTGGGTACGGCGCTCGGCTGGCTGGGCTCGCGCGCGGCAGTCGGCCGCCATCTGCGGGCCATCGAACCAAAATAAGTAACGTCGATCCAAGTGCTTAGCAAATTGTTGACTGGAACAGTGAACTTTTGGCTATAATTGGCACTCAAACGAGCCGAGTGCTAAAATTCCCGCCGATTCCCGGTGGGACCAAGCGAGGGAGATTCGCCGTGAGCCAGACATTGCCGATCGCCATCAGCCTGTATCCCGACAAGGGCCTGTCGGCCTATCTCAAGGCCGTCAATGCCCTGCCCGTGCTCGACGCCGCGCAGGAACGCGCCCTGGCCCAGCGCTACCGCAAGCACAACGATCTCGACGCCGCCCGCCAGCTGGTCATGGCGAATCTGCGCTACGTCGCGCGTGTGGCGCGTGGCTTCTCCGGCTACGGGCTGCCCCAGGCGGATCTCATCCAGGAAGGCAACATCGGCCTGATGAAGGCGGTCAAGCACTACGACCCGGCGCGCAACGTGCGCCTGATGTCGTTCGCCGTGCACTGGATCCGCGCCGAGATTTACGACTACATCCTGCGCAACTGGCGCATCGTCAAGGTGGCCACCACCAAGGCGCAGCGCAAGCTGTTCTTCAATCTGCGCAAGGCGCGCACGCGCCTCGGCTGGATGACGCGCAGTGAAGTCGATGAGCTTGCCAGCAACCTCGATGTCCCGCGCGAGACCGTGCAGCAGATGGAGTCGCGTCTGGCCAGCCCGGACGTGCCGTTCGACGCCAGCGACGAGAGCGACGACGACAACTTCCATGCCGCGCCCGCCGGCTACCTCCAGGACATGCGCTACAACCCCGAGGTGCTGGTCGCGCAATCCGATCAGGAGAGCGCGCGCAGCGAGCAGCTCGGTCAGGCGCTTGCGCGCCTCGATGCCCGGTCGCGCGACATCATCCAGCGCCGCTGGCTCGATGATGACAAGCCCACGTTGCATGATCTGGCCGCGCAGTACGGCGTGTCGGCCGAGCGTATCCGCCAGATCGAGCAGAAGGCGCTGGCCCAGATGAAGGACTCGCTCGCCGCCTAGGCGCGCCCAAGGCGCAATTCCCCTGCGAGGGCCTCCGTCGTGAGGCCCTCTTTCTTTATTTCGGCACTTCGATGAACTCCAGCGCGTTGCCGTCCGGGTCGCGGCAGAACAGGGCCGCACGCCCGGAGCGGCTCACGCTGTACGCCACCGCGCTGCGATCCAGCGCGGCCCTGAGGGCCGCAAGGTCACACAGGTAGATCGCCGTATGCCGGTCGCGACCGCCGTGCGCGGGCCGGCTGGTCACCGGATCGGGGTTCGGCAACTCGAGCAGGTGGATCTGCTGGTCACCGACGGCGAGCCATGCGCCGGGATAGCCGAGGTTCGGACGCTCCGGCAGCACCCGCATGCCTAGCACATCGCGGTAGAACGCAAGCGCGCGGGCCGTGTCCGCCACGATCACGCTGGCATGCGCAATGCCCCGGTACTCGATCATGCGTTCGAGTCTACAAAATCCCGCATGGCGCAAGAAGTTTTGGTTTACCCGCCGCTGCGCCGGCGCTACTCTTTCCCCCGGTCCCGCCGAGGTCTCCATGAGCGCCGTCATTCAACCGACCGCTGAAGCGCCCGGTTTCCCGCGCGCCGCGCTGGCAGCCGAGCTGCGCCGCTTCCTGCCAGCGGACTGTGTGCTGTCAGAACCCGAAGAGCTGCGCCCCTACGAATGCGACGGCCTGTCCGCCTACCGCCAGGTTCCGGGGCTGGTGGTGCTGCCCCAGGACATCGAGCAGGCACGGCGCGTGCTCAAGGCGTGCGCGGCGCGCAACGTCCCGGTGGTGGCCCGTGGCGCCGGCACCGGGTTGTCGGGCGGGGCCCTGCCGCTCGCGCACGGCGTGCTGCTGGCGCTCAGCAAGTTCTCGCGCATCCTCGAGATCGACGCCGATAACCGCAGCGCCACCGTGCAGCCCGGTGTGCGCAACGCCGCCATCACCGCGGCCGCCGCGCCCTTCGGGCTCTACTACGCGCCCGATCCGTCTTCGCAGATCATCGCCTCGATCGGTGGCAACGTCGCCGAGAACGCCGGCGGCGTGCACTGCCTCAAGTACGGGCTTACCGTGCACAACGTCCTGGGACTCAAGTTCCTCACCATGGAGGGCGAGCTGATCGAGGTCGGCGGCAAGACACTCGACAGTCCCGGCTACGACCTGCTCGCCGTCATGAACGGCTCGGAAGGCATGCTCGGCGTGATCGTCGAGGTCACGGTCAAGCTCACCCCCAAACCGGAAAGCGCCCAGTGCGTGCTCGCGGCGTTCAACGACATCGAGCGCGCCGGCGACGCGGTCGCCGCCATCATCGCGAGCGGCTTCATCCCCGGCGGTCTCGAGATGATGGACAACATGGCGATCCGCGCAGCGGAAGACTACCTGCACGCCGGCTATCCGACGGAGGCCGCCGCGATCCTCCTGTGCGAGCTCGACGGGACGGCCGAGGAGGTCGCCGACGGCATCGCCCGGGTGCGCACGCTGCTCGAAAGCAAAGGTGCCACCGAGGTGCGCGTGGCGCGTGACGATGCCGAACGGCTCCGGTTCTGGGCCGGGCGCAAGGCCGCCTTTCCGGCGGTGGGACGCCTGTCGCCCGACTACTACTGCATGGACGGGACCATCCCGCGCAAGCACCTGTCGAGCGTATTGCACCGCATCGGCGAACTGTCGAAGGCGTATGGACTGCCGGTGGCGAACGTCTTTCACGCCGGGGACGGCAACCTGCATCCGCTGATCCTGTACGACGCCAACCGGCCTGGCGAGCTCGAGCGCACCGAGGAGCTCGGCGGCAGGATCCTGGAGCTGTGCGTCGAGGTGGGCGGCACCATCACCGGCGAGCACGGTGTCGGCATGGAGAAGATCAACCAGATGTGCGTGCAGTTCACCAAGGAGGAGCTCGCGCAATTCCACGCGCTCAAGGCCGCCTTCGACCCCAGGGGCCTGCTCAATCCGGGCAAGGCCGTGCCGACCCTGCACCGTTGCGCCGAGTTCGGGCGCATGCACGTGCACGCCGGAAAGCTCACGTTCCCCGACATCGAGCGCTTCTGACATGGGCCATGACGCCGATCTCAGCCAGCCGCTCGCCGAGCAGGTGCGCGCGGCCTACGGTGCGCGCACGCCGCTCGCCATCGAGGGCAGCGGCAGCAAGCGCTTCTACACCGGCGACCTGCGCGGGACGGCGCTCGCCGTCACCGGCCACTGCGGGATCGTCACCCACGAACCCACGGAACTGGTAGTCACGGCCCGCGCCGGTACGCGCCTGGCGGATATCGAAGCGGCGCTCGCCGCCCACGGCCAGATGCTGGCGTTCGAGCCGCCGCACTTCGGCGCAGCGGCGACACTCGGCGGCACGCTCGCCTGCGGCCTTTCCGGCCCGCGCCGCCCGTACGCGGGTTCGGCGCGCGACTTCGTGCTGGGCACGACGATCATCAACGGCAAGGGCGAGGTGCTGCGCTTCGGCGGCCAGGTGATGAAGAACGTTGCCGGTTACGACATCGCCCGCCTGATGGTCGGCTCGCTCGGCACGCTCGGCGTGATCCTCGAGGCGTCGCTCAAGGTGCTGCCGAGGCCGGCGCGCGAGGTCACGCTCACCTACGCGCTCGACGCGGCCGCGGCGATCCGGCAAATGACCCAGTGGGGGCGCGCGCCGCTACCGCTGTCTGCGGCCTGTCATTACGGCGACACGCTCTACATCCGCCTCTCCGGGACCGACAAGGGCGTGCAGGCCGCGGCCGCCCGGCTGGGCGGCGATGCGCTGCGCGACGGCGATGCCTTCTGGCGTGACTTGCGTGAGCACCGCTTGCCGTTCTTCCACAGCGACCAGCCGCTGTGGCGCCTGTCGCTGCCACCGGCGAGCGCGCCGCTCGATCTGCCCGGCACCTGCCTCATCGACTGGGGCGGTGCGCAGCGCTGGCTGCTGACGGACGCACCGGCCGCAACCATCATCGCCGCGGCGACGCGGGCCGGCGGTTATGCGGTGACGTTCCGCAACGGACCGGGCGCCGCGGCGCGATTCGCGCGCCTCGACCCCGCGGTGCGCGCGCTCATGAGCGAGATTCGCCGGGCCTTCGATCCACACGAGCTGTTCGGCGCGGCGCTGTCCCTCAATCCGGCGGCGTAGGTCAGCACGCGTGCTGGCGTTGCGCGCCCCGCGCCACACGCAGGCGCGCCGCGGCAAATGCCATGCAACCGTCCTGTCCCCCCGGCTAGAAGCGCACGCGCACGGTGGCGCCGAGCAGCGGCGCGCTGTCGAAGCCGTGCTGCGCGAAGTTGTCACCGTTGCGGTCTTCGACCTGCAGCTCGCCGTTGAGCAGCGCCCCGCCATACAGGTCGAGGCTCACCTCCGGATTCAGGCGCGTCGCCGCATGCAGGAAGGCAATGCTGCCGCGCTCCTGCCCAACGCCGCCCGCAAAGGTGCCGTCGTCGCGCAGGCGGAACCGTACTCGGCGGTAGGCGGCACCCGCGCCGATCTCCCAGCGCGCGCTCGCGCGGTAGTTGATCTCCAGTCCCGCCGGCCCGGCAGGTCCGGCCGGTAACGGGTTGTTCACGCGCAGCCGCTCGCTCAGCTGCCAGTCGACCAGAAGGAACGGGAACGCCCGGATCTCCTCCAGCTGTTGATACATGCCCAGACCGAACCCCAGGCGGTTCTGCGGGCCGAAGGACCGTGCGGCCGACAGGAGCGCACCATAGGTCAACGACTCGCTCCAGTCGGCACCCGCTTCGCGGAAGTAATCGAGCGAGGGTGTGACGAGGAAGACCCAGCCATCGTCGCGGCGGACGAACAGCGGCAGGCTCAGTCCGACGCGCTCGACGCTGCCCCACGGGGCGGCAGCACCGAAGGCATTGGGCGTGGTGAAGCGATTGTCGTAATAGGCGTAGTTGAGGGTGACGCCCGCCGTGGCACGCGGACCCATGGGATGCACGCCGCCCAGGTTGAGCGCGAGCACGCGCGATTCGTAGCTGCCGCCGCCGTCGATATCGGAACTGGCGAGATAGATGGGGGTGAGCGCCGCGGAGAACTGCCAGCCGCCTGCCCGCTCGCTGGCCGCCGCCGTGCCCGGACCCAGGCAACACGAAAGAGCGATCAGCCAGCATCCCAGCGGCCCAGCACGTCGCCTCGCCTGTGCCATCCCGCCGACCGATGCCCCCCGCACGGAACACGGCATCTACAGAAGCTCGATCCAGTGCCGCACCGGCACCGTCGTGCCGGTCTGCAGGTGCGCGAGGCAGCCGATGTTGGCGGTGGCGATGATCTCGGGTCGATCGGCCTGCAAGGTGCTGACCTTGCGTTCGAGCAACTGCTGCGACAGGGTCTTTTGCAGGATTGAATACGTCCCCGCCGAGCCGCAGCACAGGTGCGCATCCGGCACGGCGGTGAGCGTGAAACCGAGCTCGCGCAGGATTCGCTCCACCACGCCGTTCAGCTTCTGCCCGTGCTGCAGCGTGCACGGCGAATGAAACGCCACCTTCCGGCCGGTGTCGACGCGCCCCTTGAGCGAAGCAAGATTCTCGGCGGCCAGAACCTCGCTCAGATCCCTGGTCAGTTCAGCAACACGCCTTGCCTTGACCGCGTAGGCCGCGTCACCCGCGAGCAGGTGGCCGTAGTCCTTGACGTGCACACCGCAGCCGCTCGCGGTCATGACGATGGCCTCGCAGCCGGCCTCGATATGCGGCCACCAGGCGTCGATGTTGCGGCGCGCGAAGTCGAGGCCCTGCTCCCTCGCCGAGGTGTGGTGGCTCGCCGCCCCGCAGCAACCGGCGCCCGCGGCGGCGATGAGGCGGATGCCCAGGCGATCGAGCACGCGCGCGGCGGCGGCGTTGATGTTGGGCGCGAGCGCCGGCTGCGCGCAGCCCTCGAGCACCAGCATCTTGCGCGCGTGCCGGCCTGCCGGCCATGCCGGTGTGGCCGTGCGCGGCGGCACGGCACGCTTGATCGCGGGCGGCAGCAACGGACGCAGCCACTGGCCGATGCGCAGCAGCGGGGTGAAGCGCTCGCGGTACGGAATGACCGTCAGCAAGGCACGGCGCAGCAGTCGGTCCAGCAGCGGCCGCGGTACCTGGGACTCCACGAGCTCGCGACCGATTTCGAGCAGCGCGCCGTAGCGCACCCCCGAGGGGCAGGTCGTTTCGCAGGCGCGGCAGGTGAGGCAGCGATCGAGGTGCGTGAGGGTCTTGGCGCTCGGCGCCTGACCTTCCAGCACCTGCTTCATCAGGTAGATGCGCCCGCGCGGCCCGTCGAGCTCGTCGAACAGGAGTTGATACGTGGGGCAGGTCGCGTTGCAGAAGCCGCAGTGCACGCAGGTGCGCAGGATCTGGTCGGCCTCGCGCCCGAGCGGCGTGTCGCGCAACGACTCGATGATCGCGGTCTGCATGGCGTCAGTTTAATGAGCGGCGCGCCGAAACGGCAGGGTGCGCCTCAACCTGCCCCACCCTGCGCCGGGCCCCGCGGTTCAGGCGCGGGCGGCCTGCGGCGGCGCAACGCTGTTGCCGGCGAGGCGCGCATGGACCTGCGCCAGCGCGTGCTCATCCCCGACATTGCCGGGAAAGATCACGACCGGCATGTCGGGGTAGCGCGGATGGTCGTGCGGGCAGCGCACCACCGACACCCCGGGCAGGATCTGGCCGAGCAGCCGGGCGGTGCGAAGCCGCAGTCCGCTGCTCAATACATCGTTCGAGGTGATCCCGCCCTTGCTGATGAGATAGCCGAGCGAGGCGGGCAGCCGCCGCACCACGTCCATGAGAAACCCCGAGACCTGCTCGCCGAAGGCGAGGCGCGCCGCTCGCGTCGGGAACTGCCGCTCGGTGCGGCTCGTGTACACGACCGCTGTCCGACCACGCGCGTGCGCCGCCTCCGTCGCTTCGAGCACTTCGCGCAGCAGTTGGTTGCGGTCATGCGGCAGGCGATTGACGTCGACCTCGACCGGGACGGTGCCCGGCTGCTTCAGCAGCTCGTTCAGTTGCTGCGTGGTCTTCGGCACATGCGAACCCACCACCACCGCCCCGGCGGCGCCACCGCGAACATGGCGGGCCATGTGCTGGGGCGCGACCGGCTGCCTCGGCAGTGCCGCCAGCGAGGTCAGCAGGCTCGCGGCGCTGCGAAACAGAAAGCGCTTGCCCTGCGCCGCCGCGGCGCGCACATCGGCCGCGAAGCGGTCGAGATCGGACTGCGTCTCGGCGTCGACCACCACACAGGCATTGCCGGCGAGCTGCATCAGGCGCGGGTACACGCCGGCGCGCACCTCCGCAAGCGACAGGCGCACCACATCGGCCGAGCGGATGCGGCCCCGGGTCTTCTCCTCGACATAGTCGGGCAGGAAGCTGTGGCGGTAGCCGAACACCGAATCGCGCGCGAACTCGGTCTCGTGCACCGGGACCTCCCGGCCGTCGCTGCGCAGGTAGTGGATCGCGTCGCGCGTGTAACGCCCGCCCTCGAAGAACGCCGGCACCAGGAAGTGCGCATCGAACGGACCGAGCTCCTCGGCCATGACGTCGGTCTCGACCGGGTAATGGCCGCGCAACGTCGAGTCCGAACGGCTCACCAGCACCGGCTGGATGTCCTGATCCGCCAGCGCCAGCTTGAGGTTTCGGCACACCTCGCGCGTCACCGCTGCCGCACGCGCGGCGTCCATGCCGCGCGTGTTGGTGAGCACGAAGAAGATCGGCGCCTCGTCGGCGAGCGCCTCCTTGAGCGTTGCCACGTCCCAGCGCAGCAGCAGCAGGCAGCCGTGCACGGTCTGCGACCCGGTCGGGTCGTCGTCCAGCACGATGATCTTGGTCGTGGTCATGCGCCTGGCCTCCCGCCCGCGCGCCCGGGCGGGCCACCGCCCTAGTCGGCGAACAGGGCGGTGGCGCGCGCGGCGATGTCCTTCGCCGACAGTCCGTTGTACTCCATGATCTCCTTCGGACTCGCCGTGGTCTCGCCGCGCTTCCATGACAGCAACTCGCGCCGCGGCGCGCGCGAGCGCAGCATCACCGGCTCGAGCGTGGCCGAGGCACCGCCCGCCACGGCGATCAGCGCGTCACCGTCGAACAACGCACGGAATCCCGAGTCGCTCAGGAACTGGCCATCGGGCTCGGCCACCGTATCCCAGGCCACGTCGCCCGGGCGGTACAGACGCCGCGGATTGACCACGGCGACGATGCGCACCCGGTAACCGGCGCGCTCGAGCGCGTCCCTCGCCTCGTACACCGGCAGCAGCACCATGTCGCCCGCGACCGCGAACACGATCGTGCCCAGCCTGCCGGTCTCGGCGCTCTGGTAGAGCATCACGGCGCCATCGATCAGGGCGCGCCGACTTTGCTCAAAAGTGGTGCGCACCGGCAGCGCGCTCTTCGAGGCGAAGATGGCGATGCCCTTGTTGTGCGTGCCGAGCGCCCAGTCGTAGGCAACCTGGATCATGTTGGCGTCGACCGGGTAGAGCGGAAAGACGTTACCGTTGCGCATCATCGCGGCGAAGTAGGCCTCCACTTCAGGACGCTGGTGCGTCCAGCCGTTGCGCCCCTGCTCGAGCGCGCCGGCCGTGAACATGGCGATCGCGCTCGGCGTCTTGCGCCGCAGTTCGGCCATCGCCTGCGTCACGGTCTGGAAGATCGGCAGGCCGTTGATCGCGAAACTCTCGTAGGAGAGCCACAAGGAGCGGCTGCCGAAGAGCGCCAGCCCCGCAGCGAGCCCCGCGCAGGCATCCTCGTTCAGTGGCTCGTAGCACTGGCCGGTCGGTCCCTGGAAGTAGAGATCGTCGGTATTGGGATGGCGGATCTTCAACGCGGCATTGACGTTCGCCATGCCCGAGGCCTCGTTGCCATCGGCATTGGTCACGACGAAGCGCTGGTCGCGCAGGCCGACCTCGGCCACGAGTTGGCCGAAACTGGTGGACGGCACCTTGGACTCGCCAAGCGCGTACTCGGTGAGCGGCAGCTCGCCGAGCGGCGCGATCTCCAGCACCTTCTCGGTGACCGACGTCTTGACCGCCGGGCCGCCGCCGGCGCGGGAGAGATTGTCGCGCACGATCTGCCAGGCCTGCGGCGGCAGCGCGCGGCGCTTGAGGCCCGACACGACATCTTCATGTTCGAGTGTGTGCTGCGCGTACAGGTTGTGGGCCTTGGCGCCAAGCGCGTGCACCCCCGCGCCTTTGAGCTGCTTGATGATGAATGCCGTGAGCGTGCCGCCGAGCGCGCTCTTGGCCGCGCGCTCGGCGCCGGCCAGCACCGCGCCCATGAAGGCGAGGCGCTTGCCATGCGAGAAGCGCGTGCTGTCAACATAGGCGCCCGGCTGGTTGGCGTCGTCGAACGCCTTGGCGTCGACCAGCACCACTTCCTGGAAGCCGTGGCCCTTCCAGTAGCGGATCATCTCCTCGTTGCTGAAGTTCGACACCATCGCGTGGTGTTCCTGGCTGTAGCCGTTCCAGATGAGCGTCGGCAGGAAGTTGGTCACGTGCGGATAGGCGACGTGGAAGTGCAACATGGCATTGAGCACGTACGGCTCGCCCATGCCGCCATCGCCGATGGTCACCGGGAACAGCGTGCCCGGATGCAGCAGCGCGCCGACCATGGCGAAGTGCTGGCCCTGCCCGAGCGGGCCGGCCGGCGCGAGGATGCCGGGGATGGCGCCCGAGAGATGCCCGAGCAGGCCGTGCTTTTCGCGGAAGCGCTCGCGCATCTCGCGCACGGTGCGGATGCCCATGGCCTCGAGCGAACTGTCGAGGAACATGGCCGCGTAGTAGCCGGGCGCATGGTGGCCAACCTCGGTCACGATGTTGGTGTGTCCGAGCATGGCGAGCGCCGCGTAGGCCTCGGCGCTCGAGGCAAACCCGCCCGGATGACCCGAGGCCTTGGCGCCGGTCACCTGCAAGGTGAGGTAGCGCAGCGCGTCGGCCGCGAGCAGCGCCTGGTAGACCGCCACCGGGTCCGAGGCATCCGCCACCGCCTTGGCGTTTGCCGGGATGGCCGGGGTGCGCGTGTGTTCCGCAAAGCCCGGCCAGGGCTCGCCGAAGTACTGGATGCCTTCGCAGAAGGCCGGAATGGTCGGCAGGCGGTCCTGCACGCTGCGGGCGGGGGTCGACATGGCGAGTCTCCTTCAGGATGACGCGGGGGCTGCCCGCTCTTGCCAGTCACCTTAGCGGCGTGTACGATATTTCACAATACATAATCGTTTTCAGGATACGCAATGCCCCCGAAAACCGCCACGTCTTCCATCCAGGTCATCGATCGCGTCGCCGCCCTGCTCGACGCGCTGGCACGCTACCCCGATCCGGTCAGCCTCAAGGTGCTGTCGGCCGAAACCGCACTGCACCCCTCGACCGCGTTTCGCATCCTCAACGCGCTCGCCGAACACGGCCTAGTGGAGCGCACCGCGCAGGGCCAGTACACGCTCGGCGTGCGCCTGCTGCACTTCGGCAGCCGTGTGCACGGCAAGGTCGATCTGCTGCGCGAGGCGCGCCCGATCATGGAATGGCTGCGCTCGCAAGTGGGCGAGAGCGTCAACCTCACGGTGCGCGAGGGCGACGAGGTCGTGTACGTCGAGCGCGCCGTGCCCAACCGCATGATGCGCGTCGAGCAGATCATCGGCTCGCGTGCGCCGCTGCACGTGACCGCGGTCGGCAAGCTGTTCCTCGGCGAGTCGGGCGAGAAGGCATGCCGCGAGTACGCGCGCCGCACCGGCCTGCGCCGCTACACCGCCAACACCCTCACGCAGGTGAACAGGCTGTGGGCCGAGGCCGAGGGCGCACTACGCCAGGGCTACGCGCTCGACAACGAAGAGGCCGAGCAGGGGGTGGCATGCATCGGCGTGCCGGTGCGCGATCGCAACGGCGTCATGGTCGCGGGCCTGTCGGTGTCCGCGCCGCGCGAGCGCCGCCAGGACAGCTGGATCAAGCTCGTGCAGCAGGCCGGCAGCGAACTGTCGGCGCGGCTCGGCTACCTGCCGCAGGCCGCGTAGCCGCGTTGGCCGGCGGCGGGCCGCACCTTTATACTGCCGTCGCGCGCATCCGCCCGCTCCAATGACAAGGCACAGGGGCCCGTCATGCAATTCAAATCGTTCAATCCGCCGGTCCGCACCCTCATGGGTCCCGGTCCCGCGGATGTCCATCCGCGCGTGCTCGCGGCCATGAGCCGCCCGACCATCGGCCATCTCGATCCGGTATTCGTCGGCATGATGGATGAGATCAAGGCCATGCTGCAGTACGCGTTCCAGACGCAGAACGCCCTGACCCTGCCGGTGTCGGCGCCGGGCTCGGCGGGCATGGAGACCTGCTTCGTCAATCTGGTCGAACCGGGTGACAAGATGATCGTGTGCGTCAATGGCGTGTTCGGGCAGCGCATGCGGGAGGTTGTCACGCGCTGCGGCGGTGTGCCGGTGCCGGTCGAGTCGCCCTGGGGCGAGCCGGTCGATCCGAACCAGGTCGAAGACGCGCTCAAGGCGCACCGTGACGCGCGCCTGCTCGCCTTCGTGCAGGCCGAGACCTCGACCGGCGCGCAATCCGATGCGCGGGTGCTGGCGGAGCTCGCGCGCCGCTACGACTGCCTCACCATCGTCGATGCCGTCACCTCCCTCGGCGGCTCGCCATTGCGGGTCGATGAATGGCAGCTCGACGCGGTGTATTCCGGCTCGCAAAAGTGCCTGTCGTGCACGCCGGGGCTGGCGCCGGTGACCTTCAGCGAGCGCGCGGTGCAGGCCATCCAGAACCGCAAGGCCCGCCTGCCGAGCTGGTTCTTCGACCTCAACCTGGTGATGGGCTATTGGGGCAGCGGCAAGCGCGCCTACCACCACACCGCCCCGATCCATCCGCTCTACGGCCTGCACGAGGCGCTGGTGCTGCTCACCGAGGAGGGCCTGGAGAACAGCTGGGCGCGCCACCGCAAGCACCACCTGGCGCTGCGCGCCGGGCTCGAGGCGATGGGGCTGCGGTTCCTGGTGCACGAGAGCGCGCGCCTGCCACAGCTCAACGCGGTACTCGTCCCCAACGGCATCAACGAGACGGAACTGCGCCGGCGGCTGCTCGAGGAGTACAACCTCGAGATCGGCGCGGGCCTCGGCGCGCTCGCCGGCAGGATCGTGCGCATCGGCCTGATGGGCTACGGCTGCAACGTGAAGAACGTGCTCTACTGCCTGGCCGCGCTCGAAGAGGTGCTGGCGGCAATGCGCCTGCCGATCGACAAGGGCGCGGCAGAACGCGCTGCGCACCAGGCGCTCGCCTGAGGACCGACACCATGACCGAACCCCTGCATGTCGCCCAGGCCAAGGGGCCGATCTGCCTCCTGCCCAGGATGGCCAACCGCCACGGGCTGATCGCCGGTGCCACCGGCACCGGCAAGACCGTGACATTGCAAACGCTGGCCGAGCAGTTCAGCGCCATCGGCGTGCCGGTGTTCATGGCCGACGTCAAGGGCGACCTCGCCGGCGTCAGCCAGAAGGGCGGCGGCAACCCCAAGGTCGAGGAGCGCGTGAAGCAACTCAAGCTCAAGGACTTCACCTACCAGGGATTCCCGGTCACCTTCTGGGACCTGTTCGGTGAGCAGGGCCATCCGGTGCGCGCCACGATCTCGGAGATGGGCCCGCTGCTGCTCGCGCGCCTGCTCAATCTCAACGAGACGCAGGAAGGCGTGCTCACGCTGGTGTTCAAGATCGCCGACGACAACGGCTGGCTGCTGCTCGATCTCAAGGACCTGCGCGCCATGGCGCAGTTTGTCGGCGACAACGCCAAGCAGTTCACCACCGATTACGGCAACATCTCGGCCGCCTCGATCGGCGCGATCCAGCGCGCCCTGCTCGCCCTCGAACAGCAGGGCGCGGACCGGTTCTTCGGCGAGCCGGCGCTCAACCTCGACGACCTCCTCCAGACCGAGGGCGGGCGCGGCATGATCAACATCCTCGCCGCCGACCGGCTCATGCAGGCGCCGAAGCTGTACGCGACCTTCCTGCTGTGGCTGCTGGCCGAGCTGTTCGAGAACCTGCCCGAGGTCGGCGACCGCGACAAGCCGAAGCTGGTGTTCTTCTTCGACGAGGCGCACCTGCTGTTCGACGACGCGCCGAAGGCGCTGCTCGACAAGATCGAGCAGGTGGTGCGCCTGATCCGCTCCAAGGGTGTGGGTGTGTACTTCGTGTCGCAGAACCCGCTCGACATTCCCGACGTGGTGCTCGGCCAGCTCGGCAACCGCGTGCAGCACGCGCTGCGCGCCTTCACCCCGCGCGACCAGAAGGCGGTCAAGGCCGCGGCCGAGACCTTCCGCGCCAACCCCAAGCTCAAGGTGGAGCAAGTCATCACCGAGCTGGGGGTGGGCGAGGCGCTGGTGTCGATGCTGGACGAAAAGGGCAGCCCGAGCGTGGTGGAGCGCGCCTTCATCGTGCCTCCGCGCGGGCGCATCGGGCCGCTCAGCGCCGCCGAGCGCCAGGCGATCATCGACGCCTCGCCGCTCAAGGGCCAGTATGAGAAGGCGGTCGACCGCGAATCCGCCTACGAGGTGCTGAAGAAAAGGGCCGCGGCCGCGACGGCAGAGACACAACAGGAACCGGAGGGCGGCGGCCTCCTCGACAGTCTGCTCGGTGGCGCCAGCGGTGCACGTGGCCGCCGCCGCGAAGGCATCGCCGAGGCCATGGCCAAGAGCGCCGCGCGTGCCGTCGGATCCCAGATCGGGCGCCAGATCGTGCGCGGTGTGCTGGGCTCGCTGCTCGGTGGCGGGCGGCGGCGCTGACCACGTCGGCCGACCGTCGGGTGCCGCGCCGACGAGCTACGCGCGCCGCGCGGCCCGATCGGCGATGAGCACCTCGGCCGCGCGCCGCCCGGAGTACAACGCCCAGTTGATCGACGCCGCGTTGCGGTATTCACCGCACACGTACAGCCACTCGCTGCGCCGCGGCAGGTAGTGCATCGGGTTCGCGAGCGGCGGGGTCTGCGCCGGCAAGGCATCGACAATACGGTAGGTCTTGAGATGCTGCCAGCCATCCACGACCGCACCGAACCACTCCCGCAGTTGCGCACGCACCTGTTGCGCAAGGAGCGCGTCGCTCTGCCCCGGAATGCCAAGAACATTCACCGTGATCAGCGTCTTGCCGGCCGGTGCATAGGCGCGTGACAGCAGCGTCGGCACCACCAGGCTGTTGACTGTCCCGCGCGGTTCCGCGCTGAGCACGAGGATCGGTTCATCGAGCGGTGCGCTGTCGGCCGCGAAGTACAGACAGGTGGTGCCGCGCGCACCCGGCAACGGCTGCTCCCCGAGCAGGCGCGCGGCCGTCACCCCGTCGGTTGCCAGCACCACGGCATCCGCGCCCAGGCGTTCGCCGCTCGCGAGGATAACGCCGCGCTCCGCGAGCGCCGTGACGCGCGCCCCGACGCGAACCGTCTCGGGCGGCAGCGTGGCCGCGAGTTGCGATGCGATCGCGCCCATGCCGGCCGCGGGCACGGCCGTGTCGCCCGCCGCGAACGCGCGGAAATAGAACTCAAAGGCGCGGCTGGATGCTTCCAGGTCCGGGTCGAAGAACACCCCGGCAAGGAACGGGCGAAAGAAGCGCTCGATGATCGACTCGCTGAAGCCGCGCGCGCGCAGGTACGTGGCGATCGAGGTTTCGGGGCGGGTGTAGAGCGTGTCGATGTCGGCGCGCACCAGCGCATGGCGCAACCGCGCCAGACGCCACTTGTCCCCGAGCGTTCCGATCGGCGACAACAGCGTCGTCGCTGCCGCGCCCGGCCGGCGCCACGGATCGGCAATGCGGTGAAAGCGCCCCTCATAGCGAATCAGGGCGCCCGGCACGAAGGCGCGCAGGTCGAGCGCCGCGAGATCGAGCGCGCGGCGCGCCTCGGGGTAGGCGGTCTGCAACACCGCGAAGCCGCGATCGAGGCGGAAGCCATCAACCACGTCGGTGCGCAAACGTCCGCCCACCCCGTCGCTCGCCTCGAGCACCCGCACCCCATGACCGTGGCGCAGCAGCGTGCGTGCGCAATTGAGACCCGCCAGCCCCGCGCCCACCACCAGCACCCCGGCATCGCTCATGTTGGCTCCCGACGTTGCGGCCTGCGCCCGGTCAGAACCAGCGCTTGCGCCGGAAATACACGAGCATGCCGACCACCGCGCCCAGCATCAGCGCCAGCGCCAGCGGATAGCCCCACACCCAGCCGAGCTCCGGCATGTGGCGGAAGTTCATGCCGTAGATGCTGGCGATCAGCGTCGGCGGAATGAACAGTGTGGCAATCACCGTCAGCACCTTGATGACTTCATTCAGACGGTTGGTGGCGTTGAGCAAGTGGATGTCGAGCGTGTAGGTGAGGATCTCGTGAAAGGTCTCGAGCGTATCGATCATGTGAATGACATGATCATACACATCGCGCAGGTACACCCAGGTGTCGCGCCGGAACAGCGCCGAGCCGCCGCGCTCGAGCGTGCCGATCACCTCGCGCAACGGCCACACCGTCTTGCGCAGCAGCACCATTTCGCGCCGCATCTGGTGCAGCGTCACCTCCGAGTTGTGCGCGGCCTTGACCAGCAGCTGCTCCTGCAGCTGCTCGATGCGCTCGCCGAAGCGTTCCAGCACGAGGAAGTAGTTATCGACCACGGCGTCGAGCAGGGCGTAGGCGAGGAAGTCGGCACCGAGCGCGCGGATCTGGCCGCGCGCGCGGCGTATGCGCTCGCGCACGGGCTCGAAGGCAGTCGGCTCGGCCTCCTCGAAGGACAGCACGAAATCCGCCCCGAGCACGATGCTCACCTGTTCCGCCCTGGTCTCCGACCCGCTGACACCGTCGTGTAACAGTTTGACCACGATATAGACATAGTCGCCGTAGTCCTCGAGCTTGGGGCGCTGGTCGGTGTTGGAGATGTCTTCGCGCACCAGCGGGTGCAGGCCGAACAGCTCGCCGAGGCGCGCAAGCAGCTCGACGTCGTGTACGCCGGTGACGTGCACCCAGGTGACCCCGCGACCGCGCACGCCCGCGAGCTCCTCGATGGTGCGCACCTCGCGCTCCTCGTACGTCTCGGCGTTGTAACACAGCAGTGCGATGCGCGTCGTCTCCGCGCGCTTCTCGCCGATGTGCACGACCGTGCCGGGCGGCAGGCCGGCCTTGCGGGAACGGGGTTTCACCAGTCGTCGCACGGGATCCTCGCAGGGCGAGAGGCGTAGTGCAGCACAGTAGACGCACACGCGGCAAGTGATCAGCGCGCGTGCGCTCGGCTATAGTTGGGGTGAGCGATGCCCCACCCATCCACCATGTCTGCCCTGCCACCGTTTCGCGCCGCGCATGCCGCTGCCCCGGATTCGCTGCAGGCGGCGAGCCGCTGCCTGGCCGCGCTCGGTGACATCCCGGCGGGCGCGAATCTCGGCTTTCTCTATGCGACCGATGCGTTCGCGGCGGAGCTGCCGCAGGTGCTTGCGTTCTTCAAGGACCGCACCGGGATCGGCGCCTGGGTCGGCAGTGTCGGCATGGGCGTGTGTGCCAACGGGCACGAGCACTACGACGAAGGCGCGATCAGTGTCCTGCTCGGGGAGTTCGCGCCCGATTCCTTCCGGGTGTTTGCGCCGCTACGCAACGGCGTCAACGAGCTCGGCGTGGCCGTGACGCCCTGGGCGCGACAGCGCGGCGCGCGCTTCGGCGTGGTGCACGGCGATCCACAGAACACACGCATCATGGAGCTGGTGCAGGCGTTGAGCGAAACGCTCGAGGGTGGCTTCCTGGTCGGGGGGCTCACCTCCTCGCGCGGCCCGCACTGGCAGATTGCCGATGCGCCGACCTCGGGCGGGCTGTCGGGCGCGCTGTTCGCGCCCGAGGTCGGCGTGATTACCGCCCTCACCCAGGGCTGCACGCCGCTCGGCCCGAAGCGCGAGATCAGCGAATGTCAGGGTAACGTGATCGCCCGCATCGACAACCGCCCGGCGCTCGAGGTCATGAACGAAGACATCGGTGAGGCGCTGGCGCGCGACCTGGCGCGGGTGGCCGGCTACATCTTCGTGGCGCGCCCGATCCGCGGCAGCGACACCGGGGACTATCTGGTGCGCAATCTGCTCGGCGTGGACACGCGCAACGGGCTCATCGCCATCGGCGACTACGTGCAGACCGGCGATCCGATCATGTTCTGCCGGCGCGATTCGCGCAGCGCGCGCGAGGACCTGCTGCGCATGTTGCGCGACATCCGGGCGCGGGCCAACGGCCAGGCGCGCGGGGCCGTGTACTACTCGTGCATGGGGCGCGGGCAACACATGTTCGGCGCGAACTCCGCGGAGCTCAAGCTCATTCAGCAGGAGCTGGGCGACGTGCCGCTCACCGGTTTCTTCTGCAGCGGCGAGATCTCGCACAATCGTGTGTACGGCTACACCGGCGTGCTGACGCTGTTCCTGTAGCGCGCCGGCGCGAGGCGACGCGCATGCACCTGCATTTGCCGTGGTACCTGTTCGATCCGCTAGCGCCGCCGCAACGGCCGGCACGACCGGCGCGCGAACGCCTGCCGCGCGCGGCAGGCGCGGAGCGGCTGTTCTGCGCCCCCTGTGGCGCACCCATCACGGTGCAAAGCGCGCGCTGCGAGGTGCAAGGCCGCCACGAACACCGCTGCACCAATCCGCTCGGCGTGCGTTTTAACATTGGCTGCTTCGGGTCCGCGCCCGGGTGCGTGACCAGCGGTGCGCCGACCTTGGCGCACACCTGGTTCGCCGGTTACGCCTGGACCATCGCGCTGTGCGGACAGTGCCGGACGCACCTCGGCTGGCACTTCCAGTCGCCGGGCGATGCGTTCTACGGACTGATCCTGGCGCGCCTGACGATCCGCGGCGCAGGCGGCAACGCTCAGGCGCCCCGCTGAAGCAGGAGCCGCAGGTCGTGCACGATGTCCGCCACCGGGGCGTCGTTGCCGACGTGCACACGCAGTTTGCCGCGCGCGTCCTTGACCATCACGCCGCCGAAGTGATCGATGAGCGTGCGCTCGGCGCTCGACTGCGGGTTGGCCTGGAACGCAACCTTGTAGTCGCGTGCGATGGCCGCGATCTCCGCCTCGCTACCGGTAAGGCCCACGAACGAGGGGTGAAACTTGGGTACGAAGCCGGCCAGCTGCGCCGGGGTGTCGTGCTTCGGGTCGACCGACACCATCACCACCTGCACGCGCACGGCGTCCGGCCCGAGGGCACGCACGACCTCGGCGAGCTTGGCCAGCGTGGGTGCGCAGATGTCCGGGCAGTGCGTGTAACCGAAGAACAGCACCAGCACCTTGCCGCGATAGTCCGTGCTCTTGACCCGCGCGCCGGTGTGGGCCGTCAGCTCGAAGTCCCCGCCCCACTCGACCCGACTGAGGTCGGTGCCCTTGAAGGAGCTCGGTGCGGGCGAGCAGGCGGCCAGCCACAGGCTGGCGAGGAGCACGACACCGGCGGTGAGGCGCGCGTTGCGCGGCATCAGTACAGCGCGGATTGCAGGGCGCCGTGGATGTAGACGCGGTAGTGGTCGATCAGCAGCAGCGCAAACAGCAGCGCCAGGTACTGGATCGAATAGCTGAAGGTCTTGCGCGCGAGCTGATCGCTGTAGCGCCGGTACAGGCGCCAGGCGTAATAGAGGAAGCCGGCATTGAGCACGAGCGCGCCGAGCAGGTACAGCCAGCCACTCATGCGCGTGGCGAACGGCATCACGCTCACGGCCGCGAGCAGCACCGTGTACAGCAGGATCTGCAGACGCGTGTAGGCGTTGCCGTGGGTCACGGGCAGCATCGGGATGCCGACCTTGGCGTACTCCTTCTCGCGGTACAGCGCGAGCGCCCAGAAGTGCGGCGGCGTCCACACGAACACGATGAGGAACAGCAGCAGTGCGTCGCTCGCAACCTCACCGGTGATGGCGGCCCAGCCGAGCACCGGCGGCGCCGCGCCGGCGGCCCCGCCGATGACGATGTTCTGCGGCGTGGCGTGCTTGAGCCACACGGTGTAGACGATCGAGTAGCCGATGAGCGAGGCGAAGGTCAGCACCGCGGTGAGGGTGTTGACGAACACCATCAGGACCGCCATCCCGAGCGCGCCGACGATGACCGCAAAGCTGATCGCCTCGAGCGCCGTGAGCTGCCCGGTCGGCAAGGGGCGCCAACGCGTGCGCGCCATGACCGAATCGGCGCGCTGGTCGATGACCTGGTTGATGGCGGCGGCGGAGCCGGCGGCGAGCGCGATACCGACGGTAGCGGCAATGAACACGCCGAGCGGCAGCGCACCCGGGCTCGACAGAAACATGCCGACCACGGCGGTGAACACGATCAGCGCCACCACACGCGGCTTGGTCAGTTCGTAATACTCACGCGCGAGCATCCGCAAGCTGCGTGGCCGTGCGCGCTGCGCGAGCGCGGCGTCCAGGGTGGTGGCTGTGGTCTCGCGTTTCATACTCTCTTCCAGCGTGTCGATCGGCGTCAGCGCAGCGTCGCGGGGGCGCGCACGATGTGGATCAGGGTCACGACGCTCAGGAGCAACAGCAGCGCCGCCGCGCTGTGCCCCAGCGCCACGGCAAGCGGCAGATGCATGACCACCTGCATGACCCCGAGCACGGCGGCGGACGATAACATCAACAGCACCAGCAGGCCATAGCGGCACAGCCGGTCGGCCCCGCCCTGCTTGAGCACATAAAGCGCCAGCCAGCCGACATAAAGCAGCGTTATGAGCGCGCCCAGGCGGTGCGCCATGTGCAGGGCGGTGGCGGCCGGCAGATTGAGCAGCCGCCCTTCGTAGTTCAGACCCACGTCCTGCCACAGCGTGAAGGCCACGTAGAAATCCATCTCCGGCCACCACACGCGCTGGCAGGTCGGGAAGTCCGGACAGGCCAGACCCGCGTAGTTGACCATGCTCCAGGCGCCGAGGGCGAATTGGCCGGCGACCAGCACCAGCGCAAGCAGCGCGCGCGGCCAGATGCGCCGCGTGGGCGGCGTCACTGTCACCGAGCGGAACAGGCGCTGCTCGCGCAGCACGATCCACCACAGCAGGGCCGCCACCAGCGTGCCACCCAGGATCTGCACCATCATCACCAGCGGCTGGTAGCGGTACTCGAAGGTGACAAAGCCGGCGAACGCCAGCACGAACGTCACGATCAGCGTCGCCAGCGGAATCAACACCTGCTGGCTGCGCTTGCGCTTCTTCAGGTTCCAGCCGAGCACGACCAGGCGGATCAGCACCAGGCTCAGCGCGCCGGCGAGGAAGCGCTGCGCGGTTTCCTGGGCGGCGCGCTTCTTGGCGAGGCGCTGCTGCTCCTCCGGCGCCGGTGTCTGCGGCAGATCCTGCGCCGTCAGCGGCGCGAACAGCATCCCGTAGCAGCCCGGCCAGTCGGGGCAGCCGAGCCCGGCATCCGACAGGCGCGTGTAGGCATTGAACAGCACGGCCGCCGATGCGAGCAGCGTCGCCCATAGCGCCATGCGCAGGAACTTGGCCGATTGGCTCTTGCCCAGCATCACCCGACCCGCGAGACGCGCAGCAGCCGCGCCAGATCCTTGCGCATGCCGTTGGGATTGGCGTCGGCCGGATAGCTCAGCATCAGGTTGCCGAGCGGGTCGAGCAGGTAGACGCGATCGCGACCGTCGAGCGGGCTGCCGACCGGCAGGGTAAACTCGCGCGCGAGCGCGCGCAGTGTCTCGGCGTCGGGACGCGCCACGCGCAGGCCCGGGTGCTCCTTGCGCAACGCCTCCAGCGTCGGGTCGGTCACCTCGCCGTCGATGACCACGAACAGGCGTTGCACGCGCTCGTGGTTTTTCTCCTGGGCGATGATGATCTGGCGCGTCTTGTACAGACCCTCGGCGCAGGCGCTGGTGCAACGCGCCGGCCCGAAATGCACGTACAGCCACTTGCCGCGCAGGCTGCTCAGCGCGAAACGCTGCCCGTGCAGGTCGGTGAGCCCCACATCGGCCACCAGGCGCGGTGGTTGCACCAGCTCGCCATGGTTGGCGCTGCCTTCCGGGCGCCAGTCGCTGTAGAACAGCACGTAGGCGAGCAGCATCGGGCTGGCGAACAGCGCCGCCAGTAGCAGCAGTTGCAGGCGGCCACGGCGCCGCTGGGGGGTGGATGCCTTCATGACGTGAGCGTGTCGGGCGGCTGCGCGGGGGCGCTCGCGCGGCGCCGGCCGTGGTACAGATAGAGCGCGAGCAGGGCGGCGGCGAGCACGAACCATTGGAAAGCATAGCCCTGGTGCACGGCGATGCCGGCATCGAGGCGCGGCCAGTCGCGGATCAGGCCACCGCCCGCGCTGGCCGGCTCGAGCAGCAGCACCACGGGCTGCACCTTGAACGGCACCGCCGCGCGGTAGCGCGCCAGGTCCAGTTGCTGCCAGACCGTGGGCACCTCGGGGGTCAGGGGCGCCGGCGTGCCGAGCATGAAGTGACGATCCGACGGCACCGTGGCCACGCCGATGAGCTCGAGCGGGCCGGACGGCGTGTCGAAGCTCGGCAGCTGCGCGCGGCTTTCGCCGAGCGCGATCCAGCCGCGATTGATGAGCACGCGCACCTCGCTGCCGTCGATGCGCAGCGGGGTCAGCACATGGTAACCCGGGCGGCCCCGGTAGATGCGGTTGTCGAGCAGCAGCTGGTAGTGCGGGTCATACTGACCGCGCACCCGCACGCGCCGAAAGCGCAGGTCGGCAGCCTCCTGGAGGTACGGGGCGAGCGTCACGGGCTCCTCGATCGCGCGCGCGTCGTATTCGTGCTGCAGCGCGCGCTTCTCGGCGGCACGCTGCAGCTGCCAGAAGCCGAGTGCCAGCAGCACCGGCAGCAGCAGCAGCACGGCCACGGTGGCGATGAACGAAGGGCGGAAGGACGCGAGCATGCGAGCGGGCGCTTCGGATGATCGGCCGAAGCGCAGTAAGTCTAGTATAATCCAGGCTCGTTGCACTCTGGGGACACCGATGCTCGCCAAGGCGTTCGTTATCGTGATGCTGCTCGCAATCTTCGCCAGCCTGTTTTCCGCGCTGGTCTTCCTGTTTCGCGACAAGGGACAGGGCGAGCGCACCGCCCGGGCGCTCACCTGGCGCATCGGCCTGTCGGTCACGCTGTTCGTACTGCTGCTCGCCGGTTTCTACTTCGGGCTGATCCCGGCCGGGGGCCTGTCGCCGCGCCCGCACTGAACGTGCGGCCAAACACAAAGGCGCTGCCAGCCTCGCTGGCAGCGCCTTTTTTCTTGCGCGGGTCGGCGCCTGTGCCTACAGCCAGTACACGAATACGAACAGGAACAGCCACACCACGTCGACGAAGTGCCAGTACCAGGCGACCGCTTCGAAGCCGAAGTGGCGGTCGGGGCGGAAGTGGCCCTTGATGGAGCGCCCCAGGATGACGATCAGCATGATCGTGCCCATGGTGACGTGCAGCCCATGGAAACCGGTCAGCATGAAGAACGTCGCGCCAAAGATACCGGTCTTGAGCGTCAGCCCGAGCTCGGTGTAGGCGTGAATGTACTCGTAGGCCTGAAACGCCAGGAACGTCACGCCGAGCGCCACCGTCAGGAACAATCCGGTAATGAGCTGCGCGCGGTTGTTCTTGAGCAGCCCCCAGTGCGCCCAGGTGATGGTCGCGCCGGAGGACAGCAGGATCGCGGTGTTGAGGGCCGGGATACCCCAGGCACCCATCGGCGAGAACTGATTCGGGCCCGGCACGGTGTCGGGCGTAATCGCCTGCGGACCCTTCGGGCCGGCGCTCGGCCAGCTGTAATCGAAGCCCGGCCACAGCAGCTCGGTGTCCCCGAGCCACGGCCCGGCGAACTGGCGTACGTAGAAGAGCGCGCCGAAGAACGCCGCGAAGAACATGACCTCGGAGACGATGAACCAGAACATGCCCCAGCGGAACGACACATCGACCTGCTTGTTGTAAACGCCGCCCTCGGACTCGCCGATCACCTGGCCGAACCAGCGGATGATCATGTAGACGATCACCGCCGCGCCGCCGAGCAGCACCCACTTGCCGGCGCCGATGCCGTTCATGCTGAGTACCCCCCCGAGCGCGAGCAGGAACAGGCCGGCCGAGGTGATGATCGGCCAGGGGCTCGGGTTGGGCAGATAGTAGTTGCCGTTGCTAGTTGCCATGCTTGCTCCTCGTTTATCGCTATCGTTGTTGCTGCCTGTCGCTATCCTCCCGCACCGGCACCCGACCTGTGCTGGCTGTGGTCGTGGTGCGCGTGGGTGTGGTCCTGCGACGCTGCCGCGCCGTACTTCTGCGCGGAGGTCTTGTCGATGTTGAAGAAGGTGTAGGCGAGCGTGATCTCCTCGACCTCGCGGGCCAGCGCCGGCTCGACCACGAAGCGCACCGGCATCTCGCGCGCCTCGCCGGGCTTGAGCGTCTGCTGCGTGAAGCAGAAGCACTCGATCTTCTTGAAGTGCTCGGCCGAGCGCCCGGGCGCCACGCTCGGGATCGCCTGCGCGGTGATGGTCTCGTCCGAGGTGTTGCGCACGTAGTAGCGCACCTCGGTGATCTCGCCGGGGTGCACGTCGATTCTCTTGGTGAGCGGCCGGAACTCCCACGGCAACCCGGTGGTGGCGAGACCGGTGAACTGCACGGTCACGGTACGGCCGCGGTCGGCCGTGACTGCCGCCACCGCGTCGGCGTCGAGCTTGCCGGTCTTGCCGTTCAGCCCGGTGATGTCGCACAACACGATGTACATCGGCCACATGGCAAAGCCGAAGCCGAACATGCCGACCACGACCAGCGCCAGCTTCCAGGCCAGACGCCGGTTGGCACGCGCACGCTGCTGACGGTCGTCGGGCTCGCTCATTGCCAGGGTTTGAAGAACGCGGAGATGAAGAAGGAGAGCGCGACCAGCGCCAATACAATGACCGTAATCAGGATGCCCCGCCGCTGGCGGGCGGCAAGGCTGGCGCGGGTGGGTTCGGACGTGTGCACGGGTTCGCTCTTCCGGGTGGTGTTTACGCGCTCGCCACCGCCCCCGCGCGGTCGCGCGGGGCGGTGGCGCACGGCTACTTGATGAGCGGCGGCGTCGAGAAGGTGTGGTACGGCGCCGGCGACGGCACCGTCCATTCCAGACCCTGCGCCCCTTCCCAAACCTGACTGGTCGCCTTGGCCCCGCTCTTCATCGCCTGAATCGCCAGGTAGAAGAAGATCAGCTGCGAGGCGATGACGAGGAAGGCACCGATCGTCGACCACTGGTTGAACGGCGCGAACTGCAGCGCGTAGTCCGGAATGCGGCGCGGCATGCCGGCGAGCCCGAGGAAGTGCTGCGGGAAGAACGTCAGGTTGAAGCCGATCATGGTCAGCCAGAAGTGCCACTTGCCGAGGGTCTCGTTGTACATGTGCCCGGTCCACTTCGGCAGCCAGTAGTACACGGCCCCGAACAGGGCGAACACCGAGCCGCCGATGATCACGTAGTGGAAGTGCGCCACCACGAAGTAGGTGTCGTGGTACTGGAAATCGGCCGGGGTGATCGACAGCATCAGACCGGAAAAACCCCCGATGGTGAAGGTGAACACGCCGCCGATCGCCCACAGCATGGGCGTCTCGAAGCTCATTGACCCGCGCCACATGGTCGACACCCAGTTGAACACCTTCACGCCCGTGGGCACGGCGATCAGCATGGTCGAATACATGAAGAACAGCTCGCCGGCGAGCGGCATGCCGACCGTGTACATGTGGTGCGCCCACACGATGAACGACAGGAACGCGATGGTCGCGGTGGCGAACACCATCGAGGCGTAGCCGAACAGGGGCTTGCGCGCGAAGGTCGGGATGATCTGCGAGAACACACCGAACGCCGGCAGCACCAGGATGTACACCTCGGGGTGGCCGAAGAACCAGAAGATGTGCTGGAACATCACCGGGTCACCGCCGCCGGCGGCATCGAAGAAGTGCGTCCCGAAATGGCGGTCGGTGAGCAGCATCGTCACGGCCCCGGCCAGCACCGGCAGGGAGGCGATCAGCAGGAACGCCGTGATCAGCCAGCCCCAGCAGAACATCGGCATCTTCATGAGCGTCATGCCCGGGGCGCGCATGTTGAGGACGGTGGCGATGATGTTGATCGAGCCCAGGATCGAGGAGATGCCGAGCAGGTGGATCGACAGGATGGTGAAGTCCACGCCCATCCCGAGCTGCACCGACAGCGGCGGGTACAGGGTCCAGCCGCCGGAGGCGGCACCGCCCGGCACGAACAGCGAGATGATCAGCAGCGCCCCGGCGAACGGCAGGATCCAGAACGACCAGTTGTTCATGCGCGGCAGCGCCATGTCGGGCGCACCGATCATCATCGGGATCATCCAGTTCGCGAGCCCGGTGAACGCCGGCATGACGAAGCCGAAGATCATGATGAGCGCGTGCACCGTGGTCATCTGGTTGAAGAAGTGCGGGTCGACCACCTGCAGACCCGGCTGCCACAGCTCGGCGCGGATCACGAGCGACATGATGCCGCCGATCAGCGCCATGGTGAACGCGAACACCAGGTACAGCGTACCGATGTCCTTGTGGTTGGTGGTGAACAGCCAGCGGCTGATGCCGGTCGGGTGCTCTTCGTGGTGTGCTGCTGCTGCGTGTGCCATGTTTCAGATCTCCTCTGAAATCTCGTCTTTCCGGTCTAGCGGGCGGCCTTGACCTGGGCCGGCTGCACGACATCCCCGGTATTGTTGCCGAAGCCGTTGCGCTCGTAGGTGATCACCGCGGCCAGGTCGACATCGTTGAGCTGCAGGCCAAACGCCTGCATGGCGGTGCCGGGCTTGCCCTTGAGGACGATCTTGAGGTGCTCGGCGAGCGGGCCCTTGGCGATCTTGCTGCCGGCCATCTTCGGGAACGGACCGACGCCTTCGCCGTTCGGCCCGTGACAGGCGGCGCACGAGGCAGCGTACACCTGCTTGCCCTTGGCCAGCAGCTCGTCCTTGGTAAAGGTCTTGCCGGCATCGGCGGCCTCGGCCGCGGCCTTGCTCTTCTGCAGGCTTGCCCACTTGTCAAACTCTTCCTGGCTTACGGCCTGCACCACGATCGGCATGAAGCCGTGGTCCTTGCCGCACAGCTCGGCGCACTGGCCGCGGTAGGTACCGGGCTCATCGACGCGCGCCCACATCTCGTTGATGAAGCCGGGGATGGCGTCCTTCTTCACGCCCATCT
>CAZVUN010000022.1:0-33749 GCA_964629975.1 uncultured Acidiferrobacteraceae bacterium | reverse complement strand
TTGAGGGACAAAATTAGTTGCCGATCAGGGGACAATTAGCATTGGCGCTGACACGAGGAAGGGCGATTCCTCGATGACCCGACGGATGTGCGGGGTGAGCTCCACGTCCGTGTAGCGGGTCTTGGGGCCGCGCTTGGCCGGCACCCGGGACCGCTCGGAGCGCTCGCGGCTTGCGTAGAGCGTCGAGCGCGGAAGTTGCCATTCGTCGCACACGCGCGCCACGCCGTAGCGCCGCACTCCGCAGGCCGAGATGGCGCGGCTCATCGCTTCGACCTCCGGGATTCCAAAGGGAGCCCCTCCTTCAGGCGCCTGACCGCCTCGCGCGAGAGTTCCAGGCGCATCGTCATCTCGCCGACCATTGCTTTGAGGCGCGCGATCTCCTCGTCCTTGGCGTCGGGCTCGCGATTCTTCAAGCTCGCTCCTCCCGCGGTGAGGAACGCCTCGCGCCACTCGGACAACCGGGCCGCGGTTACGCCCAGCTCCCGCGACAGCACATCGAGATTCTCCCCTCGAAGCAACCGCAACACCGCTTCGGTCTTCTTACGGGCGGAAAACCTCCCCTTCACACCTTGCTTCTTGGACACGGACACCTCCCTCAGTTACGGGGCATGTTGCCCCAAATGGGTGTCCAAAGAAATCGTGGGGCGGGGGAGTGTTAGACAGCCGAGTTCCATCTGGTCATTGCCTCAGTCACTGGACAAACTCATAAGCGATCTCGGTGATACGACCGCGCCAGTATGGCTTTGCGCCCTCCGCCAGCAGCCATGCAACCTCTCCGTCGAGAGGCACCTGCATGCCTCCCCGTTGCTGGTAGTTCCAGAAACGTCCTTGCCAAGGCGTTGGGATGATTTGATCGCCGACCGTGCGTCCGCGCGCCTCGGCCCGCACAGTATCAATTGTGCCGTTCTCATTGAAGCTGAACAGCATCGTGACGGCGACTGAACCATCGACCAGCGTGGCTCGCGCGGATCGGATATCAACTTCCTCCCAGCGAACACCCTGGCTGGGGAGCAACGCGGTCGGGTACCAGGCCGCCTCAGCAAAGAAGCGCATGAGCTCGCCTTCGGCGACCTCGCGCGTGCCACGCAGCTTGACCACCGAAAACAAGCCCAGCAAGGCGGCATGCAGGATGCCTTCGCCAGCAACGTAAGCGTCATGCACCCGAACCGACAGACCGGGCATCACCGCAACCCGACCGTTCCAATCGAACCCTGGTCGTCGCGTGATCACTCGCTGATCCGAGGTGAATGGCTTCCATCGTTCGCCTGTCTCACTCATGTTGAAGGTGCCGCGGTGCTGCACGCGCACACCGCTCACCATCGGCTGGCCCTCCTTGAGTACGGTACGAAAATAGCGCTGCACTGGCGCTGGTAACCGTTCGAGCTCGCGAAAAGTGGCAACCTGAGGTTCTACGGGTATTCGTGCCGCTTCGAGACGCGCCCGCAACTCCCGAGTGCCCGCGTCCCAACGGAGCGCGCCATACACCACGGCTGCAGCCACCGCAATGACGATTACCGAGACGGCGATGACAAGAATCTTCAACATGATCACCTCACAGTCTACCGTGTTGCATGGCGCCCCCTGCGATCACATCTTCAACCGCGCGTCTGGGTGAGACCGGGATCTCTTCGGCTGGATAGCCCAGGCGAAGCAGGATCTGCGGAAAGCCGGCACCGACCAAGTCTTGGAATTTGGACCGCAGTGACGACACCTGGATGGGCTGATTGAGATACGACGCCTGAAGTCCGTTCTGACAAGCAACCAGCAGGACGCGCTCCAGAGCCTGTCCTGCCAACAGCCAGTCACGCGGCTGGTCGCCATGTGTGCCGAGCACGGCGAGAAGCGGCGATTCCTCAGCCAGTTCGCGGTCTTTCGCACCCACGCCACCACCCATGTCGAAAGTGCGGACAATGACCCGGGCAACCGGCGCAGCCAAGGTCGGCACCGTCAATCCATCCCCTCGGCGCCGCGGATGCATCCAGACGGCCAGCTCGCGCCGCCAGCTCGGGTTGGCCCACTGCGCAGCATCCCCCTCGGCCACCAGTTCGGCGGCTCTGTGTCGGGCACTGTCGGTCGTCAGAGGCCGCAGCCATGCACCTTCACGTTCCGCTGAGTCAATCAACAGATTCAGAGCCTCGGTGTCCACTTTGCGGGGCAAGAAGCGCTTTCGGTAAGTGCGACGCTGTTCGATGAACGACGCGAGTGAGGCTTCTGGGGCAGGCGCTTCCGGCGTCACAGAGAATGAACATCGGGCCAGCAAATCCGGCTCATCCGGAACGGGGAGGGCTTCGATACGAACGTCCAAGCCTTCGGCGGCGGCGGCAACGCGCAGGTTCATGAGCGCGCAACCGCAACTGATCGTGAGCTCGCGATCATCCGGGTCGTTGACCGGTAGCGCTCGTGTACGATCCGCATACAGGCTGATCGTAGATTCCGAAACTTGGAACAGCCACGGTTGCGTATTGTGACTGGAAGGTGCGCGAACGGCTTTGTGAATCAGCGATTCGGTGCTTTTCATAAAGTGTCGTCGTCCTCTACGGCAGTTATGGCTGTCTAACGACCAAGCTCACCCGCGGCGCCGCGTTAGCGGCGACGTCGGGTGCAGCGCCTTGTTAGAGCGCTCTTTTAATTTGGTCTTCACATACTCAATGACTTTCTCTGTCTTTTCTGACGCAGTCTCCGCCGTTAATCCTTGCCAATTGTCTGTCGGTTTTCTGCCTATGAGTTTGTTGATCTCAGACGCAGGGATCGAAAGGTCTTTTACGTCTTTCATGAAATAAACAAGGCTCCATGTCTTGTTATCACTGTCGAAGCCCCACAAGTGCTCAGCCAAGGCAGGATTAAAAATCCAACTTAAGATAACACCGCATTTGTAAACGGCTTTGTTGCGGCGAAACAGCACCAAGGACTGCCGGAATGGAATCTTTCCGTATTGGTGCACGCGCTCACTCTTTGAACCCCAGACATACACTTTCCCCTCAGTACACTCAGCTTCGAGCTTTTGGAACTCCTCGGGCAGCAAGTATTTTTGCAGGAACTTCAAGGCAATCGGCTTCTCCAAGGTCTTGCCCGCATTGGTACGGGCAAACTCGTTTGATACTTGTTGGAGAACGACGCTCGGCATGTTTTGCGCTCTAACTATGAATGAACGGCATAGAACCGTCTGGAAGCAACTTCCAGATATAGAACCATGTTGCTATATCTGGAAACACGTTGCCATATCTGGAAACCCTCACCAAGCGGTTCCGATCCGTATTGATTCCTGTACAACTGCTGTGTCACCGGCGCCGACTCACCCGGCCCGGTCCGCTCGCCTTGCTCGCTTGGTCATTCGACCGGGCGGCGGCCACAGCATCCGCCACCATCGACGACTGGCTCCGCGCCGAACCGGGCGGCGGTCAGACCGGCGTTTCGGATGCGGGCAACCGGCGGCGCGGCCGCAACCATAGCACCGCACCCAGAATCACGGCGATCAACGGGATCACCCCGATGTTCACGACCTGCCAGCCGAAGTGGTGCTGCAAGGCCCCGGCCGTGAAGCTCGTGAGGGTGATGGAGGTAAACATCAGGAAGTCGTTGAGCGCCTGGGTCTTGGCCTTCTCTTCCTCGCGGTAGGCTTCCGTGAGCAGCGTCGTGCCGCCGACGAACAGGAAGTTCCAGCCGACCCCGAGCAGGAGGAGCGCCGCCCAGAAGTGCGCGACCTCGGTGCCGAGCAGATTGATCGCCACGCACGCCGCGTTGAGCAGCGCACCGGCGATCAGGATGTTGAGCACGCCGAAGCGCTTGATGAGATGGCCGGTCACGAACGAGGGCGCGAACATGCCGAACACGTGCCACTGGATGACGAACGCGGTGTCGGCGAACGCGTGGTGGTGTTCGTGCATGGCCAAGGGGGTTGCCACCATCACCAGGTTCATGATGCCGTAGCCGAGCATGGCGGCGAGGACCGCCACGACAAACACGCCCTGGCGCGCGATCTGGCTTAAGGGGCGGGCGCGCAGCGCGTGCGCGGATTCGGCCGGGCGGGGAATATCGATGAACAGAATGGCGAGGAGCGAGGTCGCGTACACCCCGAGCAGCGCGAGGAAGCTGCCGGCGAACGGCGCGCCGGCAAGCCAGCCGCTCGTCCAGTTGGCGAGATTGGGGCCGACGAAGGCCGCGACCACGCCGCCGGCCATGACGTAGGAGATCGCGCTGCTGCGATAGTCGGGCGTGGCGGTGTCGGTGGCGGCGAAGCGGTAGAAGGTGCCGAAGCCGTTGTGCGCGCCAAACAGCGCCGCGGCCGCGGTGAACAATGCGAAGCTGTCGTGCACGATCGCGTACGCGGCCAGGCCCGCAGCGCTCAGACCCATGAGGCTCCCGACGAGAAACCCCGGCCGGCGGCCGATGCGCTTCATCAGCAGTGACGCCGGAAAGGTCGTGAGCATCGTGGTGAGGAATTGCACCGCGAGCGGCAGCGTGGCGAGCGACGCATCGACCGCGAGGCGCGCGCCCACCAGCGCCGAGGTCGCGAGCAGCAGCGAGTTGGCGCTCATCATCAGCGCCTGGCAGCCGGCAAGCAGCCACACGTTGCGTCTCATGCGATCCATGCGCGCTAGAACGTCCCGGGATAGGCCCCGCCGTCGATCAGGATGTTCTGACCGGTGAGGTAGCCGGCCTGCGCGCTGCACAGGTAGGCGCACAGCTGCCCGAACTCGAGCGGATCGCCGAAGCGCCTGGCCGGATTGGACGCGGCGCGCTCCGACCAGATCTGCTCGAAGGGCTTGCCGCTTGCCTGCGCCGCCGCCTCGGTGAGCGCGCGCATGCGGTCGGTGGCGAACGGACCCGGCAGGAGGTTGTTGATGGTGACGTTGTGGCGCACGGTCTGGCGCGCGAGCCCCGCGACGAAACCGGTGAGCCCGCAGCGCGCGCCGTTCGACAGCCCCAGGGACTCGATCGGCGCCTTCACCGCACTCGAGGTGATGTTGACGATGCGCCCGAAGTGGCGCGCGATCATGCCATCGACCGTGGCCTGGATGAGCGCGATCGGTGTGAGCATGTTGGCGTCGAGCGCGCGCAGCCAGTCATCGCGCGTCCAGTCGCGGAAATCCCCGGGGGGCGGGCCGGCGGCGTTGGTCACGAGGATGTCGACCTGCGGGCAGGCGGCCAGCGCCCGCGCGCGGCCGTCCTCGGTGGTGATGTCGGCACACACGGCGGTGACGGCGACGCCAGTGGCGCTGCGAATCTCCTCGGCCGTGGCCGCGAGCGGCGCGTGCGTGCGCGCCACGAGCGTGAGGTTGACGCCCTCGCGCGCGAGCGCCACGGCGCAACCCCTGCCCAAGCCTTTGCTGGCGGCGCACACCAGGGCGTGGCGGCCTTGGATTCCCAGATCCATGTGTTCTCCCTGCCGGACGCCGGCACGCTACCACAGGGCACGCGTGGTGAGCACCCGGCGCCCCGCGTATCATGGGCCTTTCGCCCTGCGCGCACGGACAGCATGACGGTGACCACCGATTCCCGGGTCTATCGCTGGCTGCGCCGACTGGTGGCGGCCGAGCCGCACGAGGTCGCGGCGTTGCTGTGGTCGTTCGGCTATTTCTTCTGCCTGCTGTGCGGCTACTACATCCTGCGCCCGCTGCGCGAGGAGATGGGCATCGCCGGCGGGGTGAAGAACCTCCCCTGGGTGTTCACCGGGACGTTCCTCGCCATGCTGGCGGCGGTGCCGCTGTTCGGGGCGCTCACCGCGCACTTCCCGCGCCGCAAGTTCCTGCCGGCGGTGTACCTGTTCTTCATCGCCAACATCCTGCTCTTCTACGCGCTGTTCCAGTTGGGGCTCGAACGCGCCTGGCTGGCACGCGCGTTCTTCATCTGGGTGAGCGTGTTCAACCTGTTCGTGGTGTCGGTGTTCTGGAGCTTCATGGTCGACCTGTACGCCGAGGCGCAGGCGCGGCGCCTGTTCGGCTTCATCGCCGCCGGCGGCAGCGCCGGGGCCATCACCGGTCCGGCGATCACCACCCTGCTCGCCGCGCCGCTCGGGCCGGTCAATCTGCTGCTGCTGTCGGCCGGATTCCTCGCCGGGGCACTCGTGTGCATCCGCGCGCTCATCGGCTGGGCGCGCTTTGCGCGCGCCCATCCCGACGCGCACCCGGACCGCAGCGCCGAGGAGCCGCTCGGCGGCGGCGTGCTGGCGGGCGTGACACTGCTGGCGCGTTCGACCTACCTGCTCGGCATCGCGCTGTTCATCTTCCTGCTCACCCTGCTCGGCACCTTCGCCTACTTCACGCAGGCGCACATCGTAGCCGCGACCTACAGCGATCCGGGCGAGCGCACCGCGCTGTTCGCCGCCATCGACCTCGGGGTGAATGTGCTCACCCTCACGGTGCAGTTGTTCGTCACCGGGCGGCTGCTCGCGCGCTTCGGCCTGGCACCCACGCTCGCCGCGGTGCCGGTCATCACCGCGCTGGGCTTCCTCGCGCTTGGCGTGGCGCCGATCCTGCCGGTGCTGGTGGCGTTCCAGGTGGCACGCCGCGCCGGTGAATACGCCCTCACGCGTCCGGCGCGCGAGGTCTTGTTCACGGTCGTGGGGCGGGAAGTAAAATACAAGGCCAAGAACTTCATCGACACCGTCGTGTTCCGCGGCGGCGATGCGCTGAGCGCGTGGCTCTTCGCCGGCATCAAGGGCCTCGGGCTCACGCTCGCCGGGATGGCGTGGCTGGCGGTGCCGATCACGGGGCTGTACGTCGGCGTTGCCCTGTGGCTGGCGCGCCGCGAGCGGGTCCTGCGCGGAAACGGCAATGCACACAACACCGGAGCGCAAGCCCATGGGACTGTCGCGTCGTGACGTATTGAAGATGATGGTGACGACCGGCCTGACGGTGGCCGCGGCGCGCGCCGCCAAGGCCGAGGCCAAGACGATGCTCACGCGCCCGATTCCGCGCAGCGGCGAACGGATCCCGGCCGTGGGCCTCGGCACCTGGCAGACCTTCGACGTGGGTGCGGGAGAATCGCAGCGCGCACCGCTGCGCGAGGTGCTCAAGCAGTTCGTGGCGCTCGGCGGCAGTGTGGTCGACTCCTCGCCCATGTACGGCGAATCCGAGCGCGTCGTGGGTGATCTCGCCGCCGAGCTCGGCGTGCAGGACAGGCTGTTTCTCGCCACCAAGGTCTGGACCGACGGACGCGCGGCCGGCATCCGGCAAATGGAGCAATCGCTGCGCCTGTTGCGCCGCGAGCGCATCGAGCTCATGCAGGTGCACAACCTCGTCGACTGGCGCACGCACATCAAGACGCTGCGCGAATGGAAGGCGGCCGGGCGCGTGCGCTACATCGGCATCACCCACTACCACAGCGGCGCCTACGACGAGCTCGAGCGCGTCATGCAGGAGGCCGACCCCGACTTCGTGCAGCTCAACTATTCGATCGTCTCGCGCGAGGCGGAGGCCCGCCTGCTGCCGCTCGCCGCCGAAAGGCGCATGGCGGTGCTGGTCAACCGGCCGTTCGAGGGCGCCGCGCTGTTTCGCAAGGTCGGCAACCGGCCGCTCCCGCCGTGGGCGGCGGAGATCGACTGCACGAGCTGGGCGCAGTTCTTCCTCAAGTTCATCCTGTCGCATCCGGCCGTGACCTGCGCGATTCCCGCGACCCGCAAGGTCGCCCACCTCATGGACAACATGCAGGGCGGGGTCGGGCGCCTGCCGGACGAGGCGCTGCGCAGCCGCATGGCGCAGCACGTGCGCGCGCTTTGAGTCACAGGTCGCGACTGATGAGATAGGTATCCGGGCTGTCGGGGTGCGGGCGCGCGCGGAAGCCGAGGCGGCGCGCGAGCGACAGCATCGGGGCGTTCTCCGCCAGCACCTCGCCCTCCATCTGCTTGAAGCCGCGCGCCTTGGCCGCCTCCATCAGCATCGCCATCATGCGCGAACCGATGCCCCTGCCCTGCCAGGCGTCGGCCACCACGATCGCGAACTCGCAGCTCTCGCGATCCGGGTTCATGCCGTAGCGCGCGACCGCGACCTCGGCCTCCTGGCCGCCCTGCTCGACCACGGCGATGAGTGCGAGCTCGCGGTCGTAGTCGATCTGCGTGAAGCGGATCAGCATGTCGCGCGTCAGCTCGCGCAGCGCCTGCATGAAGCGGAAGTACTTGGCGCGCGGGGAGAGGTTGCGCACGAAGGCATCCTCGATCCCGGCGTCCTCCGGGCGGATCGGCCGGATCGTGACGTTGGTGCCGTCCGGCAGCTGCAGCACCGCCACCAGGTGGCTCGGGTACGGGTGGATCGCCATGTGCGCGTAGCGATCGAGCTGCGGGGGTGGCGCCTCGACCACGATGCGCGCATCGAGCGCGATCGTGCCCGCGTCATCGGCCACCAGCGGATTGATGTCGAGCTCGCGGATCTCGGGCAGCTCGCACACCATCTCCGACACGCGCCACAGCACCGCCACCAATGCCGCCCGGTCGACCGGCGGCAGGTTGCGGAACGCGCCGAGCAGGCGCGCGGCGCGCGTCTGCTCGATCAGGGCCTCGGCGATGAAGGTGTTGAGCGGCGGCAGCGCCACGGCACGATCGCGCAGCACCTCGATGGCGGTGCCGCCCAGGCCGAAGCTGATGACCGGACCGAACACCGGATCGCGCACCACACCCACGTGCAGCTCGCGCCCGTGCGGGCGGCGGTACATGCGCTCGACCGTGACGCCGTCGAGGCGCGCCTGCGGGCGCTGCCGCTGCACCGACTCGATGAGCTCGTGGTAGACGCTGCGCACCGCCTGGGCGTTGCCAACGTTCAAGCGCACGCCGTTGACGTCGGACTTGTGCGTGATGTCGACCGAGGCGATCTTGAGCGCCACCGGGAAGCCGAGCGATTCGGCCACCACCAGCGCCTCGCTGGCCGAGCGCGCCGCCATCGCCGGGAGCACCGGGATGCCGAAGGCGGTGAGCAGCGCACGACACTCCATGGTCGTGAGCAGGTCGCGGCCCTCGGCCAGCGCCGCCTCGATCACCAGGCGTGCGCCCGCGACATCCGGCGCATCGTGCGGTCCCAGCGGGCCCGGCACCTGGCGCAGCAACTGCTGGTTGCGATGATAGGCAGCGAGATAGCTGAACGCCTCGACCGCGGTCTCGGGACTCGGAAACTCCGGCACGCCATGCCCGGCCAGCAGCGCGCGCGCCTGCGCCACCTGGCGCTGGCCCATCCAGCAGGCGATGAGCAGCTTGTCGGTGCGCGTGCGCGCCCCGAGCACCGCCTCGGCCGCGGCGAGCGGCGCGGTCATGGCCTGCGGTGCCAGCATGGCGAGCACGCCATCGACGTTGGGATCGTCGAGGCAGGCCGCCACCGCGGCCGCGTAGCGCGCCGGCGGCGCATCGCCCAGGATGTCGACCGGGTTGGCGTGCGACCACTGGCGCGGCAGCGCCTGATCGAGGCGCGCGAGTGTTTCGGGCGCAAGCGCCGGCACCTCGAGCCCGAGGTCCACGGCGCGGTCGGTGGCGAGCACACCCAGGCCGCCGGCGTTGGTGACGATCGCCAGGCGGTTGCCGCGCACGCGATGCTCGGTGGCGAGCATCTGCGCGGCGGCGAACAGCTGGCGGACGGAATCGGCGCGCACCGCGCCGGCGCGCGCCAGCGCCGCATCGAAGGCGTCGTCCATGCCAACCAGCGCGCCGGTGTGCGAGAGCGCGGCGCGCGAGCCCTCGGCGTGCCGCCCGGCCTTGACCACCACCACCGGCTTCATGCGCGCTGCCACGCGCAGCCCGCTCAGGAACGCGCGCGCATCGCGCACGCCTTCGATGTACAGCAGGATGCTGTGCGTCTCGCGGTCGAGCGCGAAGTAATCGAGCAGCTCGCCGAAATCGAGATCGGCGGCATCGCCGGTCGACACCACCGCGGAAAAACCGATGTTGCGCGGTGCGGCCCAGTCGAGGATCGCCGTGCAGATGGCGCCCGATTGCGAGATCAGTGCCAGCGGGCCGGCGCGCGCGCTGTCGGCGCCGAAGGTGGCGTTGAGCCGGATGCCCGGGCGCATGAAGCCGAGGCAGTTGGGTCCGAGCAGGCGCATGCGGTAGCGGCGCGCCTCGGCGAGCAGCGCGCGGCGGCGCTCCGCGCCCTCCGCGTCCTGCGTCGCGTTGAAGCCGGCGGACAGCACCACGGCCGCGCGCACGCCGTGCTCGCCGCAATCGTGCACGATGCCCGGCACGGTCGCCGCCGGGGTGGCAATCACCGCCAGGTCGACCGGATCGGGCAGATCGAGGATCGAGCGGTAGCAGTGCCGGCCGGCGATGGCGGCGTGCTTGGGGTTGATCGGGTACACGGCACCGGCATAGCCGCCGGCGAGAATGCCGGCGAACACGCGCGCGCCGACCGACTCGGCGCGTTCCGAGGCGCCAAACACCGCGACCGAGCGCGGCGTGAACAGGTGATCGAGGTAGTGAGGCCCCATGTGTGGCGCGCGCTTGCCGGATGCCGCCATCTTACCCGAGGCACATGACGCGTGCGCGCCGGGCACGGTGGCGACTGCTACATTTTGGACTATGAAAGCGCCCGCGCTCGTCGGCCATCGCGGCTATCCGCGCCACTATCCGGAGAACACCCTGGCCGGATTCGAGGCCGCGATCGCCGCGGGTGCCCAGTACCTCGAGACCGACGTGCAGCTCAGTGCCGATCAGGTGCCGGTGCTGTTCCACGATCGCACGCTGGCGCGCGTCTGTGGTGCAGAGGGCGCGATCCACGACTACACCGCCGCCGAGTTGCAGCAGTTCCGCGCATGCGAGTTCGAACGCTTCGGCTACAAGTTCGCCCACGAACCGATCCCGACGCTCGCGCAGTTCGCGGCGCTGCTCGCCCGTCACCCGGGAGTACAGGCCTTCGTCGAGATCAAGCGCGTGACGGTAGCACGCTTCGGCCATGCCGTGGTGCTGAGCCGGCTGCTGCGCGATCTGCGGCCGGTGCTCAAGCAGTGCGTGCTCATCTCCTACGCGCTCGACACGCTGCTGCACGCGCGCCGCCAGGGCTGGCCGCGCATCGGTGCGGTGATCGATCGCTGGCGCGAGCGCACCCAACCGATCCTGCAGGAGCTTGAGCCCGAGTACCTGTTCTGCGATGTCACGGGGCTGCCGCGCTTCGGCCGACTGCGCTTCGGCGATGCGAGGCTCGCGGTGTTCGAGATCGGGGACGCCGCGACGGCTCTGCGTCTTGCGCGCCGCGGGGTCGAGCTGGTCGAGACCTTCGCGATCGGCGAGCTGCGGCGCGAACTGGAACTGCGCACGGCGCGATGAGCGACCACTACGATGTCGTCGTCATCGGTGCCGGCATCCACGGCGCCGGGGTGGCGCAGGCGGCGGCCGCGGCCGGCTACTCGGTGCTGGTGCTGGAGGGCCAGGCCGTCGGCTGGGCGACCTCGAGCCGCTCGAGCAAGCTCATCCACGGGGGGCTGCGCTATCTCGAGAGCGCGCAGTTCGGCCTGGTGCGCGAGTCGCTGCGCGAACGCGCCATCCTGCTGCGTGTCGCGCCGCATCTCGTGCGGCTCGTACCGTTCCACATTCCGGTGTACCGGGACACGACGCGCCGGCCGTGGCAGATCCGCGCCGGCCTTGCGCTCTACGCGCTGCTCGGCGGGCTCGATGCCAGTACGCGCTTCGGCACGGTTGCGCGCCGCGACTGGGACACGCTCGACGGGCTCACGACCGCGGGCCTGCAGGCGGTGTTCCGCTACTACGACGCGCAGACCGACGACGCGCGTCTCACGCGCGCGGTACTCGCCTCGGCGCAGGAGCTCGGCGCCGCGCTCGCCTGCCCGGCGCGCTTCGTCGGCGCGCATTACGAACACGACGGCTGGTCGGTGCGCTACGCGCTCGGGGCGCAGGATCAGGCGTGCCGCGCGGTGACGCTCGTCAATGCCGCCGGACCGTGGGTGAACGATGTCTTGCGGCGCGTCACGCCGGCCCCCGCGGCACTCGCCGTGGAACTCGTGCAGGGCGCGCACCTGGTCATGGCGGGGCAGCTGCGCCGCGGCATCTATTATGTCGAGGCCCCGAGCGACCATCGCGCCGTCTTCGTCATGCCATGGCCGCAGGGCATTCTGGTCGGCACCACCGAGACGCACGTCGACGGCGATCCGGCCCGGGTCGAGCCGTTGCCGCAGGAGATCGATTATCTCCGCGCAACGGTGCGCCACTATTTCCCGCACCTGGCGATCCGGGAACTCGGGCGCTTTGCCGGCCTGCGCGTGCTGCCGCGCCAGGCCGGTCGCGCGTTTCACCGCCCGCGCGACACCTATATCGTGCCCGATGACGTGCGCACGCCGCGCCTGGTGAGCGTGTGCGGCGGCAAGCTCACCGGCTACCGGGCCACTGCCGCCAAGGTCATGCAGCAGCTACAATCGACGCTGCCGGCGCGCGCGCCACGCGCGGACACCGCGCTCCTCACACTGCCGACCACGGTCTGACATGCCATTTGCCAATCGCCTGGAAGCCGCCCAACTGCTCGCGCGCAGGTTGAGTGCGCTGCGCGCCGACAAGCCGCTGGTGCTGGCGATCCCGCGTGGTGCGGTGCCGATGGGCCGCGTCATTGCCGATGCGCTCGACGGCGAGCTCGACGTCGTGCTGGTGCGCAAGCTCGGCGCGCCCGGCAATCCGGAGCTCGCGGTCGGTTCGGTCGACGAGACCGGCCATCTGTACGTCGCCGAGCACGCGCGCGCCATGGGCGTGAGCGATGCCTACCTCGAACGCGAGAAGCAGGCGCAGCTCGAGACCATGCGCCAGCGCCGCCGCCAGTACACGCCGGTGCGCGCGCCGATCGATCCGCGGGGACGGGTGGTGATCGTGGTCGATGACGGCATCGCCACCGGTTCGACCATGATCGCGGCGCTGCGCGCGGTGCGCGCCCGGCATCCGAAGAAACTCATCGCCGCGGTCGGCGTGGCGCCGCCGGCGACCCTCGCGCGCCTGCGCCAGGAGGCCGACGAGGTGGTGTGCCTGGAGGCGCCGGAGTTCTTCTACGCGGTCGGCCAGTTCTTCGCCGACTTTCCGCAGGTCTCGGACGAGGAAGTCATCGCCTGTCTGCGCGCCGACGCACGGGCCGACGCGCGCAACTAGGCCGATGACGGCGCGAGGTAGCGCTGGAACCACGCGCTGGCGTGGCGCGCGACCTCCTCGAGCGTGCCGGGTTCCTCGAACAGATGCGTTGCGCCCGGCACGATCACCAGTTCCCGGGTCGCCCCGGTCAGCGCGGCGTACGCCTGGCGATTGAGGTCGATCACCACATCGTCGTATCCGCCGACCAGCAGCAGGGTCGGCGCGCGCACGCGCGGGAGCGCCGGCATCGCCAGATCCGGGCGCCCGCCACGCGACACCACCGCGCGGATCTGCTGCGGCAGCTCGGCCGCGGCCATGAGCGCGGCGGCGGCACCGGTGCTGGCACCGAAGTAGCCGATGGCGAGCGTGCGGGTGTCGGCCGACGCCGCCAGCCAGCGCGTGGCAGCGAGCAGGCGGCGCGTGAGCAGATCGATGTCGAAGCGCGTCGCGTACACGCGGTCTTCGTCGCGCGTCAGCAGGTCGAACAGCAGGGTGCCGAGACCGGCGGCGCGCAGCACGCTCGCCACGTAGGTGTTGCGCGGGCTCAGCCGGCTGCTGCCACTGCCGTGCGCGAACAGCACGATGCCGCGCGCACCGGCCGGCAGCGCCAGCTCGCCCTCGAGTTGCGCGTGCTCGGCCGCAATCCGCACCGACCGCTCGATGCTACCGCGCATCACGGACGCCTCCTCTGCAATTGCAGTGCCTGAACCTCGCCTCGCCCGCCGAACGGGCTGCTGCCGCTCGTCGGCCAACAGCGCGAAAAAACCTCATCCACAACAACCGCTTCTTTCGCCAACTTGCGTTTTCGAAATTCTGAGCAACACAATTGATTATGCTTGTGGGCGACGCTGCTGCACAGGCGGTTGTGGGAGCAAAAACAAGATTCTTTGGGCCGGAGGGTAGAGAATGAATATTTTTGTCGGCAATCTCGCGAAATCCATTACCGCAGAGGACCTGCGTCGGGTGTTTTCCGACTATGGCACCGTGGTCAATGCCGTGGTCATGAAGGACGCGGCCACCGGGCAACCGCTCGGCTGCGCGAAGGTGTTGATGGAACCCGCGCATGCCGGTGCAGAGGCCATCGACGACCTGCACGCGGCGCCGCTCAAGGGCAAACCGATCATCGCGCGCGAATACGTCAATCGGGGCACGCAGGAGCGGCGCGTCGCGCGCACGCCCTGGAACGGCAAGGAACGCCGGCGGCGCGACCGGCGGCGCGATGCGCTGTAGCCGCCCCTAGCCGAGCACACGCTCGGCCGTCCAGTACATTCCCACCAGCGCAATGGCGACCGAAGCCGGGATCACCACCCGGCTTCGGTACCACGTCTTCGCCTTGAACCAGTGGCCGACCGCCGCGTAGGCGAGCGCGATCACGGCCAGCTGACCGAGTTCGACACCGAGATTGAAGCTGAGCAGCCCGGTCACGAACTCGGCGCGCGGCAACCCGACCTCGGTCAGCACCCCGGCGAAACCCATGCCGTGCAGCAAGCCGAACAGGAATACCACCACCGGCCGCCAGGCATGCAGCGTCGGCGTGACGATGTTCTCGACCGCGACATAGACGATCGAGGCCGCGATCAGCGGCTCGACCACGGACGGCGGCAACGACACCACGCCGTAGACCGACAGCGCGAGCGTGATGGTATGCGCCACGGTGAAGGCGGTGACCTGGATGAGCAGCGGCCTCAGGCGCACGCTCAGCAGGAACAGGCCGAGCACGAACAGGATGTGATCGATGCCTAGCGGCAGGATATGCGTGAAGCCGAGCGCGGTGTACTCGGCGAACACCTGGGCGCGCGTCTTCGGCACCACCGCCCCGGCGAGACTGAAGGGTTCGCTCAGCGCCCCGTCCTTGAGCCATACCGCAACCACGTTCGGATCGTCGTGGCGCATCAGGCGCAGCACGTTCGAGCCGAACTCCGCGGCGTATGCCCAGCGCACCGCACCGGCGCCCTCGGGCACGCGCCCGGACAGCACGATCTTGCTCACCCGCGCGAGCGCGACGTCGCCCGCCGGCGGGATCTCGAGCGCGGCAATCGAGGGCGCCACGCGCTGCCCGTCGAATTCGAGGGTGATGCCGGCGAGAAACGTGGACGCAAACTGCGCGAAGCGTGCCTCGAGCTCGGCCGGGGACAGGGCGCGCAGCGCATCGTACAGGCGCGCGTTCGGCGATTCGCGGGTATCGACGTGCACCGGGCTGATGCCGGCGATCAGGGCTTCCAGGTTGAGACTCACCTCGAAACGGTACGTGCCGTCGGCCGCGAACGTGCCCGTGACGATGGCCGGACGGATCTCGTGCGCCATGGCGACATTGCCGAGAAGCACCAGCAGCCATGCCGCCAACAGTCGGCCGACGCGCGTGCCCGGCGCGGCGGCGTGCGCGTGGCGGCGGCAGGGGGAATCAGATCGCATGTTATCCTTGCGCGCCATGATCGACGGCGGCGCGATGCGGCGGGAGTTTACGCGAATCGTCCTCGGCGCGCTGCTCGCCGCCGGCGCGGGTGTCGCGCGCGCGCATGACTTCTGGATCGAGCCCGCGAGCTTCCGCCCGGCAGCGGGCGCGAAGGTTCCGGTGCGACTGCTCGTCGGGCAGCATTTCAAGGGCGAATCGGTTCCCTACCTGCTCGAGCTGTTCGAGCGCTACACGCTCGTCACCGCCCGCGGCGAGCAAACCATCCAGGCCACGCTCGGCGACGATCCGGCCGGGAGCGTGACGCTCACCGAGCCCGGCCTCGCCACCATCGTGTACCGCGGCACCGTCGCCTCGGTGCGCTTCGACAGCGAGGCGGAGTTCGATGCCTATCTCAAGATGGAGGGGCTCGAACACATCGTGCAGCGCTACGGCCGGACCCGGCCGCCGATCCGCGAACACTATTCGCGCAGCGCCAAGGCGCTGCTCGCGCTCGGCGCGCCCGACCCCGCCCAGACCGATCGGCGCCTCGGACTGCCGCTCGAGCTCGTCGCCGCAAAGAACCCCTACGTACCCGGCGCGGCCCAGGCACTGCCGGTGCAGTTGCTGTATCAGGGCAGGCCGCTGCCCGACGCCACGGTCATTGCCTTCAACAAGGCGGCCCCCGGGGATAAGCTGCGCCTGCGCACCGACCGCGACGGGCGCGTCGTGTTGACGCTCGAACGCAGCGGCGTGTGGCTCATCACCTCGGTGCACATGCGGCCGGCACCGAAAGGCAGCGCGGCGAACTGGGAAAGCATCTGGGCCTCGCTGACCTTTGAGGTGCCGTAGGCAACGCAATGGCTGGAACGATCACGCCAGAGCAATTGCGCGCCCTCGAGGAGACGCTGCATCGCGAGATTCCGCTCACGCGCGCGATGGGCGTCACGGTCGTGCGCTGCGACGGGCACGGCCTTGCGCTCGCCGCGCCGCTTGCGGCCAATCTCAATCACAAGCGCACTGCCTTCGGCGGCAGCCTGGCCGCGCTCGCCACCCTCGCCGGCTGGGGCCTGCTGCAACTGCTGCTGCGCGCGCACGCGCCGGCCACGGTGGTGATCCGCGAGAGCGAGGTGCGCTACCTGCGCCCGGTGATGCAGGACATCGAGGCCACCTGTGCGCTGCCGCCGGCGGCGGAGCTCGCGCGGTTCCTGCGCATGTTCGAACGCCGCGGCATGGCGCGCATCGAGCTCGCCGCTACGATCCCGGCGAACGGCAAAGAGGCGATCCAGTTTCGCGGTGCCTACGTGGCGCTCGACAAGGCGCGCCACCCCCAGGTCGAGCCGGTGTAGCAAAGACACCATGGCGCGCCGCTCACAACTCGCCAGCCTGCCGAACCTCGGGCCGACGACGCAGAAGTGGCTCAACGCCGTCGGCGTGTACACGCGGCGCGATCTCGAAGCACTCGGGGCGGTGAACGCCTACCGCATCCTCAGGGGCCACGGCTACCCCGTGAGCCTCAACCTCGTGTACGCGATCCACGCGACGCTCAACGACACCGACTGGCGCCAGCTGCCCGTGCGTGTCAGAGGCGAGCTCAAAGCGGCCGTGGCGTACGCCACCAAACCGCGCTGCCCCTGGTGCGGGACCGATCCGCTGTACATGCGTTATCACGACGAGGAATGGGGCGTGCCGGTGCACGACGATCGCAAGCACTTCGAGTTCCTGATCCTGGAGGGCGCGCAGGCCGGGCTGTCGTGGATCACGATCCTGCGCAAGCGCGAGAACTATCGCGAGGCATTCGCGGGCTTCGATCCGGCGCGCGTGGCGCGCTACGGCAGGCGCGAGTTCGCGCGCCTCCTGAGGAACCCCGGCATCGTACGCAACCGCCTCAAGATCGAGGCCGCCGCGAAGAACGCGCGCGCCTTTCTTGCCGTGCAGGACGAGTTCGGCAGCTTCGACAAATATGTCTGGCGGTTCGTCGGCGGCCGCCCGCTGCAGAACCGCTGGACCGACATGAAGCAGCTGCCCGCGCGCACCGCCGAGTCGGATGCCCTCAGCAAAGACCTCAAGAAGCGCGGCTTCACCTTCGTCGGTTCGACGATCATCTACGCCCACATGCAGGCGGTCGGCATGGTCAACGACCACGTGGTTGATTGCTTTCGCTTCAAGCCATTGGGGGGACGCAAATGAACAGACTCGCACACGCCGCGCTCTGGGTGCTCGCCGCCGTGAGCCCGCCGGCGCTCGGCGCCGATTGGATCGGGCCGGCGGACGGCGGGAAGACGGTCGCACCACGCAGTCTCGAGGTGCTGCTGCGCGAGCAGCCGCCCGCCGCCGGCGAGAACATCAAGCCGCTGCCGCTGCATCGCAGCGTACACACGAGCCACCTGCTGGTGCAGATCCGCGACCGCGAGCCGGTGCACTACCACGCCGATTCCGACATCAGCGTGCTGCTGCTGCGCGGAAGCGGAACGCTGCACATCGGGGCGCAGAAGCTGCCCGCCAGGACCGGCGACGTGCTGTTCATCCCGCGCGGGGCGGTGCACTCCTTCGTCACTGACGGCAAGGGGCCTGCCGCGGCGCTCGTGATCTACAGTCCGCCGCCCGGGCCGAACGACCGGGTGCTGGTCGATACCACGCGTTAGCCGCGGTTACAGGATGCCGAACCAGCGGTGGCGATAGATGCGTGCGCCGGCGACCTTGCGCAGCTTGCGCCACAGCTTGCGGTCGCTGCCGCAGACGTACACCAGCAGCTCCCCCGGAAAGCGCAGCTCGCGCGTGAGTTTCTCGAGCACCGTGTTGAGACTGAGGGTGAAGCCGCGCGGGATCACGGCGAGCACGAACAGTGGCGATTCCGGGAAGTGCGCAAGCTTCTTGCGCACCAGCAGGGCGCGCTGCACGCGCCCGAGCTGCTTGAGCTGCGCAGTGAGTTGCGCGAGCGTCGCATCGGGCAAGGCGTGCGGCAGGAAATCGTCCTTGACGTGCACGCTCGCGCGTTCGGCGCGCGCCTGCTGGAGGCGCGCATCGGCCTCGCGCCAGCGGGTGGCGTAGCGCTCCGCGTCGGCCGCGCGCCGGTTCTGCATGAAGTAGCCGTACAGCAGCTCGCAGCCGGGCTTGACCGCGTCCTCGGCCAGCGACATGGCGCGCTCGATGTGCGCGATGCCGTCGTCCCCGGCGCGCGCGAGCAACAGGCGCCCGAGCGCGAACTGCGCGCCGGCGTGCGCCGGTGCGCGCGCGACCAGCGCACGATAGAGCGGCAGCGCCGCCTCCGCGCCCTGAAACTCCTCGGCCACGTTGGCGTAGTCCCAAAGCTTGTCGTCGGCGAGCGCGTCGATCGCGCGGGTCGCGTACGCCGCCAGGCGTGCGCGCGCGGACTGCACGTACGCATGGCGCTCGCGCCACGAGTGCTCCACCCCGGCGCGCCAGCGGGTTTCGAATTCCCTGAGCAGCGCCGGCAGCGCCGGTTGCAGCAGCGCCTCGGCGGCGCTGCGGCCCGTGGGTCGATACGCGGTGGTCGGCGCGGGGGGCGCCTGCAGGCGCTCGGCAAGGCTGGGATGGGTGTCGGTCGAGTCGGCGCGCTGCTGCAAGGCGCGCTGCACGATCTCGCGCGCCTCCTCGTCCGTCACCAGCACGCGTGCCAGCTTGCGCAGGTCTTCGTACGGATTGCGCGGCGGTGCGGCGTGCTCATCGGCAAGCCGGTAGAAGCGCCGCCAGAAACGCTCGCCGATCGCCTCGGCGCGCACGCGCACATCCACCAGCGTCTGGGCCGCCGCGGCGGCGCCGACCAGGCGTGCGGAACAGCGATCGGCCTCGTACTCGTCGGCGCGCGCGAGCGCGAAGCTGTAGGCGGAAAAGTACGGTGCATACCAGGCGAGGAAGCGCGCGAGCAGCCCGCTGCCGTGATGGCGGCCACGCGCGAGGCCTTCGAGCGCCCGGTCCCAGGAGCGGCGCGTGCGGTAGATCCCGGCCGCGAAACGCGAGTGCCGGCGCGACAGATGGCCGAACTCATGCCCGAGCACCGCGCGCAACTGCTCGGGCGAAATGGTGAGCAGCAGCGGAAGACCGAGCAGCAGGTAGTTCTTCGGCCAGCCGAGCACGCCGAGGCGCGGCACCTGGGTGACGGCGGCGTTGAAGTCATCGACCAGCAGCACCTCGTGTGCGCGCGGCGCACGCAGGCGGCGCGCGACCTCGTCGATTTCGCGGTGCAGCGCCGGCGCCTCGCGGCGCGTCAGGCGCCGCCCTGCGGGCGGGGGGATGCGCGCCCACAGCGACTTGAACAGCACGAATGCAAAGATGAGCGGCAGCCAGGCGAACCTGAGCAGCAGGAATGCCTTGGTCGCAAGGATGGCGAGCAGAACGCCCGCGCTGAGCAGCAGGGCGGTGACGAGCAGCAGCAGCAAGACGCCATAGCCCAGCAGCGCGAGCAGAAACACGCGCAACCTGTAGTGCCCGGGCGAGCGTTCCGCCTCCCGGGTCAGGCGGGTGGCGACGGCATCAAATGCGGCGCGGTCCATGCGATTGGGCAGTCTGCCCGGCGCTCAGCGCGCGCTCAAGCGCCGCGCGCCAGCGACCGTAACGTGAACGTAGCAGTGCGTTGGGCCGGGGCGCGAACACCTCGGTCGGGGGCGGCGGCCAGCCGGCCGGCTGACCGGCCAGCAGGAAGGCAAGGCCGCGCGCAGTGGCCTCGTGCTCGGCGCTGCGGTGCACGGCAAGACCGCTCAGGTCGGCGAGGCGCTGGCACAGGCCGCCCGAGCGGGCGAGGCCGCCGCTCGCGACGATGCGCCGCAGATGCACACCGGCGCGGGCGAACTCCTCGAGATTCGCCTGCAGCAGGAACACGATGCTTTCGGCGATCGCCACGACCTGCTGCCACGGCTCGGCGTCGGCGGTGAAGCGCGAAGGAAAGTCAGCGACCCAGAACGGTGCGCCCAGCCCGGCAATGCCGTTGAGGAACAGCGGCGGGTCGCCGTCGCGATGCAGCCATTCATCGAGCGATGCCTCGATGCCCGCGATCCCGAGCGCCTCGCCGGCCCACGCGAGCGCGGCGCCGGCGCCGTTGACGGTGCCTTCCAGCACATAGCGCGCTTGCCCGTCGTCGGCATACGCGATGCTCGTCAGCAGACGCGGGGCATCGAGGCGCTGCGCGCTCGATGCGAGCACGAACGCGCCGGTGCCGATGTTGATGTAGGCGCTCTGCGGGTCGGGTGCGCCGAAGGCGAACAGCGCCGCCGACTGATCGCCCGTGACGATGCGGAGCGGCAACGCGCGCGCGTCGATGGGCAGGGTGCCGAAGGCGTGGCGCGTGGGCGCGCAGGCCGGCAACAGCGCACGCGCGATTCCAAACAGATCGAGCAGCAGCGCGTCCCAGTCACGGGCTGCAAGATTCCATAACAAGGTGCGCCCGGCATTGGACGGGTCGGCGAGCAGCGGTCGCTCCGCGAGCAGACGAAACAGCAGGAAACTCGCGAGCGGGCCGCACGCGAGCGTGCCCCGCCGTGCCGCCTGCTGCACCGCCGGCAGGTGATCGAGGCACCAGCGCAGCTTCGAGGCGCCGTAGTGCGCCGACAGCCTCAACCCGGTGCGCGCGTGCACCTCGGCCTGCCGGTGCGCGAAGCGCGCGAGCCAGCCGTGCGCACGCCGGTCCTGCCAGCTCAGCACCGGCGACAGCGCCGCGCCGGTTTGCCGGTCCCAGCACACCACGGTCGAGCGTTGGGTCGCGAGCCCGGCCGCGGCGAGGTCAGGTGCGCGCGCGCCCAGCGCCGTGAGGGCCGCGCCGATCGCGCCGCGTACCGAGCCCAGGAGCTGCTCCGCATCGTGCTCCACCCAGCCTGGCTGCGGATGCCGGGTGGCGAGCGCGCGCTCGGCCCGCGCGAGGACCGCCCCGGACGCGTCATACACCAGCGCGCGGCTGGCGTGACCGCCCTGGTCGATGCAGAGATAGCACCCGGGTGTTTGGGACGTGGCGGCGGTGGCCATGGCGTACTGATTACACCGTTCGTCCCGCTGGCGCCATGCGCGACCAATCCGCAGCAAACTGGTCGGGCTTTGTCGCTTGACTGGAGTCAAGGCGATGCGGTGCGCGGATTAGTTAAAAAGAATGTTCTAACGAACCAGTGACGATGACCACCGCGAGCATAAGCCGGCGCCAGTTCCTGCGCGCAGACTTCCGCGCCGAACGGATGGCGCTGCGACCGCCGTGGGCACTGCCGGAGGCGGATTTCGTCGCGGCCTGCACGCGCTGCGGTGCGTGCGTGCGCGCCTGCCCGCCGGCGATCCTGCGCCAGGCCGTGAACGGCTTTCCCGAGGTCGATTTTGCGCGCGGCGCGTGCACGTTCTGCGGCCAGTGCCAGGCGGCCTGCACGGTGGGCGCGCTGGCACCGGCCGCGGCGCGGGCGGCCCCCTGGGCATTGAAAGCGCAGATCGCCCCGGTGTGCTTCGCGCAGCACGGCGTGCTGTGTTCGGTGTGCCGCGAGCAGTGCGAGGCCGGCGCGATCGGCTGGCAGCGCACACCGGGCCGGGCACCGCTCCCGCGTGTGGACCCGGGCACGTGCACCGGCTGCGGGGCCTGCTATGCGCCGTGCCCGGCGCGCGCCATTCGTCTGATACCCCTCACTTCAACCGCCGCGCCGCCGCGCGAGGAGACCGTATGCACATAGCCAGCGCCGTGGTGCGCACCCGACCCGAGAATCTCGCCGCCGTGCGTGCGCGCATCAATGAACTTGCCGGTGTCGAGGTGCACGTTGAGACCCCGGACGGTCGCCTGGTCGTGACCGTCGAGGCCGACGACCGCCAGGCTGCCGCCGACAAGCTCTTCGCCCTGCACGGGCTGCCGCAGGTGCTGTCGGCCGCGCTCGTGTACGAACAGTCCGAGTCCGAACACTAGAGAACGTGGAGGCCACGCCATGACCATGAACAGACGCGAATTCCTCAAGGCCAACGCCGCGGCCGCAGCCGCGGCCAGCATCGGAGTCACCCTGGCCGTGCCGCAGGGCGCGGGCGCGGCGGCCGGCGACGCCGGCATCCGCTGGGACAAGGCACCGTGCCGCTTCTGCGGCACCGGCTGCTCGGTGCTGGTCGGCGTGCGCGACGGGCGCGTGGTCGCCACGCAGGGCGACCCGGACGCGCCGGTCAACAAGGGCCTCAACTGCATCAAGGGCTATTTCCTGTCCAAGATCATGTACGGCGAGGACCGCCTGACCACGCCGCTGCTGCGCAAGAAAGGCGGCAAGTACGACAAGAACGGCGAGTTCACCAAGGTCTCCTGGGACGAGGCGTTCGATGTCATGGCGCAGAAGTTCAAGGAGGCGCTCAAGGCCAAGGGCCCGAGCGCGGTCGGCATGTTCGGCTCCGGCCAGTGGACGGTGTGGGAGGGCTACGCCGCGGCCAAGTTTATGAAGGCCGGGCTGCGCTCCAACAACCTCGACCCGAACGCGCGCCACTGCATGGCCTCGGCGGTGGCCGGCTTCATGCGCACCTTCGGCATCGACGAGCCGATGGGCTGCTACGACGACCTCGAGCACGCCGATGCCTTCGTGCTGTGGGGCGCGAACATGTCGGAGATGCACCCGATCCTGTGGTCGCGTCTCACCGACCGGCGCCTCACGCACCCGCACGTGAAGGTCGCGGTGCTGTCGACCTTTCACAACCGCAACTTCGACCTGGCCGACATCCCGATCGTGTTCGCACCGCACACCGATCTCGCGATCCTCAACTACATCGCGCACTACATCATCGAGAAGGGCAAGGTCAACCAGGACTTCGTCGCCAAGCACGTCAACTTCAAGAAGGGCAACGACAACATCGGCTACGGCCTGCGCCCGACCGACCCGCGCGAGAAGGCCGCGAAGAACGCCGACAAGGCCGGCGGCGCGAGTCCGATGACGTTCGACGAGTACCGGCAGTTCGTCGCCAGGTACACGGTCGAGTACACCAGCAAGCTCTCCGGCGTGCCGCAGAAGACGCTCGAGGCGCTGGCCGAGCTGTACGCGGATCCGAAACGCAAGGTCGTGTCGTACTGGACCATGGGTTTCAACCAGCACACGCGCGGCACCTGGGTGAACAACCTCGTCTACAACATCCATCTGCTGACCGGGAAGATCTCCGAGCCCGGCAACGGCCCGTTCTCGCTCACCGGCCAGCCGTCGGCATGCGGCACGGCGCGCGAGGTCGGCACCTTCTCGCATCGCCTGCCGGCCGACATGGTGGTCGACAACAAGGAGCATCGCAACATCACCGAGAAGCTCTGGCAGCTGCCGCCGGGCACCCTCCCGGACAAGCCCGGTTTCCACGCCGTGCTCATGCAGCGCATGCTCAAGGACGGCAAGATGAACGTGTACTGGCAGCAGTGCAACAACAACATGCAGGCCGGTCCCAACATCAACGAGGAGATGCTGCCCGGCTGGCGCAACCCGCAGAACTTCATCATCGTCTCCGACCCGTACCCGACGGTGTCGGCGCTGGCCGCCGACCTGATCCTGCCGACCGCCATGTGGGTGGAGAAGGAAGGCGCCTACGGCAACGCCGAACGGCGCACCCAGTTCTGGCGCCAGCAGGTCAAGGCCCCGGGCGAGGCCCGCAGCGACGTGTGGCAGATCGTCGAGTTCTCCAAACGCTTCAAGGTCGAGGAGGTGTGGCCGGCCGAGCTCATCGCCAAGAAGCCGCAGTACAAGGGCAAGACCCTGTACGACGTGCTGTTCGCCAACGGCGTGGTCAACAAGTATCCGCTCACGCAGCTGCAGGCCGGGTTCGACAACGACGAGTCCAGGCACTTCGGCTTCTACCTGCAGAAGGGACTGTTCGAGGAGTACGCGCAGTTCGGGCGCGGGCGCAAGCACGACCTCGCGCCGTTCGATACCTATCACAAGGCGCGCGGCCTGCGCTGGCCGGTGGTCGACGGCAAGGAAACGCTGTGGCGCTTCCGCGAGGGCTACGACCCGTACGTGAAGAAGGGCGAAGGCGTGAAGTTCTACGGCCACAAGGACGGCAAGGCGGTGATCTTCGCGCTGCCGTACGAGCCGCCGGCGGAAGCGCCGGACAAGGAATACGACCTGTGGCTCACCACCGGGCGCGTGCTCGAGCACTGGCACTCGGGGTCGATGACGCGGCGCGTGCCGGAGCTGCACCGCTCCTATCCGGCGGCGCAGCTGTTCATGCACCCGGACGATGCCAAGGCGCGCGGGCTGCAACGCGGCATGGCGGTCAAGGTGCAGAGCCGGCGCGGCGAGGTGATCACGCGCGTCGAGACGCGCGGGCGCAACGAACCGCCGCGCGGCGTGGTGTTCATGCCGTGGTTCGACGAAAGCCAGCTGGTCAACAAGCTCACGCTCGACGCCACCTGCCCGATCTCGAAGGAAACGGACTTCAAGAAGTGCGCGGTCAGGGTGCTGAAGGCGTAAGACGCAGGGCGCAGCGCACATGGCGGCCCAGGGCGACACAGGCAGCGGCAGGCGCGTGACACGGCGGCGGTTTCTCGCCGACGTGGCGCGCTTTGCCGGCGGCATGGCGGTGCTCGGCGTGGGGCTCACGCTCTACGCGCGCCAGAGCACGGCGCGCCCGGCCTATGCCGTGCGCCCGCCCGGGGCGCTCGCCGATGAGGAGTTCCTCGGCGCCTGCGTGCGCTGCGGACTGTGCGTGCGCGCCTGTCCGTACAAGACGCTCAGCCTCGCGCAGGCCGGCGAGCCGGTGGCGCTCGGCACGCCGTACTTCGTCGCGCGCGACGTGCCATGCGAGATGTGCGAGGACATTCCCTGTGTCGCGGCCTGTCCGACCGGCGCGCTCGACCGCAGCCTCAAGGACATCGGCAAGGCACGCATGGGGCTCGCGGTGCTGGTCGACCAGGAGAACTGCCTCAACTGGCAGGGGCTGCGCTGCGACGTGTGCTACCGCGTGTGCCCGCGCATCGACAAGGCCATCACGCTCGAGCGCCAGCACAACCCGCGCACCGGCACCCACACGCTGTTCATCCCGACGGTGCACTCCAGCGCCTGCACCGGCTGCGGCAAGTGCGAGAAGGCGTGCGTGCTGGAGGAGGCCGCGATCAAGGTGCTGCCGCTGCAACTGGCGCGCGGCGAGCTCGGCGCGCACTACCGGCTCGGCTGGGAGGAGAAGCGCAAGGCCGGCGCGAGCCTGGTGCCGCCCGACCCCGAGCATCGCTACAGCCTGCCGGAGGGCACGCGCTATGAATTCGGCGGGCGCGGCCTGCTGCCGGAGCCGGCGCCGGAGAAGCGGCCATGAGCGCCTTGGCAAGGCAGGTGCAGAGGGCCGCAGCGCCCGCCAGCCTTGCGCCGCTGCGCATCGGCGCCGAGGCCGTCGCCGCCAAGGGCTGGTGGCGGGCGCAGCGCTGGCTGATCCTGCGGCGCAGCAGCCAGCTCGGGTTCCTCGCGCTGTTTGTCGCCGGGCCGTGGCTCGGCTGGTGGATCGTGAAGGGGACGCTCGCCTCGAGTGTCACGCTCGGTGTGCTGCCGCTCACCGATCCGTACGTGCTGCTGCAGTCGCTGCTCGCCGGCCACAGGCCGGTGCGCGACGCCGTGCTCGGCGGGGCGATCGTGCTTGGCTCTTATCTGCTGGTCGGGGGGCGGGTGTACTGCGCCTGGGTGTGCCCGGTCAACCTCGTGACCGACGCCGCCGAGTGGGTACGCCGGCGCTTCGCTATCAGCAACACCTTGGCCCTCAACCGCAACCTGCGCTACGGGGTGCTGGCGGTGACGCTGCTCGTGTCGGCGCTCACCACCACCATCGCCTGGGAGCTGATCAACCCGGTCACCACGCTGCACCGCGGCCTGCTGTTCGGCATGGGATTCGCCTGGGCGATCGTCGCGGCGGTGTTCGCCTTCGACTTGCTGGTGGCGCGGCGCGGCTGGTGCGGACACCTCTGCCCGGTGGGCGCCTTCTACAGCCTGCTCGCCACGGTCAGCCCGGTGCGCGTGCGCGCCGCGCGCCGCGCGCAGTGCAACGACTGCATGGACTGTTTCGCCGTGTGCCCCGAGCCGCAGGTGATTCCGCCCGCGCTCAAGGGCGCGGCCCGGGGCGCAGGCCCCGTGATCCTCTCGCCGCAGTGCACCAACTGCGGCCGCTGCATCGATGTGTGCTCACGCAACGTGTTCGAGTTCGGTACCCGCTTTCGTAACCAGGTGGAGGCAAGCCCATGAAGACGATCCTCACGAAGCTGTGGCCGGCGCTGGCGCTGGCGCTCGGCCTGTGCACCGCGGCCGCGGCGCAGGAGACGGTCAAGTCGCTGCGCGGCGATGTCCCGCTCAACCAGGAGGCCAAGGCCGCGGAGATGGCGCCGTGGGCGCGCGACCGCGACCCGATCCCGCGCGACTACGTGCAGCAGCCGCCGCTCATCCCGCACAAGATCGACGGCTATGCCATCACGGTGCGCGACAACAAGTGCATGGATTGCCACAGCTGGTCGCGCTACAAGCAGGTCAACGCCACCAAGATCAGCCTCACGCATTTTCGCGACCGCGCCACCGGCACCGAGCTCGCGGACGTGTCACCGGCGCGCTACTTCTGCGTGCAGTGCCACGTGCCGCAGACCGACGCCAAGCCGCTGGTGCAGAACAACTTCAAGCCGGTCGAGGCGGTGCGCCAGAAGCGCTGACGCGCTCACGCCCGGCAACGCTATCCACGAGGATCGATCGTCATGGCAAACAAGCAACAGACCAGCCGCCTGAAGCAGTGGTGGGCGATACTGAGAAGACCGAGCACCACCTGGTCGCTCGGCGGCCTGCTCGCCGCAGGCTTCGTCGGCGGCATCATCTTCTGGGGCGGCTTCAACACCGTGCTCGAGGCGACCAACACCGAGACGTTCTGCATCGGCTGCCACGAAATGCAAGAGAACGTCTACGAGGAATACCGCCATACCATCCACTATTCGAACCGCACCGGCGTGCGCGCGGTGTGCTCGGACTGCCACGTGCCCAAGGACTACATCCACAAGCTCGCGCGCAAGGTGCGCGCCAGCAACGAGGTGTTCCACAAGGTGCTGGGCTCGATCAACACCAAGGAGAAGTTCGAGGCCAAGCGCCTGGAACTGGCGCAGAGCGTGTGGAAGACCATGAAGGAAACCGACTCGCGCGAATGCCGCAACTGCCACGACTTCCGCTCCATGGACTACGGCGTGCAGGGACGGCGCGCCGCGGCGCTGCACCAGAGCGGCTTCGAGCAGGGCAAGACCTGCATCGACTGCCACAAGGGCATCGCCCACTCGCTGCCGGCCGGCGCACGCGCCGAGGAGGTCGCGCTCGGTCAGCCGGCGCGCTGATCACGAGCTAGCGCGGCGTGGGCACGTAGCGCAACCAATCGCGCGTGCCGCCGCCCACGACCACGAACCAGGGATTGCGCAGCGATTCCTTGTTGTAGGTGAGCGGCCGGCCGTGCGCATCCAGCACGCGCCCACCGGCCTGTTCCACCACGCATTGCGCGGCGGCCGTGTCCCACTCCATGGTCGGCCCCAGGCGCGGGTAGACGTCGGCCGTGCCCTCGGCCACCAGGCAGAACTTGAGCGCGCTGCCCATGCTCACCACATCGTGCGGACCGATGGCGGCAAGGAAGGCCTGCGTCTCAGGACCGGCATGCGAGCGCGAGGCCACCACGATCGGCCTCTCCCCGGGGTGGGCGCGCACCGCGATGCGCGTGCGCGCGCAGGCGCCCTGCTGCTTGTGGGCGCCGCCGCCGGCACAGGCGAGGTAGGCGTTGGCCGTCACCGGCACGTACACCACGCCGAGCACCGGCGCGTGGCCGTCGATCAACGCAATGTTGACGGTGAACTCGCCGTTGCGGTTGATGAACTCCTTGGTGCCGTCGAGCGGATCGACCAGCCAGAATTGCCGCCATTCGCGGCGCGCGCCGTACTTCACCTGCGCCGATTCCTCCGACAGCACCGGCACGCCCGGCGTCAGTTCCTGCAGGCGCTCAGTAATGAGGGCATGTGCGGCGCTGTCGGCCGCGGTCAGCGGCGAGTGGTCGGGCTTCTCCTCGACCTCGAAGCCGCGCTCGTAGATGTCCAGGATGCGGCGGCCGGCATCGGCCGCGATCTGGTAGACCTGCTCGAGATAGTCGCAGGGATTATTGATCTGGGTCATGGCAGGCCTCCCGGGCATCGACGCAGCATGGCTGGGGCAGCCGCTGGCGCGCGACCATTGTAGTCCGCGGGCGCGGCGCAGGGCCACGCGGGGAGAGGCAGCATGATCGTCATCGAAGAGGACCGGGATCTCATCAAGGCCACGGTGTATGCGCAGCTCACGCTCGCGGACTACCGCGAGTTCGAGCGCGCCGTCACCACCGAGCTCAAGAGCAAGCCGAAGGTCAAGCTGTTGCTCGACTTGAGCAACATGGCCGGGTTCACGCTCGATGTGGCGTGGGAGGACCTCAAGTTCACCAAGGCGCACGCCCACGACTTCCAGAAGATCGCGGTCGTGGCCGACAGCCAGTGGCACGGCTGGACCGGGTGGCTGGCGACGGCATTCACCGACGCCGAGATCGAAACCTTCGACAGCCTGGCGGATGCCAGCGCCTGGCTCGGCGACTAGCTCACCAGCCGAATTCTCCGCGCCACGCGCCGTGCACGTGGTCGAGCGTGAGCCACCGCGGCGTGAACGCCGCGGCGTTGACGAGCGGCATGGCCGCGAGATCCGGGTGGTCGACTGCGTTCACCGCGCAGGCCCGGGTCATGACCGGGCGAAAGCTCACGCTCACCTGCTCGCTCAGCTTGCCGATGGCCGCGGCATCGGCGTGCGGGGCGGCCTGCAGGTTCACACGCTTGCGGATCAGGCAGCTGAAGTAGAGCTCGAGTTCGATGTCGAGCGCCGTTGGCAGCGCCGCCAACGCGGTCCTGGCGCGCGGGGTGAGGCGCACCTCGAGCGAGCGGCGCCCGGCGTGAGCGCCTTCGGAGGCAGACGCCGGGCCGCGCCAGGCAATGTGCTGCACGCCGTCGTGTGGCGCGCCAGCTCGCGGCCGATCCCGCCCGCCACGGGCGCGGCGGCGCCAGGGTATCCACGCCGCGCTCATGGGCGCGGACCCTGCTTGAGCGGCAGCTCGGGCGCGAGCGCGTACTCATTCATGGAATTGGCGTACACCCGCACGTTCTCGAAGCCGAGGCTGCGCAGCACGAGATAGGTGTGCGCCGCGCGATGGCCGGAACGGCAATAGGCGATGATCGGTGCCTTGCGGTCGCGCGCCCCGACCGCGGCGAGCGACTGTTTGAGCGCGGCCTCCTCGGCACGCACGAAACCGTTGGCGCTGTCGACGGCCTGCTCCCACGGCCAGAGCCTCGCGCCCGGCACATGGCCGGTGCGCGCCTGCCTGGGATCGCCGACATACTCCTCGCGCGTTCGCACATCGAGCAGCAGCGCATCGCGCTTGATGATGGCAGCGCGCACCTCCTCGAGGCTCGCCTCGTTGGCGCGACCTTCCGTGCCCGGCTCGTACACGACGGCCTGCGGTGCCGGCGCATTGTTCACCACCTTGCGACCCTGCAGGATCCACTTGACCAGACCGCCTTCCAGCACCGACACCTTGGGGTGGCCGATGCGTTCCAGCTCCCAATACAGGCGCGCGGCGTTGAGCCCGCCGACGTCGTCGTAGATCACGACGTACTTGTCGCGCGTGATGCCGCGGCTGCCGAGCAGCCTGGCGAGCTCGGCGTCGTCGAGCCGCACCGGGATGCTCGACACGGCCGGCCCCTTGGCGCCCTCGCCCGCGCCCGGCGGCGTGGCGGCGGGCACGGGTCGCTGCGCGAGCAGCGCCTCGTAGGGCCGGCGCACGGCGCCCGGCAGGTGGAAGCGCTGGTACTGTGCATCGTCGTCGCTCATGTCGACGATCACGATGCGCGGATCGGCGAGGTGCTTCTCCAGCCAGCGACCCTCGACCAGCGGCGACACCGCCGCGGCCGTACCGGCGTGGGCGGCGAGCGCACAAAACGCCACAAACAGGAAACTTCTCAACGACATGGGAACTCCGGGATAAGCCAGGGGCAAGTGCCGATATAATGACCGTGCCCCCACACTATAGTTCAGCGCGCGATGATTGCCTGGAACCGGATCGACACACTGCTGCTCGACATGGACGGCACGCTGCTCGACCTGCACTACGACAACCATTTCTGGCTCGAGCACGTGCCGCGCCGCTACGCCGAGGCCAAGGGACTCGGCTACGAGGACGCGCGCCAGGAGCTGCTGGCGCGCTACAAGCGCGCCGAGGGCACGCTCGACTGGTACTGCGTCGATTACTGGACGCGCGAGCTCGGCCTCGACATTCCGTTGCTCAAGGAGGAGGTCGATCACCTGATCGCCGTGCACCCGTACGTGCTCGAGTTCCTGCACGCGGTGCGCGCACTCAAGAAGCGCATCGTGCTCGTCACCAATGCGCACGGCAAGGCGATCGACCTCAAGTTCCGCCGCACCCAGCTCGGCGGTCACTTCGACACGGTGGTGTGCGCGCACGACCTGCGCCTGCCGAAGGAGCACGCCGGGTTCTGGCACCGGCTGCAGGCGGCGCATCCGTTCGACAAGGAGCGCGCGCTGCTGGTGGACGACAGCCTGCCGGTGTTGCGCGCCGCGCGCAGCTACGGCATTGCGCACCTGCTCGCGGTGCGCCAGCCCGATTCCCGGCAGCCGGAGAAGGACGTGGCGGACTTTGCGGCGATCCGCAGTTTCACGGAGATCATGCCATGACGGCAGCTACGCGTTCGCTTCGGGTCTCGCTCGCCGCGCTGGGGGCGGCCGCGCTGTTGGCGGCGTGCAGCAGCGCACGCCACCCGGGCGATGAGAACTCGCCCTACTATGCCGTCCCGGCCGGCGCGCGTGTGGCGCTGCGGCAGGCGCTGGTGATCGCGCCCGAGCAGGTGGCGGTGTACATCCAGAACGGCAAGGTCGTGCCGTGGGTGCAGGTCAACGCCTATTATCCGCACTGCAAGTTCGAGGTGCGCGACCGTCGCGACCGCGAGCAGACAGTGAACCCGGATGAGTTCATCGTCACGCGCGTCGTGCAGGAGGTCGTGCACATGGTGCAGTGGGGCCGCTGGCAGACCGCCGCCGCCTCGATCGGCATACGGGTCGGCGACATGGACGACGGTGCATCCGTGCGCACCTACGCGACCTACCTCTACCTTGCGAGCGATCGCCAGCCGCAGGTGTTTCGGCTGGGCTGCGGGCACTGGGCGTATCCCGGCACGCGCTACGCCGAGCATCTCAGCATCCAGCAGATACGTGCCGCACTCGGCGAGGTGCTGACGTTGCAGATCGGCGCGCCGCGGCCGTAAGGCGGCCGCCGGCCTAGGGATAGGGCGGCGGCCGGTCGCCGACGCGCGCGGCGCGGTACCACTGCTCGAAGCGCGCGCACGCCGCGTCACCTTCCGGCGGCGCCCAGGGCGCGAAGTCCTTGTCGCTGAGCGCCTCGTACGGGCCGGGCTTGACCTCGAACAGCACCGTGCCGGTGGCGAGCGCGGCCAGGGCGTGCCAGCAGCCGGCCGGCAGCTCGATGCCGTAGGTGGGTCCGGCGGCGGTGAGCAGCACGCGGCTGCGCACCGTGCCGCGCTCGTCGAACACCAGCACCACGGCCGCGCCGCTCAACACCACGAACAGCTCCCAGCGATCGGCCTGCGCATGGCGGTGCGCTCGCACATAGGTGCCTGGCTCGAAGGCGTTACACAGGCGCTGCACCGGGTCGGCGAGGTCCGAATGCAGATTGTGATTCATGCGCCGGCGCGGTGCGGCCGCGGCCTGCGCGCTCAGGCCGCGCAGCAGCTCGTGGGTAATCAGTTTCACGCCGCGATTGTAGCGTAGCGCCGCGCCCCGGCGCGCCCCGGAGCGACATGGCCGGCGTGGTACACTCGCCGCCCTTCCCGCATGAAAGCCTTGGTCGTCAAGCTGCTGTTCCGGTTGTTCGCCGCCCTGCCGCTGCGCGTGACGCACGCGCTCGGCAGCGCCATCGGCACGCTGGTCGCGGTTGTCCCGAATCGCCGCCGCCGCACGGCCGAGGTGAACATCGGACTGTGCTTTCCCGGGCTACGCGCCGAGCAGCGCGCGCAGCTGGTGCGCGCCAGCCTGATCGAATACAGCAAGGGCGCGGCCGAGGTCGCGCTGCTGTGGTCGTGCGGACGCGCCGAGCTGCTGAGACTGGTGTGCCAGATGAGCGGTGCGGATGACTTCAACCGTGCGCTGTCGCAGGGCAAGGGCGTGATCATCGCCGCACCGCACCTGGGCGCCTGGGAACTGGTCGGGCTGTATGCGTCGATCTATGCGCCCATGACCTCGCTCTACCGCAGCCCGCCGCTGTCGGCGATGGGCGAGATCATGCGGCACGGACGCGAGCGCTTCGGCGCCAAGCTCGTGGCCGCCGAGCGACCGGGGGTGCGCGCGCTGTACAAGGCGCTGCAGCGCGGCGAGCTGGTCGGCATCCTGCCCGATCAGGTGCCGGCCGATCCCGCCAGCGGCGTGTTCGCGCCGTTCTTCGGCATACCGGCCTTCACCATGACACTGCTCTCGCGCCTGGCGGCCAAGTCCGGTGCGCCGGTGTTCTTCGTGTACGCCGAGCGCCTGCCGCGCGGTGAGGGCTACCACCTGCATTTCCTGCGCGGCCCCGAGGCGATCGGCGGCGAGGACATCGAGGCCTCGGTCAGGGCGGTGAACGCGATGCTCGAGCGTTGCGTGCGCAGCTGCCCGGAGCAATACCAGTGGGTGTACAAGCGCTTCCGCGTGCGCCCGCACCATGCGGCGTCGTACTACGACGATTGAGCGCAGGTACGGCCGCCGCTAGAAGCCCACGCTCACGCCGACGAATACACCGCTGCCGCTCACGTCCACCTCCTGCCCGGCAGAGTCCTCGGTGGTCGAGCTGAGCTTTTTGTACTCAGCGTAGATGCCGACACTGCCGAGGCGCAGCTCGATGCCCGCCATCAACTGCCCGGCCAATCCCACGGTGTTGCCAGTAATGCTGCCGTCGAAGGAGGTGGCCGCTGAACCGAAACCAGCGCCGATGTACGGATACACGACATCGGCAATGCCCAGGTAGTACTTGGCATTGAACAGTAACGCGAACGTCATTTGATCGCTCTCGAGCGTCGTGCCCACGGGCGCGAGCGGGTGGTTGAAGTACAGCAACTCGCCGCCGAGGGCGAAGCCGCTGCGATCGCGGTACTCGAGCTCGCCGCCGAAGGCGCTGCTGGATTTTTCGTCGTACTGCATCGACACGCCATCGATGACCTGGCGCGGCTCATCGAGCGTGAAACTGCCGCCTTTCAAGATCACCGCCAGAGCGCCGCGGCGCGTAGACGGAGCCGCGCTCGGTGGCTCGCTGCGGACCTCGCGCGCCTGCGCCGCTGCGGGC